>JAIMKT010000009.1:26925-83878 GCA_020692245.1 Microcoleus sp. GA_180221_E-2-1-MAG-45_12
TATCTGGCGGCGGGGGGGAATTTGTTGATTCTTCTTGAAGCTCGCACGGGTACAGGTTTGGATGAATTATTCCGGGATTGGGGTGTGGTCTTAGATAACCGGGTGGCGATCGACGGCTCTGGCAATGGCAGATTAATTGGCTTGGGGGCTGCAACTTCTCTGGTGACAACCTATGGCGACCATCCCATCACTAGGGATTTGGGGACAGGAATTTCTCTATTTCCCCTCCCTCGATCGATCGAGCTGCAACCCGTGACTGGTGTCACCCAGACTCCTTTGGTAATTACCAATGAAAAAAGCTGGGCAGAGGCAAACCCCGAACAGCAGCCCCTAGTTTTTGATCAAGCCACTGATAAACCTGGGCCCCTCAACTTAGCCGTAGCTCTGAGCCGCCCTGCTACTTCTAGCTCTGCAAGGGAATCTCGCCTCGTCATCTTTGGGAATGCCACTTTTGCTACTAATGGCTGGTTTGAACAGCAGTTAAATGGAGACTTGATCCTGAATGCGATCGGCTGGCTGGGACAACAAAATAACCAGACCCTATCCATCCGTCCCAAGAGTCCTGCAAACCGCCGGATTAATCTAAATTCTTTCCAATATATATTATTAGGCTGGACAGCGTTAGTGATAATTCCCTTGGTAGGTTTTACCACGGCTGGGGTGCTGTGGTGGCGGCGGAGATAAGAGTCTTTTAGAAATCTAATTAACAATTATCCCCCTAGCAATGTAATAGCTTCCTAGTCCTAGTCATGAAATTACAAAAAAACACTTTAGTCTTGATGATTACTGCCCTAATTCTAGCGATCGGGGTATACTTTCTAGAGTTGCAAAGAGAGACTCTACCAGGCACTATTCAGGGGAATAACCAAGTAAATCAGCAGCGATTATTTGATTTTACCCTTGCCGAAATTACGGATTTAACTATTACTAACAAAGGGCAAACCATTGAGATTACTAAAGGAGATCAAAAAACTTCTCTCTGGCAAATAAAAAGCCCAGAAAATGGGCCAGCCAATGATGCCGTAGTAGATTTCCTCTTGAGTTTACTAGTGGATAGTAGGGTCAATAGTCCCCTGAAGGTAGATAATAATCAATTCATTGAGTATGGCTTACATGCCCCGATCGCCACCATTGAAGCCAAGCTCCAAAATCAACAGACTCATCAACTATTTCTGGGACAACAAACCTTTGATAAAAGCTCTCTCTACGCTTACAAAGCTCTCAAGGAGCAATCTCAACTACCCAATCAGCCCTTACCTCAAGTATTTATTGTCCCTCTAAATTTTCAAAATGCGGTCGATCGATCCCTCTCAGAATGGAAAAAAGATAGCTAGAAATTAGGGATTTTTATGTCTTAGGAAGACTATTCAACCCTTTACTATTTCCTGTTTTCCACCTTGGCAATATCCAGCCTTGTTTTCAGCACAGTGTCTGGGTTGAGGCTGATGGAATCGATACCTAGCTCGACGAGGAACTGGGCAAACTCTGGGTAATCACTGGGAGCCTGACCACAGATGCCAATTTTCCTGCCATTGCGCTTGGCTCCGGCGATCGCCATCTCGACCATCCGTTTTACGCCCACATTCCGTTCATCAAAGATACTTGCCACGAGGGCAGAATCCCGATCTAAGCCGAGGGTGAGTTGGGTGAGGTCATTGGAGCCGATCGAGAAACCATCAAAGACAGCACTAAACTCGTCCACCATGATCACGTTGCTAGGCAGTTCGCACATCACGTAGATCTGTAAGCCATTCACACCCTGCTCTAAGCCATGTTTTGCCATCTCAGCAATGACTTTCTTACCTTCTTCGGGAGTCCGGCAGAAGGGGATCATGGGAATCACGTTGACTAAGCCCATGTCATCCCGAACCCGTTTCAGGGCTTGGCATTCTAGGGCGTAGGCTTCCCGGTAATTTTCATCGTAGTAACGAGAGGCTCCCCGCCAGCCGATCATCGGGTTTTCTTCCGTGGGTTCAAACTGTCTCCCTCCCAAGAGATTGGCATACTCATTGCTCTTGAAGTCGGACATTCTCACCACCACAGGCTGGGGATAGAAGGCAGCAGCGATCGTGCCAATCCCGTAGGCTAGTTTATCTACAAAGAATTGGGGTTTATTGGGATAGCTAGCAGTGAGTTCGGCAATTTCCTTTTTCACGGTTTCGTCTTCGAGGCGATCGTAGTGGAGCAGAGCCAAGGGGTGCGCCTTGATATGGTTGGCAATGATAAACTCTAACCTCGCTAGACCCACACCATCACAGGGAGTATTGGCTCGACTAAAGGCTTTTTCGGGGTTGCCCACATTCATGAGGATTTGGGTTCGAGTTTTGGGCAGATCATCTAGTTGAGTCTGGCGGATGGCAAATTTCAGCAAGCCTGCATAGACATTCCCTGCTTCACCCTCGGCACAGGAAACGGTGATTTCTTGCCCCGTAGTGATCGCTTCTGTGGCATGACCACAACCAACGATCGCCGGGATTCCCATTTCTCTAGCAATGATCGCCGCATGACAGGTTCTGCCCCCTTGGTTAGTGATAATGGCACTAGCCTTTTTCATGATCGGTTCCCAGTCGGGATCGGTCTTGTTAGTAACTAGGACTTCCCCAGCTTGGAAGAGGTCAATTTTGCTGACATCGAGGATCACTCTGGCTTTCCCTTGGCCGATCGCTTCCCCCACACTCCGCCCTTGAATAATTACCGGGGCAGTTTCTAGGAGTTCATAGTTTTCCAGGATATTACTGGCTTTTTGGGATTGCACAGTTTCTGGACGGGCTTGGACAATAAACAATTCGTTAGTGACTCCATCCTTTGCCCATTCAATGTCCATGGGAGTATACATGCCCCTAGCAGCACTGTAGTGGTCTTCAATTACCATCGCCCACCGCGCTAGTTGGAGAATTTCTTCATCTTGCAAACAGAAAAGTTTTTGTTCTTGGGGAAGAACCTGTTGATTGCGGACTCGTTTGGAACCGCCCATGTCGTAGACCATCCGCAGAGCTTTGGTGCCGACTCGTTTTTCGAGAATTGGCTTAAATCCGGTCTTCAAGGTAGGCTTAAATACTAGGTATTCATCGGGATTCACTGCTCCTTGGACAATATTTTCTCCTAAACCATAGGCAGCAGTGACAACTACAGCATTCTTAAATCCAGTTTCTGGGTCGATCGAGAACATAACCCCAGAGGAGGCAAGGTCAGACCGCACCATTTTTTGTACCCCAACGGAGAGGGCGACTTGGAAGTGATCAAAACCTCTGGCTTGGCGATAGGAAATGGCTCGATCGGTAAAAATCGAAGCAAAACAACGATGACAGGCTTGGAGAACACTGTTTATACCTTGAATATTCAGATAGCTTTCCTGTTGTCCCGCAAAACTCGCATCGGGCAAGTCTTCCGCCGTTGCTGAAGAGCGCACTGCACAGTCGGTATTTTGACCATAGGTAGCGCAGAGCTGTCGGTAGGCTTCGGTAATAGCTAATTGCAGGTCGGCGGGGAAAGGAGTATCTAATACTAATTGCCGGGCTAGTTGGGCAGTTTGGCGGAGGTTTGGAATATCATTAACATCCAAATCAGCAAAGATTTCCCGGAGTTTTTGTTCGATCCCTGCTGCCCGAATAAAGTAGCGATAGGCATAGGCAGTGGTGGCAAATCCCCTCGGTACATTGACTCCTTTGGGGGTTAGCTGTTGAATCATTTCTCCCAAGGAAGCATTCTTCCCGCCGACTAAGGGCACATCAACGATCCCCACTTCTTCAAACCACAAAACTAGAGATTGATCTTTAGAGGGTTTTACCAGAATTTTTTCCATAGTAGCAACCATAAAATTGACCTCCCAAAGCTGGATTAATTTTCTTTAGTTTTTTAATTATTTTCTGACAGTAATCTGTAATATCTTTAACTAGTTTATTGTTAGTTCATCATCAGTCTATACAAGGAAATGCTTATCAGAGAGACTATGCAAAACAACCATTTTCAAGACATCTGTGGCTACTGTCGGCATATTTATACTGTAACTAAAAAGCTGTGCTGTCCAACCAAATCTCAGCATTTATTTACATGATCAGTGTTTTTTTAGATAATTATTTTCCAGAAGTTTTCTTGACCAAAATTTTACAGAAAGATATTAATTTATTTAGAGATTCAGTGTTGACATACTCCCCGACCTAAAGGCACAGGGATTCTAAGCTCAAACAGCGATCGCAGGGAAACCCTGTCTAACATCGCCTAACTTAACAGTTGATGCCCCAACTGCACAAATATTTCTAGCGGCATTTTCATCTCGCCCATTCACAGACTGACAGGATGGACAACGCCACTCTCTGATAGATAAATCTAGATTTTCTAAAACATGACCACAACTAGAGCAGGTTTTAGAACTGGGATACCATCTATCAATAAATACCACCATTTTTCCTTTCTTAGTCGCCACCCATTCTAGAATCTGGATAAATTCCCCAAAGGCTAAATCTGAGATTTTTCTTCCCCATAATCTCTGCATTCCCTTTAAACTTAAAGTCTCAAAACAGAGAATATCAAATCTATCCGTTAGTTCATGAGCTAGTTTCCAAAACCAGTCATGACGACAATGAAGGACATCTTCATATTTACGGACTAAGTTCTTTCTAGCTTTCTCTCGATTATGTGAACCTTTAACTTTATGAGAATGTTGACTACTAGCTTGTTTGATAGCTTTCATCGCCTGTTTTAGAAATTCTGGGGATTCAATCCTTGAACCGTCAGAGCAAGTCAGGAAGGTTTTTAAGCCAAAGTCAAACCCAGCGATTCTACTCATCTCGGATTTAATAATTGGTTCATTCCCACTGTCATCAACTACTACAAACATGAATAACTCGCCTAAAGGAGTTCTCTTGATTGTAAGAGTCTTGACATTTCCTACTATTTTTCTGGAGTTCCAGTATTGATAGACCAGATTGCCAATTCTGACTCTGTTACCCCCTAAAAATTTGTATCCTGCTTGTTTGAGAGTGAAAGATTTATATTTCTTGACTTTCTTGAAATTAGGTGGTTTAGCTCCTTTTTTGTGTTGTTGAAAGAATAGCTGGTATCCTTTTTCAATGCGTTGACAGATATCTTGTACAGCTTGAGAACCGACTGACTGCCAGAAAGGATTTCGTTTTCTGAGTTTGGCTATATGTGCCTGAAGTTTGCTACAGTTCAAGTGTTTCCCCCACATTCGGTAGTACCGTTTATGGAGGGCAATACAATGGTTATAGATAATTCCGGCAGCGTTGATGGTTTGCTTGAGATGTCTATTCCGCTTGTGTTGATAAAGCTTGAACTTCAGGGTTTTCATGAGTTTATTTTACTGGCAATCTAGAATAAATCTAAAAAAATAAAATTAGAAGCCGTCCTGAAGTGACGGGGCTTTATACCCAATTTTTTGGTAAAATATGCTTGCAGATTGAAAGTTTTTACCAGATTTATAGAATTTTTAATTTAGATTTTTCGATCGCCACAATAGTCCACGAGGTTGTGTAAGTTTTGATATTCAAAGATTTCTGAGCCAATCTCGAATTAAGCCGTTAACTTGGGTGGGAATTTCGTCGTGAGGGCAGTGACCAGCTTGGAGATAATACTCCGTGAGATTTGGGTAATATTGCCGGAATTTTTCGCCCCGTTCCCTCGATCGCATCCACGGGTCTGCCTCACCCCAGAGTAGTAGCAAAGGATGCTGGAGTTGAGTCAGTAGAGTATCGAGCTTCTCGCCTTGGGGATTTTTGAACACCGCCCCAAAAACTTGCGCCGCTCCGACATCGCAGGAAGGACGATAAATATCTTCTACAAGTTGCTCGGTAATAGCGGAATGATCTAAATAAACCTTTTCTAGGGTTTTCCGAATCATAGATTTTTGGCGGACATACTGGAATAACAGGAAACTTGCCCAGGGTTGCAACAGGAGCGATCGCAGTCCTTGATTAATAATTTTTGCCACTGGATTGGGTGGGGGGGGCTGATTAAGCTCCGTGAAGGAACCTGCACTGTTGAGGAGAATTACCCCTTTGGCAGTTTCGGGACGCTGGGCAGCCACACTCAAAGCTGTGTAACCACCAAGGGAATTTCCGGCGATCACCACGGGTTGTTTAATCACCTCTTGGATAAAATCCGCAATCTGATCCCGCCACAGATCCGCTCCGTAGGTAATCTCTGGTTTCGCCGATCGACCAAACCCCAAGAGATCGATCGCCCACACCTGAAAATCTTGGCTAAGTTCAGCAATATTTTTCCGCCAATGATCCGTAGAAGCCCCAAACCCATGAATCAGCAACAGGGGCGGTTGATTAGTTGCCTGTCCCGCTGTGACGTAGTAGATGGAATGGGATTGCCACTGCCAGTAAGTACCGGGAACTGTGGGGATGGGGTTAAGGGCTGAGGTCATGTTAAGAAATGTAAATAATCTAATTGTTAACTATTGTAACTACATTTCTTGCAGATTCTGCCTTGATCTGTGACCTAATCTACTAATCAGGCAATTTCAGCCCTGAATCCAGCATTAATCTAAACTTTCTTGTAAAATCGTGGTCATGGCTTGCTCGGTGTTGTCTTGAAACTCCTTGACGTTGACTCGATCGAGGAGCGCGATCGCCACAATCATCCCCACCGCTTGCAGAGCGAAGACCAAACCGTAGGCAAGCACTGGACTAGAAAACAGGAACCGCCCCACATCCAAGACAAACCCACCGCTAATAGTTGCCAAAGCCCTAGCCATCGCCTGCGCTAGTCCCCAAGCACCGATAAAAGTCCCCGCCGTGGCTGCTGCCGTCAGGTCTAGCATGAGGGAAATTGCCCCGGTGGTGGTGATCCCCGCCGCTAAACCAAAGAGAAATACGACTCCTTGGAGGAGGCTGGCTGATTGAAAAAATCCGGCGGTGATGATCAACACAAAACTAACCGCCACCAAGAGACAGCCTAATTTTGCTGTTTTTTGTTTTCCTAACCGAGGCACGATCAAAAATCCCGTAGTGCTGACCCCGATCAGTGTCCCCATCCCCCAAAAAGCATTCAGTTGGGTAGTGGCGGCGATCGGCATCTGAAAAACCTCCCCGCCGTAGGGTTCTAGCACCGCTTCCTGCATAAACAAACTCAAGGTCATGATCAACAGGAAAGTAAAGAAAATCCCGGTTTGTCGACTAGCGGTGAGAATCTTGATCGCCCTGCCCAAGGTAATGCTATCTTCCCTAGAGGCACTAGTAGAGCGGCTGGTGTAGCGGGAATATTTATCTTCAACGCCCCAAGTGGCTACCAGAGCCAGACCAAAGACAATCAGGGGCAGAATAATAAATAAACGGTTAATGGGTGCTTGTAGGGTTTCTAAGCTGGAGGGGAGAATTTCCTGCCCGGTGATCAAGGCAAAGCCAATATTGCCCCCCGTGACGATCGCTGGATCCGCAATACTTCTCAGCAAAATCCCACCGACAATGCCCCCAATCACAATCCCCACCATCAACATCGACCAGACAATTCCCACCACCTGCGATCGATTATGTTCTTCAGAAATATCTACCAACAGCGCTGCAAAGGGAGTAGAACTAGCGCTCAGGGTAATGCCATAGATGACAAACATCAACGCTAGCAAAGCCGTCCAGAGCAAGGTTTCCTGATTCCACAGCCAGCCGCCATTAGTTTGGATCAACGCCCCTAACCGCCACATAACTTGCACCGCCAAAAATACCACCACCGTGAAGCCGATCGCCCCCAAGCGCACGTAGTTAGTCCGATGTTTGCCGCCAATGGGTCTGCTATCCGACATCTGCCCAAACCAGACCCGCGCCGGAGCCACAAACTGATGCATGGCGATCGCCCCCGCCGCAATGGTTGCCGGAATCCCCAATTCACTGATCATCACCCGGTTTAAAATCCCCAAGGTGAGAATTGCCATCATCCCCAAGCCCATTTGGAATAAACCAATACGAGCGATCGTCCAAATTTTTAATTTCGGGATTTCCCCCGATACTGATAAAGATAGTTTTTCTGATAAATCTCCAGAAGCCATAATTTTAAGGTTTAGATAATTTAGATAGATTTCAATAACTGAAAATAAACTTTGAAATAGTTTTTTGAGATCCTATCGCAATTTCTGGGGATATTTGAGGATACTTTTTGATAACCAGATTTGATATAGATTGGTATAAATACTGGCTAGGTTCCGGGTAAGGCTCGGAGTTCTGGGGTGAGGTGGGTGCGATCGCCCAGCATTTCTAATAAAGGCCCATGAATGCCAAACTCCACCACGCTCACGGAGGACACCGGACAGCCTAAACGGTAGCGGAATCTGCCCACATCAATTCCCAGTAAGCTACAGAGCAAAATCCGAATGGTGGCTTTGTGGGAAACAATTAAAACCTTGCCCGTGGGATATTTATGCTTGATTTCATCAATGACTTGCAAAGCTCGATAGGCGATCGCCACTGCTAATTCCCCGCCCGTCGGTGCATACCAAGCCGGATCCGCTGACCACTTGAGATAATCATCATGAAACTCGGTATCAATCTCGGCGGTAGTTTTTCCTTCCCAAGCTCCGTAATGGATTTCCTGTAAGCCATCCCGGATTTGCATTTCCAGTCCAGTTTGCTCACAGAGGGGACGAGCCGTGGCGATCGTGCGTTTTCTGGGGCTGACAAAAACTGCTTGCCAAGGATAGTCTTTATAGGTTTCTGCAAAGGCAGCAGCCATCTTTTCTCCTTCGATCGTCAGGTCGGCATCGAGGCTACCACAAAATTTATTTTCTTGACTGAAGGGAGTTTGTCCGTGACGAAGGAAATATAGTTTTAGAGTCATGGTGAGGAAATAGGTATATGGCGGGGAATTTTTGTTGGATAACCTTCCCAAATATTACAATGTAGAGGGCTTATCAAATATCTTGAGGGAAGTTTGGATGGAAACGCAAAAGCAAGATTCTCAACAAGTGATGAAGACTATCTACCGAGGCTTAGGAGGCACTGCCCTAGGGGTTTTCTTAGTAATTATTTTCGCTTCTTCTGGAGTATCTGATTTCAATTCAGTGCAGGTAGGGGTTGCTTCAGGATTAATTCTCCTCTGTGGTGTGCTTTCAGGTATTTGGGGTGAAAAATTTATCGATATAGTCATGAAAACCCTAAATGCTACTAGTTTCTAGCTTTGCAGATCGAAGAATTTCCCAAGGAAGTAAAATCTCTAGAAATCAGTTAAAATTCGAGCTTTTCTCAGGACAAACTGTAGCACTGTATCTTCTCTGACGACAATATCCGCCGTGATATCCATCCCAGAATCTAGGGCATTGCGGGGATTATCTTTGAGGAAGAGCTGATCGGGAATAATCGTCACTTCAAAAAAGGGCTGGGCGGCTTCCGGGCTGGGGGCATTGGCTGGATTGGTAATATCCGCAGCGATCGACTCCACTCGACCATTAATTGTCCCGTAATCTGGGTAAGGAAAAGCTGAAACTCGCATATTTACCTTTTGTCCCACTTCCACCCGACCAATATCTTGGGAGCTAACTCTGGCTTTGATGACTAAATTGGCATCCTTGGGAGCGATGCGGGCGATCGGGTTATTGGGATTAATTGTCTGACCGGGGTTGCGGAGATTTAACTCCAAAATTGTCCCAGCCACAGGCGATCGAATGGTTGTTTTTTGCAGTTCTACTTCAATCTGCTGTAAATCTTTGGTATCTCGGTTAATTTGGTTTTGAATTTCTGACTGGCGTTGCAACAGGGCTTGTTTTTCCCGGTTTAGGGTGGCGATCGTGGCTTCTCCCCTAGCCTGCTCTCTGGCAATCTGTTCACTAGCAATGGTGACATTAGCATCGGTGGGATTTGCTGCTGCCCTTGCCTTTTCTAGTCTGCCCAGCGCTGCCTGCACTGCCAAGACTCGCTCATCAAACTGACTCTGGGACACCGCCCCCGCCGCCACTGCCTGCCGGAGGTTTTCCTGTTGTTGGAGGGCGATCTGATAACTTGCCTCCGCCTCCCGGAGTTCAGCACTAGTAATGGCTCCCCGTTCCGTCAGTTCCCGTTGGTTGCGATCGAGGTCTGCCCCCGCCGCCGTCATCGCCCGCCCGGTTTGGTTAGCTTCAGCCAAAATTTGACTATCAGTAAAACTAATCTGGGATTGAATTTGGGTGATCTGGGTTTGATTTTGTTGGATGCTGTTCTGGAGTTGACTTTTTTGAATTTGTAGTCGAGTATCGCTGAGGGTCGCAATCACATCCCCTTGGTTCACTTCTTGGTTAACTTCCACTTCTAGCCTTTCCACTACCCCTTCGATCGCTGTTTGCACAATCCTAGTTTCCCCCAAGGGTCGCACCGTCCCCCCAGCCCGGAGAGTGACATTGTAGGGCGTAACCCCAGAGAGGGCGATAGCCACCCCAAAACTTCCAGCGATCACCAATCCCCCCCAAGTCAGCCAACGACTGATCGGCGGCAAAAATTCATCGGTGGCAATTATTGGCAAATCTTCTCGGTCAAGGTCTGATTGGTTATCTAGTTGGCTATTCAAGGGTTTAATTAGGGATTTAGATTTTCTATCAATAATTCTAAAAACAATTTTAAGGGTAAGCAACTCAGCTAAGGGGCTTTTCTTGAGTTATTCACTGTAATTACTGCTAACCATGGACTAGACGGGGAAACGATATCTGGCAATCTGTTTTGGGGAACTTAATTCTTAACTAATCC
Source organism: Microcoleus sp. GA_180221_E-2-1-MAG-45_12 (assembly GCA_020692245.1). GTDB lineage: Bacteria > Cyanobacteriota > Cyanobacteriia > Cyanobacteriales > JAAUUE01 > JAAUUE01. The sequence goes on from JAIMKT010000009.1 coordinate 37,590, forward strand.
TTCTCAGGGATGATTGTTGTGACGATCGAAAGATTCTGAACAATATTTAAAACTTGGGTAATATTAAACGATGTTGCTCAAGTATTTACCCAATATTTGCCTAACAACAGAAATAATGTGGTACAACTAAACCCATTATTCCCTATAAATACAGATCACACAAAAGACAACATAGAAACAACAATGGTATCTAACTCCTTATCAACTTCATTTTTACCTTGGCTCCAACACCTAACTAAGCTGGGTAAACTAGGTCGCCGTCATTGGTGGTTATCTCTCATTGTTTGGGTGGCTTTCGTTGCCCCTGCTGCTGCCTTGGAATTGCGGGTGGCAGTGGAGCGGGGAGTTCGTCAAGTCCAACTAGGTAGCTCTACTGAGGCGATCGTCCGCAATGATGCGGGGGAAGAAGTAGGCAAAATTGCTGCCATGAATTCTTTTAGTGCCGTACCTAGGGGCGGAAATGTGGCTCTTGGCAATTGGCAGTCTGGAGCCTTGTGGATTGAACCTAGTGCTGATGGCTATGTGTGGATTGACGATCGCTGGTATCGGGGCAGAACGCAAGTTGTCGCCACTGGAGATGGGTTAGTTGCTGTTAACCATGTGGATATGGAGCAGTATCTCGCCAGTGTTGTGGGTGCAGAGATGATCCCTAGCTGGCCCCTAGAATCCCTCAAAGCTCAAGCAGTAGCCGCCCGTACCTACGCCCTCCGGGAGCGATCGAAATCAGCAACTACCCTCTACGATCTGGGCAATACCACCATGCATCAGGTTTATAAAGGCTTAAACTCTGAAACCAATACCACTCAAGCCGCCGTCACTGCCACTGCTGGGCAGGTATTAACTCACAATGGAGAGTTGATTTTGGCGGTTTACCATGCTTCTTCGGGGGGACATACAGAAAACGTTGAAGATGTGTGGATGGAGCCGTTGCCTTACCTCCGGGGTGTGCCAGATTTTGATCAAGGAACCCCCAGTTATCAATGGACGGAATCCTTTTCCCGTAGCGACCTCAGCAACAAACTAAGCGGTGTTGGACAGGTAACGGAAATCATCCCCACCAAAACCACCCGCAATGGCAGAATTGAAGCTGTGCAGATCCGGGGGACTCAGGGAACTCGAAATATGGAGGGAGAAGCCTTCCGCCGAGCTTTGAACCTGAAGAGTTTGTTACTCACACCTGTGCGGACTGCTGATGGTGGTTTCCAACTCCAAGGGAAGGGCTTCGGTCACGGTATTGGGATGAGCCAATGGGGCGCTTTTAAGCTGGCTTCCCAAGGAACCAACTACCAACAGATTCTCAATCATTACTACCAAGGGGCAACTCTAGCGGTGATCCAAAAGTAATTGCTGGAATTAGTTCCTAGAAATTAATCCTGAAATTAATCTTTAGGGTGATGTCCTAATTAGTATCCAGAGGAGCTTTGTCCCATGATTCCCCTCACTGACAATCTCCCGCCCCCGCCCCGTCCCTTGGTAACTTACGGTTTACTAGGTTTGATCATCGGATTATTTGCTTGGCAAGTCCATCTGAGTGCGATCGAGCAACTAGAGCCTATCTTGCTGGGGCGGGGTCTAATTCCTAGTCGGTTAGCGGTGGTGACGAGTCAAGTTGTAGATGGAAACAATCCGGCTGCCTGGGTTGCTTGGCTCCTGGTAGCTAGTTCCTTAGTTACAGGAATGCTCCTCCATAGCAGTTTTGCCCAAATCCTCGGCAATGGAATTTTTTTGTGGGTGTTTGGACGGCGCCTAGAAGCCTATTGGGGAAGCGGCAAGTTTCTCCTGTTTTTTGTGGGCATGGGGATATTAACCGGACTAGGACAGGTGCTGATCGATCCTCAATTAGAGACTCCCTTAGTGGGAACCAATGGCTCGATCGCTGCCATCATCGGCGCCTACCTAGTAGCCTTTCCCCGGGCGAAAATTCACACTATCCTGCCTTTGGGTTTTATTTTTATTCCCCTAGAACTACCAGCCCTATTTTTTGGCTTCTGGTGGTTTGTCCAACAATTAGCCTACGGTATCGGGCAGCTATCTGCTATATCAGTCAATCAGGGATTACTCGCCTACTGGAGTCATGGCTTTGCAATGGTTTGGGGGGCAGTAGGAATGGGAGCCAGTTTGCATAGCTCCCCTAAGGTTGTTAATTAGTTAGTTAAAGATTGCTAATTAAGATTGTTAATGAACCAGCAACCCATTTTGATCTAGTTTTGTTCTGCTTCCACGGCGGGAAGATTGGCGACATCCTGCGCCCCTAGTTTAATTTTGACTACCTGCTGGGCTTCTTGCTTGGGTAGAGTCAGGGTGAGAATACCTTGCTCAAATTTGGCTCCCACTTGGTCGTTGACGACGCTGCTAGGTAAAGGAATTACCCGTTGGAATTTACCATAGTTAAACTCAGAGTGGATGTATTTGCGGGACTGCTCGGATTCTGTGGATTCACCTGCTTCTGGGCTTACAGATTGGCTGGAGCGAATTTCCCCAGAAATCACCACTGCATCTTTGGTAACTTGAATATCTAAATCTTGACCATCAATGCCGGGAAGGATTGCCCGGAGCAGATATTGGTTGCCGTGGTCTTGGAGTTCGATCGCTGGTTTCCAGTAACCAAGACTATCTCGCTGGTTGCCGTTATGGGAATTTGTCACCAAGTCATCAAAAATTTGGTCTACTTGTCTGCGGAGAGTTTCCATTTCCGAGAAGATGGGCTGAAAACGAATAATATTCATAGTTCTACCTCCGTTGAATTTTGGTCTAGGAATTTGGTCTGGGTAAGTTGGATTCAACCTGATTTATTTACCATGCTTTGATTATGCCAAGCCAAAAAGCTGTGGTAAGTGGGGTAAACCAGAAATTTCTAGGTAGGCTTTGCCGAAATTATCGGGCAGCTTTGTTAGTTTCTATATATTGGCGTAAAACATTGTTAATCAGGGTTTGATACTGCTCCCCTTGAGCCTGAAACCACTGCTTTACCTCTGGATCAAGCTGCACTAGGTTATGGGCTTGCTCTGGGGGAATGCGTAAAACGGCGGTTTCAAAAAATTCGTCTGTCAACGGTGGAATATCTGAATAGTCAATATTCTCCTCAGATTTTGACTCTAAAGCTGCCCAGTTAGTACGAGAGGTACTGTTCAAATCGTTTCTGCTCATGACGATTAGCTCTTCGTGCGGAAATAATTCGGATTACATTTTGTCTACGTTCTGTCCAGATTACGATCGCTATGCCAAAACCGAGAAAACCGATTCCGCACCAGCGATCTTCGCCGTAGTCAAAACGATTATCTAGCTCAATCAACATTTCTCCATTAAACATTGCCGGAACATCAGCAAAATCAATCTCATGCTTACGAATATTTTCGAGATTTTTTCCTTCGTCCCACTCAAATTCCATGAAAAATTAGAATATGCCAGATTAAACTAACTGCTTGAATTATTACACATTGGACTGAGATAGGCTAATTTTGTAACTGCATGGATAGAGCGGTGGCGATCGTCCAACCATCCATCAGCAATAACAACAAACTAAACCCTAAAAGAATGATGTACATCCACGGTTGAGCAAGGGGGCGCAAATCTTGGGTATTAATCCCGGTTTTGGCTTGAATTATGTTAACTAACTTGGTAAAACCCACCACTCGCATGGGTAATAGGTAGGCTTGGGGTGAAGATTTACTAGTGAAATAGTAGACTATCCCACCCTGCCCTGTGGTTCGCATTTTGATATCCTTGATTTCTGTCCAAGGTAACTGCCAGCCCCGGCGAAATAGCCAACCAATCCACTGGGGATAGGTGACTTGAATTTTTTCCTCATCTAAGATCACCTTTTCACTGAGGGCAGCGTAGACCAGTACCAATCCCAGAACGGAGCCAATCCACAGTAATTCAGGGGAAATGGGGGCATGGGTGGCAGCCGCCAAGAAGGGTAGGGGAATGATTAGGGCGATGTAGAGCAGAAGGAGGGTGAGACGAATTAGGGGCGAGATGGATAATTTTTGGGGAAGTTCGGGGAGAGATGACATGATTTTGTTCAGGATTTGGCAACTATGCCCTAGTATTTTAAGGATATTTCCAGAAAAAGTGTAGGGAGCGATCGCATGACTAAGGTTCGAGTTGGTTTATTGTTTGGGGGTTATTCGGGTGAGCATGAGGTGTCTATTAGTTCCGCACGGGCGATCGCTCAGGCTCTGAGTTTAGGCGAAAATAGCTCTAAGTACGAATTACAACCTTTTTATATCCAGAAAGATGGGCAATGGCAGGCGGGTAATTTGGCTCAACAGGTCTTAAGTTCTGGGCAAGCTCTCCAGCTATCAGGGGAAGAATCTGCACGATCGGCGGCTCCCCTAGGAATTTTGACCCAAGCAACGGCTCTCACCCAAGCTGATAGCAACTTAGATACTGCTTTAGATAAATTTGAAGCCTTGGATTCTGCCAAAATTGATGTGTGGTTCCCCATCCTCCACGGGCCTAATGGCGAAGATGGCACAGTGCAAGGATTATTGAAATTATTGCAAGTACCTTTTGTCGGTTCGGGAGTCCTTGGCTCGGCGGTGGGCATGGATAAGATTGCCATGAAAATGCTGTTTGCCCAAGGGGGATTACCTCAAGTGCAGTATGTGGCGGTGAATCGATCGCAAATCTATTCCAACCCCTGCGTTTTCCCGAAGCTCTGCGATGATATCGAAGCTAAACTCGGCTATCCCTGCTTTGTAAAACCAGCAAATCTAGGTTCCTCCGTGGGCATTAGCAAAGTCCGTACTCGGCAGGAATTGGAAGCTGCCCTGGATAGCGCTGCTAGTTACGATCGACGGATTATTGTGGAAGCGGGCGTGACAGCACGGGAAGTAGAATGTGCGGTGTTGGGCAATGATGATCCCCAAGCTTCTGTGGTGGGGGAAATTACCTTTACCAGTGATTTCTATGATTACGAGACTAAATATACTGAAGGTTTGGCAGGATTAGAAATTCCCGCCCAGCTGCCCCCAGAGGTGACGGCAAAAATTCAAGAGATGGCGATCGCCGCCTTTCAGGTAATCGATTGTGCCGGGTTAGCACGGGTAGATTTTTTCTATGTGGAATCTACGGGGGAAGTGTTAATTAATGAAATCAATACCATGCCGGGTTTCACCGCCACTAGTATGTATCCCCAACTCTGGGCAGCCACGGGAGTTTCCTTTGCCGAACTGGTCGATCGACTAGTCCAGTTAGCCCTCGAAAGACACAGTTAAATTTGACTAAATTTGACCTTACTTCGGCAAGACTCAGTGACCACCTGTGCAGACTCAGAAATAGAGACTGTACATAAACTAGATTTGGAATCATCTTCTACGGTAATTTACTATGACATTAGAGTCGATCGCTTTCCCCCCAGCTTCGAGAAAACCCGCCGCCGGATTGGTCGTCGTCCTCCACGGCTACGGAGCCAACTGTCACGATCTCGCAGGTATGGCAAAATTTCTTAACTTACCCGACTATTATTTTTTGTTTGCCGATGCGCCCTATGCCTATCCCTACGGTGGAGCTGGACGCATGTGGTACAACCTTGAACAACCAAACCCATCAGAACTCGCTGATAGTCGACAACTACTCCTAGATTGGCTCCGATCTTTAGCTGAAACTACAGGTATTCCCCTCGAAAAAACTATTCTTGGTGGTTTCTCCCAGGGGGGATTTATGACCCTCGAAGTGGGGTTAAACTTACCTCTGGCGGGTTTGGTAGTTCTCAGTGGCTATTTACATCCCCAACCCCGACCAGATCGACCCAGTTTTCCCCCAGTTCTCCTAGTCCACGGGCAACAAGATGCTGTCGTTCCCCTGACCGCTGCCCACGAAACTAGAGATACCTTAAATAGCTGGGGCTTAGAGGTTGATTATCATGAGTTTCCTATGGGGCATGAAATTAATACACCAAGTTTAGAATTAATGCATAATTTCGTAATCATGAATACCCAAAATTAGCGGTAAGATGTTATTGGGTTCAGATAAATCCCGCTAATATTCGTGACTCAGGAGGGTAGGGCTATGGCAACTGCAACTTTTTCTACTAAAGATATTTCCAGTGTAACGATCGAAGAAATGGCAAATTTAGCTGCACGCTTAGAAGCAGATGATTATACCGATGCTTTTGAAGGGTTGCAAGATTGGCACTTAATGCGATCGATCGCCTTCCAGCGTCCAGAACTAATTGAACCCTATTTGTACTTGCTAGACTTAGAAGCCTACGATGAAGCCTAATCAAGGAGGCTAAATTCATGAAAAAAATACCCAACGTTTGAACTTTGGTGATGCACAGAGAAAATAGACTGTTACAATAGATGAAATGTAACAAATTGTAAAATATGTTGATTACGATTCTCATCTTTGTTTTGGCTCTTGTCGCATGGTCTCTACATCTCATGCAAGAAGCCATCTCCAAACAGGAATTTTCTCTGATGCTGGCGGGAGTTCTAGTTGCTATGTCAGCCGTCGCCATGCTGATAGTCTATTTTATTATGAATAATTATATGGGCTACATCAGTAGTGTTGCCTGATTAATGCTGCTTTAGATTATTTAAAAGATTTTTTGATTTATCTTGACTTAGGGCTGGTCGATAAACTATACTAGAATACGCACAAGGGGTTATAGCTCAGTTGGTAGAGCACTTCAATGGCATTGAAGGGGTCTGCGGTTCGAATCCGCATAGCTCCATTCCTGAAAGGGGTCAAGCGGGTGTAATTCAGTGGTAGAATGTCTGCTTCCCAAGCAGAATGTCGTGGGTTCGAGTCCCATCACCCGCTTTTTAATTCGCTCATGGCTTATGGATTTACTGCGATCGCTCCCCCTCGGACTTTATCTAGAACAGCCTCTAACTTGGCTCCACCATATAGATTCCCGCGTTAAGTTAATTTGGTTGATGAGTTTTTTGGCAGCCCCGATCCTCGCTGACCCCATCTGGCGCTTAGGTCTGGTTGCATTTCTTATTTTGATCACCATTACTGCTCAAATTCCCCTCCGAGTTTGGAAACAACAGATGGGATGGTTGTTGCTAATTTCCTGCTTTGCTTTTTTATTGGTCAGTATCTCCGCCGATGGTTTAGCCGTCAGCCATCAGCCCCGGCTGCCAGAGTCGCAAATAGTCCTGCCCCAGCCCACCGCCTACAGCTACATCATCACGAAGGTCGGAGTCTTAACTGTCACTCGCCGCTCTCTAGACTTAGCCATCCGGGTCAGCACTTTATTTTTTACCGTGGTCTATAGTACCAATTTATTTTTGTTAACTACGGCTCCAGAGGAAATTACTGCCGGAATTGAAGCTCTGTTGAAGCCTTTGCGCCGCCTCCATTTACCGGTGACAGAAATTGCCCTGACTTTAACCTTATCCCTGCGGTTTATTCCCCTAGTCTTGGAAGAAGTCCAGAATCTGGTGCGATCGGTCACTACCAGGGCGATTAATTGGAAAAAGTTGGGGGTGAAAAAGAGTTTGCAAATTTGGCTATTGGTGGCAGAAAGATTGCTAGAAAATCTATTGATGCGATCGGCCCAGATTGCCAGTGCCATGACTGTCCGGGGTTTCACTAGCCCAGACCAACACCAGATGCAGTGGCATCAACTGAAGCTCCGCCGGGGTGATTGGATCGCCGGGATTTGTCTATTGATATTTTGGGGGCTACGGGTTTTGTATGGTAATTTTGCAATTTAGGGTTGCGATGAGTTGTGATCAGATAAATGTTATTAAACAAGTTGCGGTCAAACTTTGAAATTTAACTTGAACCAGGAAGGGTGTAATTTAATGAGTGGTGAGGTACAGGCGTTGATTAGTGTGATTATGGGCAGTGATTCCGATTTACCCACCATGGCGGGGGCGATCGCTATTTGTGAAGAATTTGGGGTAATTCCAGAAGTTGCCATTATTTCTGCCCACCGGACTCCCGAAGTTATGGTAGATTTTGCCCAGAATGCCCACTTGAAGGGAATTAAAGTGATTATTGCTGGGGCAGGTGGCGCAGCCCATCTACCGGGGATGGTGGCAGCCTTGACTCCTTTGCCTGTGATTGGGGTTCCTGTGGCAAGTCGGCATTTACAAGGCTTAGATTCTTTGTACTCGATCGTTCAGATGCCCGCCGGGATCCCTGTAGCGACGGTGGCGATCGGCAATGCTACCAATGCGGGTTTATTAGCTCTACAAATTTTGGCAACTCACGATCCAGAACTCCAGACCAAAATTCAACAATACCGCAATAATCTCAAGCAAATGGTAGCAGAGAAGCAACAAAACCTAGAGGCGATCGGCTATCGACAATATCTCCAACAAATTCCCTAACTCATAACAGTGGCTGGGAAGGTTAAAGGGTTACAAAAATTAGGCTACTAGCATTTCTTCTGGTTGGTGGCGTAACTGCTCCATCACTTGATCTCGATAGTTTTGGAAATCATGATGCCGCTTAGTCTCTAGGGTTCGATCGCTCCCCAAGTTAATCATTAGTTCCTGCTTGATAGTGCCGGGATGGGAACTCAAAACATAGATGCGTTGCGAGAGAAATACTGCCTCCTCCACATCGTGGGTAATTAACAAAATCGTTGTCTGCGTCCGCTGCCAAACTTCCAGAAGAAACTGCTGCATCACTTCCCGAATTTGTACATCTAGCGCCCCAAAGGGTTCATCTAATAGGAGAATTTTCGGCTTAGAAGCCAAGGCTCTGGCGATCGCTACCCGTTGTCTCATCCCTCCTGATAGTTCTTGGGGCAAAGCTTGGGCAAAATTCGTTAAACCCACAACCTCTAGATAGTAACTCACGGTTTCTTGGCGGATTTTTTTAGCAACTCCCTGCAACTTCAAGCCAAATCCCACATTATCAGCCACATTCAGCCAAGGATAAAGACTATAACGCTGAAAAACCAAACCTCGATCGGCCCCTGGCCCAATCACTGGCACACCATCCACACACACTTCCCCCAAGCTCGGCGCATCCAAACCCGCTACAATCCGCAGCAAAGTAGATTTCCCCGACCCAGAAGCCCCAACTGCCGTCACAAATTCCCCCTCCCCAATGTGCATATTAATATCTTGGAGGGCAAGGAGTCTGCCTCTTTTTGTGAAAAATTCCTTCGATAAATTTGAGATGGTTAAGTGCATAAATTCTCCTAGCTTTTGGGGTTTTATAATTTTATTAAAATCAATTGAAATTATTAGTAGTATGGTAATTGCTTCATTAGCTAACTACTTGATAGACCATTTACAACTAACTTGCTGTAGCAGGCGAAACAATAGATCGATCGTCAAGCCAATTAACCCAATCATGATCACCCCGGCAAAAATCTGATCAGTTTTTAGAAAGCGTTGCGCCACCGTAATTCTTCGCCCCAAACCCTCCGTTGCTGCTACCAATTCTGAGACAATTACTAAGTTCCAAGAAGCCGCCATATTTACCCGGGCTGCATCAATAATATTGGGCAAAATAAAGGGAGAAATTACCTGAAGTAACACCTGTAATCTCCTGCCGCCCAGAGTATAAGTCGTCTCAATTAATTCCTTCGGCACAAACTTCACGGCATCCATGACCATCAGGGTATTAAAGAATAAAGTCCCAATAAAAATCAATAAAACCTTCGGCAGTTCTCCAATCCCAAAATAGAGAATCAATAAAGGAATGAAAGCCGAGGCTGGCATATAACGAACTAACCCAATTAACGGCTCAAACATGGCTCGAATACTGGGAAAAGTTCCCATCAAAATCCCTAGGGGAATAGACACACTAGCTGCTAATAAAAAACCGGAACCGACTCGAAACAAACTAAAAACAATATCCTTTGCCAAATCTTCCTTTGTCCACAAATCCCAGAAAGCTTGTAAAACCTGCGCCGGACTAGGCAAAAATAATTTATCAACTACTCCAGTGCTGGCAATAATTAGCCACAGGAAAAATGGGAGAGCGATCGACAGACAAGATAATACCCGGCTCAAAGGCTTAGGAATATCTTCCGCAATTCTCCAAAACACTGAGGGTGCAAGCATTCTAGGTGGGGATGAACTTTCAGAAGTAAAATCAGACATAGGTGTCATTGGGGTTGAGTTACTCGAAATAGTTAAAAATGTCTAGAATTGGTTCCACAAATACTTAATTTCACTGATATTTTCTAGCTGGGTTTATAGGCTTTAACAAAGCGATCATCAAACATTTTTCCTAGGTCTGGTTTAGCTTTAATTAATCCAGCTTCTAACAAGAATTTACTAATTTCTTCCGCAGCATAGCTAAGAGAATTCATATCAGTTCCAGTAGTAAAAGCCTTGAGATTATCTTGAATATTAAAGATCGTTGTCCCCGCATCATATTCTTGATATTCAGCCTCAGAAACTCCCGCCCGTTTCGCCATAATTTTTACTGCATCTCCTTTATTTTTGCTGGTGAAATCTAGGGTAGCAAACCAAGTATTAACTAGGGCTTGAACATCTTGGGGACGCTCTTCTACCATTTTACGACTAACAACTAAATGGTCAGGAATTGCCCCCGGAAACTCTTTAGAAGTAAATAAAACTTTGCTATCAGTCCGCTTTAGGGCTTGAGTTGTGAAAGGAGCAAATACACCCACAGCGTCTACTTGTCCTGCCACAAAAGCTGCTGCCGCCGCCCCCGTTTCTAGGGGTTTAATCTCCACATCACTAGCTGCTAATCCAGCTTTTTTCAGCCCTAACAACAGCAGAAAATGATCTACGGTTCCAGCTTCGATCGCTACCGTTTTTCCTTTTAGATCAGCAACGGTACTAATCCCTTCTCTGACAATAATTTGATCATTTCCAGTGGAGTTGTCATTGACTAACACAACTACTTGATCTGCTCCGGCGGCGATCGAGCTAATCGTATCATTGAGGGTCTGGCTATTGGCATCTAGCTGCCCCGTAGCGAAGGCATTTATGGAATCCAGATAACCATCAAACCATTTCAACTCAACCTTGACATTATTTGCCTCAAATAGTTTTTGCTCCAAGGCTACTTGCCAAGGAAACCAACCAGGCCAAGCACTAAAACCTTGTCTAACAGGACTCACCACCGGAGCATTACTTCCCGTCCCATTAGAGCTATTACTAGATGGTGCTTGGTTGCAGCCAACTACAATTACTAAGCTCAAACAAAACATGGCAAATATCGATAAAAGACGATTGATTTTCATAGCTTAATCTCCGATTTTTGGTTGTTTGATTACAGGCTAGACTAGAAAACTTTTGGAGAATTGAGAATTAACATCTAATTAATCTTTCGTTAACTATTAAGTAGTCGCATAGGCTCCTAAGGTTTCAGTGATTTTATGGGAAGTTACTACCTGTTGTTTTAACCAATCAAACCAAGTAAGCATCCCGGTTCCAGATTTGCCAGAAATGGGAATAATCACGGCGTGGGGATTGATTTGCCTAATGTTATTAATAATGCGATCGACATCAATTTCTAGGTAAGGAGCCAAATCCATTTTGGTAATTAATACACAATCAGCCTCCTGAAACATAATGGGATACTTTAAGGGTTTATCTTCTCCTTCCGTAATACTTAAAAGGGCAACTTTGCCATGTTCACCTACTTCAAATTCGGCAGGACATACAAGATTGCCCACATTTTCTACTAGGACTAAATCAAAATCTTCGGGATGATAATCCTTAGCCAATTGATGAATGCCTCCGGCTACCATTTGGGAATCTAAATGACAGGAACGTCCGGTGGTAATGGCAATCACTGGCACTCCGTACTGGCGTAATCGATCGGCATCTAACTGGGTGGTCATATCCCCTTCAATGACGGCAATTTTTAACTGTTTACTGAGGGCAGCTAGGGTTTTTTCCAGAAGAACAGTTTTACCAGCACCGGGACTACTCATGATGTTCAAACAGGTAATTCCCCACTGATCAAAATGCTTCCGGTTGTGGTCAGCTCCGGCTTGATTGGCATGAAGCAGATTCATTTCTAGGGCAGCGTCAAAGGTTTGGTGCATAGGATTTAGGAGAATTTAGGAGAGTTAATTAAAGAGGATTAAGCTGGACAATTGATGAGGTATGGGGTAAAAATGCCTTCCGGTGGGAGGGGATAATTTAAGGTAAAAGGTAAAAAGTAAAAGGTAAGAAAATGAAAGAAAGTCTGATTATTTACAAGTGGATTGGCTCTAAAATAATTTGCGTTATTAGCTAGATTTCCTACATTAAATTGATGCAACTTCCATTTGTTGACACTCTAGACGATCGATCTTTAATTCCCGCCCCGATCGAATGTCTTCCATAGGTTTATTGCAAGTTGGGCAAGCATAACTAATACCTATTTCTGGATGGTATTCCTGTTGGCAAGTATGGCAAAAAGCAATGAGGGGAGTTTCTTTAATTACCAGTTCTACTCCTTCTAGAAAAGTATTTTGAGTCTGCGATCGAAAGGTGAATTGTAAACTAGCTGGTTCCACACAGGTAAACTTCCCTACTACTAAATGGACTTTCTGAATTTGGGGTTGTGATTCTTGAGAGGAATACCAATCTTTGACAGTCATAATTAACGCCTTAGTCATATCAGTTTCGTGCATAGTTTTTTCCTCGTGATATCAACCTCCTAACTCCAGTTATCTTCGGGATCCGGTTGTCCCTCGGCATGAATATAAGTTGGCATGGTTTTTCTGGGTAATTGTCCCGATAGAACAAGGTGAGCCATAGCATCGCAAATTACCCTAGTTGCTAATAAAGAAGTCATATCACTCACATCGTAGGGAGGGGAAACTTCCACCACTTCTAAACCACAAACAGGAGCTTTTTGGATGATTTTACCGAGGAGATAAAGAGCTTCCCTGGGCAATAAACCACCGGGTTCCGGCCAGCCAGTACCGGGGACAAATCCGGCATCAATGCAATCAATATCAAAGCTGATATACACGCAATCTGTGCCATCCAAGGCTCGTTCTAGGGCAAAATCTACCGCCGCATCCAAACCTCGATCGACAATATCCGTCACCGTGAGAATATTAGTAGCCCGTTCTCGACAGACTTTCACCCCTTGGCGGGGAACTTGCCAACCCCCAATCCCTAGCTGCACCAAGTTTTTTGCCGGAGCATTTTTGATATTCGTGGCATGGAACCAAGGGCAGGTGTGCATTCGTTCATCAAGGTCAGTTTCTTGGGTATCCACATGGCGATCGAAGTGAATAATCCCCATTTTTTTATCTCCCAAGTGACGACAAATCCCCCGTACCGTGGGAAAGCCAATGGAATGATCTCCGCCGAGGGTTATGGGGAACGCTCCAGAACTAAAAACGTGGGCGATCGCCTTAGAAATTTGATCAAAGGATTTTTCATTATTCGCCGGAATCGTAAACACATCCCCCACATCACAGAGGGTAATTTGTTCCCTCAGATCAATGCCCATTTCAAAATTGTAGGGAGTGTAGAGAGCCGAAATCCGGCGGATGCCTTGGGGGCCAAATCTGGTGCCGGGGCGGTAGGTAGTCCCAGAATCGTGGGGAACCCCCATAATCGCCACATCGTATTCCCCAACTTTGCGGACATCTTCGACGTAGGGAGCCTTCATAAAGGTATTAATCCCGGCGTAGTGGGGCAACTCTCCCCTAGAAAAAGTGGGGATCGATCGATCCTTGATACTAGGGGCGGCTTCTAGACCATACTCTAAGCCACGGGAGACTTCCTGTTGCCAACCTGTGAGGGGCAGTTGTGCTTCTAGTTCTAAGGCTCGACTTGCTTCGGTAGAAGGCTCATTTAATTCGGGATTTGGCTGAGAAGATGCAGATGTTTCAGTCATAGGGTTAGAGTTAGTTTGAGTTAGATAATTATGAATGCAAAAAACCCAAGAGATCGCAGCACAAAAATTATGCTGATCATATCTCCCGGGCTTTTATCCCGCCGTGTTACCAATTAGCTAAACTTGGCGAATATGTTGTCTAACTTTAGGATTGGCTTGCTTCTCTCGGTGCAAACATTTAGCCGTCTCAACTAGTAATATTTACTAATAATATTTGCTAGCAATCTCAACAACTAAACTGGAACCCTAGACGCAATTTTTTATTTGGATTTTTCTTGGTTGTATGTTAGTTGATTAAATTTCAAGTAATTGTATTAAAGGCTACCTAGGGCAAAAAATATTTCGATCGATCAAGTTTTCCCCTCTTGTTTATTTTCTAGTTTGTCCTCTGGGAAGTAAGCTTGTAAGCTAGATCATGACTATCTACCCAGTTATTCCCCCATGCCCGATCCAGACCAGCTTAATTTATTTGACCTCGACCCCGAATCCCAGACTCTGCTGCCCGACCCCACTTTTGAGCCAGCTATTAAACCAGCGATCGACTCCACAAGCCCAGAGGTGGATTTTGACCTAATTCCTACCTCCAAGAAAATTCCCATTCCCCCCGGTACTTACGAAAATCTGGAGGAACTCACTATCCATTGCCGGATGTGCGATCGCTGCGACCTGAGCCAAACCCGGACGAATGTGGTGGTTAGTCGGGGCAATCCCCACGGGAAGATTATGATCATCGGCGAAGCTCCGGGGCAGAATGAAGATGAGCAGGGGCTACCTTTTGTGGGTCGATCGGGGCAGTTATTAGAAAAAATTCTGGCTAGTGTGAGTTTGAGTATGGAGGAGGATATCTATATTTGTAATATCAACAAGTGTCGCCCCCCAGAGAACCGAGTCCCCACGCCGGAGGAGATTGCTGCCTGTATTCCGTACCTGAAGGAGCAAATTCGCCTTGTAGACCCGAAGATTATTCTATTAACGGGAGCTACGGCGGTGCGGGGTTTGACGGGGGTGAAGCAAGGAATTACCAAAATTCGGGGGACATGGATCGAGTGGCAGGGCAGGTTATGTATGCCGATTTATCATCCTGCTTATCTTTTGCGGAATCCTAGCCGAGAGCAGGGCAGTCCCAAGTGGCAGATGTGGCAAGATATGCAAACCATTAAGGCAAAGTACGATGAGCTAGGGGGTTAAGTAGGTAGTCATAGTCATTGCCACCAAAGTCAGGACGAAATTTGAACAACTCTAGAAGTAGTGGCTGCGGCGAATTTTTGTTACCTGATCGGCAATGTTGAGAATCCCTTGGGGCATGGCAGCTCCGGTGAAAATAATATCGATCGCCGGGGGACGCTGGTTGAGAAACTCCAAAACCTGATCTTCTGGGATTAAGCCTAGGTTCATGGCAAGACTGAGTTCATCAAGAATCACGAGGGCGTATTCTCCTCGATCGACTAACCCTTGGGTATGCTGCCACAATTCAGCCACGGAGCTTTGTTCTTCTGGGGTAATTTCTCCAGACTCTGCCCCTCGATCGGTCATATTCTCAGTAACATTCTCAGCAATATTTTCAGTAACAATCCCAATCATATTCCCCGTAATATCACGCTGGAGGTTGCACCGGAGCCAGTCTAGATTCTGCCCCAATCTTGTGGGATGTTGACTGCCTTGGTTGATCCCTCCCTTCAGGAACTGGACAACGAGGACTTTGGGACCTTGCTGGGCAATGCGGAGGGCTTGGGCAAGGACATTGGTAAAAAATTTCCGCTCTGGTTGGGGGTCGGGGGCTGAACTGCTATTGGTAAAAACCTGCACCATGCCGACGATCGAGGTCTGGGGCTGTTGGGTTCCTTGGGGTGTATCAATACTAGGAGTTTCTAGTTGCACGATCATAGATTAAATGTACCTAAATATGCCGTTTCTTGGAGAAAAGTGAGTCCTAATCTTAGGTAAACCTTCTCAAGATTTAGTGTGAATGATGAATCAACTCCCCTATAAAACACCAAATCTGGGTTGACCGTCAAGACAATAGGATAAAAAGTATTGATTCCCCTGATTACTCATCTGCAAAACTTGGGTAGAGCTTAGAGGATGTCTGAGTAGCCCATAGTTGCTGGGGATTGGCGACTAAAGTCGCAACTACGATTAATAAAGCCCTGAACTTTTCTTGAATGTGCCTTGAGTTTAGGTTAGAAAAGTGGATTTTTGTAGTAACGAATTTAGTCGCTGGGAGATATTCGAGGGAACCTAGGGGACTTGGAGATTGATCAGTCGATCGAGTAAATGCCCTTGATAGATACCGTGGTCGGCTTGAACTATTATTAATTGCAGATTGTAATCGGGTTCAATTTGCAGATCCTGCCAAGGGACAGAAACTTCTAAACACTCCTGAAGCCCAATTCTCGCTCTGGTAGCCCGATGCGCCCACTGTCCATGCTCGATCGCCTCTTGGAGCCAGCAGGATTGAGTCTGGAGATTGATACCCAGATGGTGGTGATAGCTATAGTTGAGGGGAGCCGTGTCGGGTAGTTCCGTTAGGGTAAGGGGGCTGTTGTGCATGGTGTGATCGCTGTAGAACCAGAGGAGATGTAGCTCATTGGCAAGGTCGACCTTGGGGTTGATGCCCACCTGAAAATCAAGACGCAGATAGAAATGCAGGTGATCCACGCCGTACCACACCCGTTGGATGGGGCTGCTTTGGTGCATAGTGCCTCGATCACCGCCGATATCTAACCTTCCTGCCCGATCCCAGTCCTGCTCATCCGCCAGACCATTAATCACGGGCTGAATATAACCTTGGGGTTGTTCCCGGAGCATTCCCTCATGTTTTTCCACAGGCTGGTGAAGAATTTCCGGCACTGGTTCTCCTAGAGCTGTGTAGATCGCCATTAAATGTTCTCGAAATAGTTGATCAAAAATGGCATCCTGATTAGAAGAATGACCGTAACCAAACCACCAGAACCAGTCAGAACCCTCGGCAGCATAGAGAGCTTCCCAAGCTTGGGGATTAGCTTCTTCCGTTGCTTCAGGATGATTGGCAAGGGCTTGACGGGCGGCAGCAAGTAAATCCCAAGCCTTGTTTTTGGCAGGATCCCCAATCCATGTGGTAAAACTGCCATCTACCCAAGAACCACTATGGAGTCGATCGCTGGGCAGGGTGGCGGTGGGGGGAAATTCTTCTAGGTATTCCGAGACGGTGACGAGTTTGATATCCTGGCGATCGCTCAACAAACTATAAAGAGTTTCTAAAAATAGCTTGCCGTCTTGATCATAAAATTCCCAACAGTTTTCCCCATCGAGGGCAATATTCACCAACCAAGGAGACTCAAGGGCAGTGGAGCCGGAATTCTGACGTTCTCCAAGGGTGCGGGCGATCGCATCCAGATGACCTATCAAATCCCGTGCTGCCCTGTAGGGATCCATGCCTCCGTAGGAAAACCCAATCAGATCCGACAAACGATGATCACGGAAGACAATCGCTAGATCACCTTGGGGAGTCGGTAAACGGTAGGGTTGATAGAGTAGCTCTGGTTCATACACCGTCCCCACACTATCCCGATGGAAAAACTGCTTAATTGTCCAGCCCAGCACCGCTTCATCGCTACAAATCCACTGAAAACCCGCCTCTCGAATGGGAGATAGCACCTCTGGACTCACCGACTGCTCCGACGGCCATAGCCCCCGTGGGTTGCGCCCAAAATATTTCTGGTACATTTGCCAAGATTTCTGGAGATGGCGGGGAATATCTTCCGCCCACTGGAAACGCTGCTGGGGTAAATGCATTTGGGGAATAGCAATTCGTCCTGCATCGGTATCTGCCAAAAGAGGCAGGATCGGGTGGGTGTAGGGGGTTGTAGTGACTTCTAGCTGTCCAGCATCTTGCATTTTTTTGTGTTGGGGCAGGATGCGACTGAGGATTTCCCGTTGCTTAGTATAGATGGCTTGGCGATCGCTCAAGTTAAATCCCTGTCCTTTTTGCAACCAGCTTGCAATCACCGGATCATCCCAAAAGAGAGGGTCAATCCAAGCAAGGTTATGCCAAGCAAGCAAATCTCCATAATCTCCGGCTTGCCAATGCTCTAGACACCATTCTTTCCCACGCTCTTGGCGTTGTTCGTAGAGTTGGGCGTAGCGGGGATGGGGATCAATGAGGGTGTGATGGTTGGCATCAAAGAAATGATCGACAACAAACCACTTATCCCGGCTAGACAGGCATTCTTCTTGAGTTAGAGCTAAGGCAAGATAGGGATCCATCGCTCTCCCAGCTACATAGTCCTCTATCTGCAAAATCAAGGAGGGGACAAGGTTAACTGTCTGGTGCAGTTGGGGATAGCGCTCAAGGAGTAGTACCAAATCTAGGTAATCCTTTGTGCCATGCAAACGTACCCAAGGCAGACGGTACTGATAGAAACCAGTGTCATCGAGTTCTAAGCTTTTGTAGAGGGGCTGATGTTGGTGCCAGATAAAGGCAACGTAGAGAGGATGGGGCATATCGCTATTTGCTATTAATTCTTACGGGTTCAGCTTACTGGTGATCAACTTGAGGTCAAGAAGTCCCGTAGGGCTAAACTTTTCAGCTAACTATTTAAGCTAATTATCAAGCTCAGGGAATGGTGAGTTTTTTCTATTCACTAACTCTATAATCTCATCAAATTCAAACTGACGGGTAAGTTTTTCCAGAACCTTCATTAAATGTGATGCACTGGGAGGCATCTGGAGAATGAGTTGATGCATTTGCTCTAGGTCTCCTTCTACGGTAGCTTGGTGTAGTCTCGATCGCCACTCTGCCCCCATGAGTTCCAATTCGGCTGAGAGAATTTCCGAGGAGATGCGATCATCTAGATTTGTCTCCTGCAATGGATTTGCTGCTGATTCTTCATAGAGATACTGCACTCCCAAATGCTGGGAGAGTAAATCAAAAATCATCTTTTCTGTAAAAGGTTTTCGCAAGAAATCATCAAATCCGGCAGCGGTGACTACGGCTTTTTCTTCTTCCAAAACATGGGCAGTTAAGGCAATAATTACTGGGAATTTACCTGAGACAGAGTTATTTTCAGTTTGAGATTTAATATATTTTGTTGCTTCATAGCCATCCATTATAGGCATTCGGATATCCATCCAAATTAAATGGGGTTGCCAAGTTTCCCAAAGCTCGATCGCATCCTGTCCGTTACGTGCTTCTCTAATCTCAAATCCTAGGGGACTCAATAACTTAACTAACAATTGCCGATTAATTGGTTTGTCATCTACGGTCAAAATTTTATAGGTAGGCTGATGGGGGGCAAGAGCCAAAACTTGTGGAGAATTTTCATTGATATCTTTCGTAATATTAGTTTCTTTGACTACGTCTGCCTGCACAAAAAATCTCAAGGTTGTTCCTTTACCGACTTCACTCTCAACCGTAATATCTCCCCCCATTAATTGCACAAACTGCCGACTAATCACTAAACCTAAACCCGTTCCTTCCTGAGCCGATCGACCCGATTCTGTCTGAGTAAAAGCCTTAAATAACTTTGATAATTCTCTAGGGGCAATGCCCACACCTGTATCGCTAATACTAAAATTCAAAGTATAGCTTTGAGTGGTTTCATTGAGAACTGAGTTAACTTTTAAAGTCACTCTGCCTTGGGGGGTAAATTTGATTGCATTATTCAATAAATTAATTAAAACCTGACGCAATTTTATCCCATCAATATAAACATAACGAGGTAGGCTAGGTTCTCGATCGACTACTAGCTCTAAGCCAGCTTTTTCTATTTGGAGATGAAACAAATCTTCTAGATCACCAAGCAACTGATGTAGATCAAATTCTTTTTGGTTTAGCGTAGTTACTCCCGCTTCAATCTTCGAGAAATCTAGAACATTATTAATCAATGTTAATAAATATTCCCCATTGCGATAAATAATTCCAGCATTCTCATATTGTTCTGTCGGCAAATCTTTTTTACGAAGCATGAGTTGAGAAAACCCTAGGATCGCATTCAGAGGCGTGCGTAATTCATGACTTATATTGGCAATAAATGAACTTTTAGCCTGATTTGCAACTTCTGCTTTTTTCTTTTCGATCGCTAATTGTTGATTCATTGCTACTAACTCCGCAGTTCTGCCAATGACTCTATCCTCTAATTCATGGTTTAATCTCTTTAAATTTCTTTCTGCTTGTTGCCGCTCACTCACTGTCGCTGACAATATTAGAGTTGTTATGGTTACTACTGTCATAAATGTTTGAAGTAACAGAGTTGCCTCACCGATCGTATTTGTTCTAGCTATAAATGGCCCACTATCATAGAAATTAGATAAAATTGAAATTGTTGATACCAAAAATGTTGCAAGAATAGATGTCTTTTGACCAAATTTTAAGGTTGCCCAGATAATAAATGGTAAAGGCAAATATTCTATAGGATAATTCGCAATATATCTATCTATTTTTGTAAAAAATATAAAGTAACTAATAAAAACTGTAAAACATAATAGGAGAAGAGGTTGTAATTTCTTGGTTATTGATTGGAAACTAAAAAATTGCTCTTGTAGTAGCTGATTAATAGGAAATAACAATAAAATTAAGGGAGTAAACACTAATATCCCTGTGAAATTACCTAACCAAATATTCCAGAAAATACTAACAGTATTACTCCAATTACCTTCTGAAAATAAACAAGCCAAGGGACTCCACCTATCTTCTCGCAATAAACAGACCGTTGATATCATCAAAGTTGGCTTGATTAGAGTAGAAACTATAGCTCCTAAAAATATTAGTTTAAAGATATCATTGATACGATTTAAACGACGATCAAATCGAAAACGATCTAAAAACTTGATGGCAAATATGGTTTGTAATATTTCGTACAGTAAAGGTATGAGCTTGATGATCATACTAGCGTTACTATTGCCAATATCCAAAATGGGAAATACAAAAAAGAATATAGATATTGCTAATAAATAAATAGCTAATAGTCGTTTAATTCTGATTCTAAATAATAAAGTCACTCCGAGAGCAATACCCGCTGGAGGCCAAACACTCAAAGCCAGACGATCGAGGGATTGTAATTTTAACCCGAAGAACATTCCTAGCAAATAAGGAACAATAAATACAAAGCTTTGAAACCAGAATTTTCTGGATAGCGATCGACTTATGGATTCTACCGTTTGTGCTAAATATCGCTGAAGTTTTTGTGTTAAATTCATGATCGCTATTCATGATTAATTAATTGATGGATAACTATAAACTATTTTCAGGATATTACTAATCTCTTATTGGCAAAATTTCAATATTTCTCAGGTTGTAACAGTTTTATAATCTCATCAAATTCAAACTGACGGGTAAGTTTTTCTAGAACCTTCATTAAATGTGATGCACTGGGGGGGATTCGGAGAATGAGTTGATGCATTTGCTCTAGGTCTCCTTCTACCGTAGCTTGAGATAGTCTCGATCGCCATTCTGCTCCCATGAGTTCCAACTCGGATGAGATAATTTCGGCGGGGGTACGATCGTCTAGATTTGTCTCCTGCAATGGATTTGCTGCTGATTCTTCATAGAGATACTGCACTCCCAAATGCTGGGAGAGTAAATCAAAAATCATCTTTTCTGTAAAAGGTTTTCGCAAGAAATCATCAAATCCGGCAGCGGTGACTACGGCTTTTTCTTCTTCCAAAACATGGGCAGTTAAGGCAATAATTACTGGGAATTTACCTGAGACAGAGTTATTTTCAGTTTGAGATTTAATATATTTTGTTGCTTCATAGCCATCCATTATAGGCATTCGGATATCCATCCAAATTAAATGGGGTTGCCAAGTTTCCCAAAGCTCGATCGCATCCTGTCCGTTACGTGCTTCTCTAATCTCAAATCCTAGGGGACTCAATAACTTAACTAACAATTGCCGATTAATTGGTTTGTCATCTACGGTCAAAATTTTATAGGTAGGCTGATGGGGGGCAAGAGCCAAAACTTGTGGAGAATTTTCATTGATATCTTTCGTAATATTAGTTTCTTTGACTACGTCTGCCTGCACAAAAAATCTCAAGGTTGTTCCTTTACCGACTTCACTCTCAACCGTAATATCTCCCCCCATTAATTGCACAAACTGCCGACTAATCACTAAACCTAAACCCGTTCCTTCCTGAGCCGATCGACCTGATTCTGTCTGAGTAAAAGCCTTAAATAACTTTGATAATTCTGTAGGGGAAATGCCCACTCCCGTGTCGACAACTCGAAAATTCAAAGTATAGCTCTGGTTGTCTTCATTCAGCTTGAAACGAACTCTTAAATTCACACTGCCTTGTGGGGTAAACTTGATGGCATTGTTTAATAAATTAATCAAAACTTGTCGTAATTTTATCCCATCAATATAAATATAACGAGGGAGATGAGGTTCTCGATCGACTACTAGCTCTAATCCTGCTTTTTCTATTTGGAGATGAAATAAATCTTCTAGATCATCTAGTAACTGATGCAAATCAAATTCTTTTTGGTTTAACGTAGTTGCTCCGGCTTCAATCTTTGAGAGGTCTAGAAGATTATTAATTAATGTCAATAAATATTCTCCATTGCGATAGATAATCCCCATGTTTTCATATTGCTCAGGCGGGAAATCTTTTTTACGAAGCATGAGTTGAGAAAATCCTAGAATCGCATTTAGAGGCGTGCGGAGTTCATGGCTCATATTAGCAATAAAGGTGCTTTTTGCTTGGTTAGCACCCTCAGCTTTAACAGCTAATTCTCTTGCCTCCGCTTCGCTTTCTTGAAGATCCCTAGTTCGTTCTAAAACTCTCTGCTCTAGTTCAGTATTAGATTTCTGAAGATGGAGTTGGGCTTGGTTATTTTCGGCAACAACTGCTAAAAATGCCATAGTTGTAATTGCCATCACTCCCATAAACAATTGCAACAATAAAAGAGAATTACTTTCTAAGAATTTTTGGTAAAAAACACCAAACTTGTTAAGTGTCATCCATGATGCTGTCTGGGAGACAACCACAACTAGTAAAATCGTTAACCTTGTTCCAAATCTAAAGGCAGACCACAGCAATGGCGGGAAAAATAGGTATTCAATTGGTTGGTTTTTTACAAGAGTTAGATACCAAATAACTATTAAACTTACTATAGCCATAATCACTTCCCAAGGAACCCAAGAATGAAATTTTCTCTCTCGAGACGATCGCAGCCAAGTAATAACTAAAGGCGCAAATATAAGATTCCCAATCCCATCCCCAGTCCACCAAGACCAAAACTGACTCCCATAACTTACTTGTAAGTTTTTAATTACATAATTATGATGCCAATAGGAAAGGATACCAATATTTGCCTGAAAAATAGCTCCTGTAAACAATGAACATAAGACAAAATTTACTACATGCCGCACCTTCTGGAAAGGATAATTTGTGCCTGTAAACCACAAGATCAATGTAGCGGTAATTAATGCTCCCAAGGTTGAGCCAATACTAGCACCCAAGGGAGGTAAAAAAAGAGCTAGACTATTGTCTGCATATAGTTGATCTCTTCCGTAGAGCTTATCAGCGATAAGATTAAAAAATAAAGTTCCCAATAGAACCCCAAACCAACGCGATCGTCCCCATGCTAAAAGAAATCCCACCATGAATCCAGCACCGGGCCATAGAGGTGCAGGCTTATCTATAAGATGATAGATTAAAGCAAGTCTAGAGACAGCATTATAAGCAACAGCAATTACTAGGACATCACGCCACCAATAACCATTTTTGATATCTAAACCGAGGCGATTTAGTAACATCGGCAAATTAGTAATAGCTTTCTTGAATATCATAAAATTCTACTGGGAAGTATAAAATCAATGTTGATGATTAGTCTCAAGGATTACTTTATCGTAAATATCAGCAAGGGAAATTTCTAAGGAAACAGTCGTAAATTTGAGGATCACTACGGCTCCATTATATTCAGAAAAATCTACTGGTATATATTCATTTTTATATATTGTTAAACGTGGGAATTTAAGGATAGAGAAAATCAAGGATACAGTCAAAAGGAAAAATCAAAGTTGGTGACGAAAATATGGGTAAATTGGAGAAGAATGATATTCTCAATTGAGGATTATTGTAGAGATTTTTAACTACTGATAATAAAGAATGTAGGATTAGGTAAACACTTAGAAATAGATGAGAAAAGTTACGGTGGGGGAGCGTTGGCTATATGCCTTTGATAACTTCATGGCGAATGATTGGGGGACTGGCGGTGGTGTGAGGATTGTTTATCTTGGTGATGGCAGGGCTGGTGACGGCGATCGATCATGTTTTCGCAAGTTGTGGCAGTAAATGAAGAACGGGAACGTGAAGCCTTAGAATAGATTGATGGATTAATTGAGAATTAAATATGACTGCCCTGCGCCCCCATCAAAAATCTAAAGCTCTGAAACCTTCTAGCCGCCGCCCTGCCAAGGAATTGTGTAGTGAGTGCGGTCTTTGTGATACCTATTATATCCACTACGTCAAAGAAGCCTGTGCCTTTATTAATCAGCAAATTTCCCAGCTAGAAGAGCAGAGCCACGGTCGATCGAGAGACTTGGAACAACCCAATGATGTGTATTTTGGGGTGCATCAAGAGATGATGGCAGCGCAAAAACTGGAGCCAATTCCGGGGGCGCAGTGGACAGGGATAGTGAGTTCGATCGCCATTGAGATGTTGCACCGGGGTTTAGTGGAAGGGGTAGTGTGTGTACAGAATACAGAGAGCGATCGTTTCCAACCCATGCCGATTATTGCCCGGACTGCCGAAGAAATCCTTGCAGCGAGGGTCAATAAGCCTACTCTTTCTCCCAATCTCTCCATCCTTGAACAGGTAGAAAAATCAGGGATGAAACGCCTCTTGGTAATCGGGGTCGGCTGCCAGATTCAAGCATTACGAGCCGTGGAAAAACAACTAGGCTTAGAAAAACTCTACGTGCTGGGGACTCCCTGTGTGGATAATGTCACCCGTGCTGGGTTGCAAAAGTTTCTGGATACCACCAGTCGATCGCCCGCCACGGTAGTTAGTTATGAATTTATGCAAGATTTCCAAGTCCACTTCAAGCACGAAGACGGCTCCGAGGAAAAAGTCCCCTTCTTTGGGCTAAAAACGAACCAACTTAAGGATGTGTTTGCCCCTTCCTGCATGAGTTGTTTTGATTATGTGAATAGTTTGGCAGATTTGGTCGTGGGTTACATGGGTGCGCCCTTTGGTTGGCAATGGATTGTTGTCCGCAATGATACAGGTAAGGAAATGCTGGATTTGGTACAAGATCAACTAAGAACCCAACCAGTCATGAGTCGGGGCGATCGCCATCAAGCGGTACAGCAAAGCATCCCTGCCTACGATCAAGGGGTGACTCTGCCGATGTGGGCAGCAAAGTTGATGGGAGTGGTCATTGAAAAAATCGGGCCTAAGGGTTTGGAATATGCTCGGTTCTCGATCGATTCTCACTTCACTCGCAACTACCTCTACACCAAACGCAACCACCCCGAAAAACTAGAAACCCACGTCCCCGACTTCGCCAAGAAAATAGTTTCTCAATACAAATTACCTGAATAAACGCCATAGATATTATTTGAGATATTATTTGCAAGTGCGGACATCAGGTATTGATTGAAAAGGTGCTACAAGTTTGTACAGTTCTCTCCAGACAATTTTATAAATTTGTTCTTGACCAAGATTAAGAGCAGCCTGACCTGTCATGCCCATCGTTAACTCTGAATTGGGGTTATCAAGTTTAATCCACACAGTAGCCGATCTTTGACTGGGATTATTGGGATTAACTTTTATTTCGTTTTCTATACGATAAATTTTTCCCTTGTATTCAATGCCTCCATTTGGTACAAAAGTTACGTTTTCAACCTTTTGCAATTGGCAATGATCAATTTGGTCAACTTCTAATTTTGCCATCATATCATTGGGGCTGTAGTAGAAAACATCAATGGACTTAGGCAATTTTTGATCAAGATAACCTTGAATTTCTTTTAGTTCAGCAACCCCATCAAAGGGTGCGAGTAATGTTTGGGCTTCTTTTTGATCTTTCTGATAAGCCTTTTCCTTTTCTAGCTGATTAATTTTAATATCAAATTCTCTCACTTTCTGGCTAGATCGATTCAATTCTTGCTCGGCTGTATCTTGGGCTGCTCCCTTTTCAGTTACTCGATCGCTATCTTCTTGTACCCTTTTCAAAAGTTGCTCAACCGCCACACTTTTCTCGGCTTCAACTTGCAACATCTCCGCCTCTAAACTACTGATTCTCCCTTCTATTTGCGATACTTCAATCTCAATATTGATAACTGGTATCCGCCCCATACCGCCTTCGCTTTCTAACTCTTTATATTTGGCCAAAATACCTTGTTTAGATGCCAACTGAGCACCCAAACTTGACTGTTCTTGTCTGAGCTTGTTTATTTTTGCCTCATGCACTGCCATGATTGGGGAGATAGCTAAAGCCCTCTGACTTTGTTCTAAGCTATTGACTGCACTTCTGTAACCAGAGTTGGCTTGCTCTAATTCTCTTCTCTTTGTACTTTCTTCCTCTTGAGCAGACCTTTTCTGGGATTGAGCGTCAGAAATATCATTTTCGATTTTTCTAAACTTTTCTTCCTGTTGAGGATCGACGGTAGAAATGACTACATCACCTTTTTTTAATTCTCTAGTTTCGCTAATTTCTTTGACAATGCTTCCTTGGTGGGCAGAAAGTTTTCTGACCTTGGTTGGATCCGGATTCGGTTCGGCGGCGGCACTAATAGGCTTAATACTATAATTCAGAGGATACATCCCAATTACGGCTAACACTGCGGCGATCGAACCCACCATGATTAGGCTATGGGGAATTTTGTTTAATACATTTTGTGTTTTACTAGAACCACCGTCACCTCCAGAGCCGCCATTTTGGGGAATGGGAAGAGTTGCTTCTGGTTGAGTTGGCAACTGAGCCGGGACAGGGAGTTTTTGGGCTGCGGGTGAACTTGTTAGGGGTTTGATCTGGTTCGGGGGGACTACCTTGAGACGAGGGGCAGGATTTTTGGGAGAGTCGATCGATTCTTGAGATTCCATAGAATTGCACCAGATTGACAGATTAATTATTTTTAGTGAGATGAGTGTGGGCGAAAATGTAAAATTTGGGAAATTTGCTGTGAATTTTGAGCAAATTAAACACTTCTATCCTTGGGTTCTGGGAAGTAGAAGTAGATTAGCCATCCTAGAAAAAGCGTGAGTAGAAGCATAGGGATATTTTCCAGACTCCAACCCAAAAGCCGAGAAAGCAAAAAGCCAAATACTAAAATGCTGTAGGCAAGGCTAAAAGGGGCGTAGGCAAGCAAAATCCAGCGAGTTTCTTGGGGTTCATTACTGGGTTTGAAAGTGAGGAGACTGCGATAAAAATCCCTCGATCGACCCCGCAAATCTATCACTCCCGTGATCGCCTCTAGGAAAAAATAACCATCAAACTTTGCCAAAGGGTTCATATTCCATAGCACCGTCACTAGCGCCGCCGTCATCACTAGATAACTGGTTGTGTGGAGCCAACTGGTAGGATCCGCAATTTGTAAGACCCAGAAAGCCCCCATCCAGATCAAGAATTGCACCACTAATCCCGCCCCCACCACCAAAGCACGCTGATAGACTTTGGGCAAGAAATAGGAATCCGTAGTCAGACAGTAAGCCGTGGGCATCAAACACATAAACATCACCCCCACCTCCGGCACCTTCAGGTCTAGCTGGGGAACTTGACGAGCGTAGTGCTTGAGGGTGAAACAATGCCCCAATTCGTGGATAGTAACGATGATTAGGGAGTAAATAATAAAGGGTATTAATAGTTGTGAGCCTTGATTTTGCCAGAGCTTCTGCCCATGACTCGCCAATGTTCCGGCTTGAGAAGTTGCCAAAATTGCGCTAAAAATTAGCCCAAATACCATTAAGTAACCACTGGGACGACTCCAGAGCCAACCCAATTTGTCCACATGGCGACTCAACCAGCGATCGGGATTTGCCAAGGGTTTTTCAAAAAACAATAATTGCAAAGGATTAAACTTACCCCGCCTCTTGCCTTTACTGGGGCTAGTCCCTTGGATCATTCTATTCATCTTTAGATGCTGCCAAAGTAAGGGAAAATGGGGTTCAATTTTGGCAACTTCGGCTGGGGACATGGTTTCGAGGAATTCGATCGCCTCCTTCGCATCCTCATTCATAAACATAAAAGTGCGATCGATGGGATTCCGCAACAACCAGATATTCTCTTTTAACCACCAATGTTTATAGGGAACCCACTGTAATCCCGGCTTTAGGGGAGACTTACTAACAGCAGGGCTTACTCCGGCAGAGATGGCCTTTTCCTGATCTCCAGTATCATCAATTCCCTCATCCCCACTGTCCACAGCCAAAACTCCCATACCTACTAATTTCTCTACTAACTTGGTAACTAAATTTGGGGGACAATCAGGAAACTTGCGGCTACAGGCTTTCTGTGTATGGCTTTGGGTATACTTGCCAACAAAACAACTCAGAGCATAGACTTCTGGCTCCGAGAGGAGATGTAATTTCCCACCTACTTGCCACATCCCTTGATTGGTCTGGCGATCAAACTTTGGCTTAGAATAATCTGTACTGATATCTGGGAGTAACCAGTCCTGATCATCGTTATCTGGTAGAGAGTAGT
The DNA here is from genome assembly GCA_020692245.1 of Microcoleus sp. GA_180221_E-2-1-MAG-45_12. Taxonomy (GTDB): domain Bacteria; phylum Cyanobacteriota; class Cyanobacteriia; order Cyanobacteriales; family JAAUUE01; genus JAAUUE01. The sequence goes on from JAIMKT010000009.1 coordinate 65,963, forward strand.
GAGCAAACATGGTAGTTGAGAAATAGTAGATTAGCTCTGAATATAGAACATGATGTTACTGTGGTCAAGTCTTTAGAAAATATCTCAAGATATCATTCTCTAAGTGATTCTATTTAATTTTCTTTGCTTTTGTAATTTTTGTATGATATTTGTGTAAAGTTTGTGTAAAGTTTGTGTAAAGTACTTTTAATAGCTATTTTAATGATCACTTTAATCAACTATACTTCAGCTTAAATAATTACATTTGCAATCATCGACTTACATTAATCATCAAGTGAGGTAATTTCATGGTTTGTCAGGGTCATCAACGCCAGAAAGATCATCCACGTCGTTTATTTTGTGGTTCCGGTAAAGACCAAAAATCCCCCAGTGTTATTCCACTCGACATTGAACCTATCGAATCGTCAGAAATCCCCGCAGAAAATGATCTGTCGGAAGAGTTGGTAGAAAGCTCGATCGAGCCCAGTTCAGAATCTCCAGAACTAGAAGCGGCAGATTTCACTGCCCTAGAAGTTGCCGAAATTCCGGGAGAAGAAGCAGACTGGGATCCTCTGGCAGCAGAGGAAATCGAAGTAGAAAAAGTATTGGAAGATTTGACCAATGATAGTAGCAGCCTCACCTCTGAGCAACCTGCCGCCAACAGTCAAGAGGAAGAAACCTCCGAAGAAACAACAGAAATCACAACAGAAACTTCTAGCGCAGTAGAGCCAAGTCTAGAAGTTAGCAGTGAAGAAACTGAGTCGATCGATCCCGTTGCAGAATCTGAATTAGAAGAGGATACGATCGATCCCGTTACTGAAAATGAATCTGAACCAGAAGAAGATGCGATCGTGGCGGAAGCTGACGAAACCGATACAGATACCGAATCCAGTGAAGTAACTGATGAAGACCCAGAGGATGAAGACGCAGAAGACACCCTGGTAGATATTCCCCTGTTACTCTCAGATGTTGTTGGTGGTTTGGGAACAGTGACAGACCCCTCTGGGCAGCTATCGGTGATTTGGAAATTTGATGGGGGAGCCTACGAAGGACAAGTCGGGGTAGTTTCGACTGCTGGCTTAGAAAATTATGACCTGAACTCGATCGAGTTTATGCAAGAAGCCCTCCGCCGAGCTTTAGCAAATATTGTTGTCGATGACACTACGGAAGGGTCTGAATTTTCAGGAAATATGGGCGATGGAGACTCCAATCATGGGGAATTTACTGGGGAGAAAATTGTCCAACTCTCAGTGGGAGAGCAGTTTTTCTTTGTAGTCATCCCTAATGGTACTTTTACCAATGTTTTAGCCAGCCTTGAAGCAGGAGAAGTCCCCACAGGCAGCATCCGTCCTCTATTTTCGCTTACAGTTGCCAACCCAGACAGCATGAATCACTTTGTGCAGGTGGTAGACCTGACTGGGAAAGGTAGTACCTTCGCCCTAGAAGATATCAGCAATGACCAGAAATCTGACTGGGATTTGAATGACATCATTATCACTGTCAAGGGTGCAGACCTAGACGCTCCAACGGTGGGTGACTTGATCGATGCTGGGGTGATGGATCAGGAACCTTGGTGGCGAGAAGGAGAAGTCTGGAAAACCATTGTGGAATCGGTGGTTGATACCATTGCCGAAGAATACGACTTTCCCAAGGAAGACCAGCCCTTGATTGGCTTTATCGATACCCATTTAACCCAAGGGAATCCCGACATAGATTACAGCCGAATTATCTTTGGCAAAGATTGGATTGAGAATGATAGTGATCCTACGGTGAGTAGTGAAGAAGGAGGTCACGCAGATCATAGTCATGCAACAGCTGGTGAAGGAACTCATCTAGACCATATCTTGGAAATTGTGGGAGCTACCAGAAATAACGGGGTTGGCATCGATGGGATTAATGATGTGGCTCCTCTGTGGGTGAGCAGTGCTGTGGAATCTGGAAAGTGGGCTGATGCCTTGATAGATTTTGTGGATACGGCGATCGCTTCCAATCAACCCAACGCTGTTATTAACTTGAGTATTGACCTGACCCAAGTTAACCCTGATGGCAGTGTAACTACTCGTTATGAGTTTACTCCCCAAGAACGGGGGGCGATCGAGTATGCCAGACAAAGCGGTGTGCTAATCGTAGCAGCAGCAGGAAATGATGGCGGAGTGATGTCAGTGTTGGGGCAAGCCTCCCAAGAGTTTGACAATATCATCACCGTCGGGGCAGCCGATGGTATGGCTAGGGCAGCTTATTCCAGCTATGGCTATGGTTTAGATATTATGGCTCCTGGTGGCTCGATCGACAATCCAATCCTTTCTAATGCTGGGGACGGTCTGGGAACAATGGCAGGAACTTCCGTCGCCACAGCCCAAGTAACCGGAGCCGCATCTCAAGTCTGGGCAGCAAATCCTGAATTAAGTTATCGCCAAGTAATCGAGATTCTCAAGGAAACTGCCACAGATATCAACACTCCCGGCTGGGATGAAGAAACCGGAACAGGACTTTTGAACATTACAGCAGCCGTAGGTCTAGCAAAGATAACGACACCGGGAGTATATAATCCTGAATCTTTTCTGATTCCTACAACATGGGATGGATCAGAAAATTTAGTACCTAGCGAGCGAGCTGTCAGCACTGAGTATGGAAATTATAATCCCAATGTAAGTACTAATTTCCTTAATAAAGTTAAAACTATTGGGCTAAATCTAGGTTTAACACCAGAGTATTTGATGGCAGTGATGGGGTTTGAAACAGGAGGAACCTACTCACCAAGTATCAGGAATCCAGTTAGTGGAGCAACTGGCTTGATTCAGTTCATGCCCTCCACTGCTATAGGCTTAGGAACATCTGTCAGTAAACTGGCACAGATGACAGCAATTGAGCAATTAGATTATGTTGAGAAATATCTCAGACCTTATAAGGGACGTTTTTCAACTTTAGAAGATGCTTATATGGCAGTCCTCTGGCCAGTTGCTGTAGGAAAAGGATCAAACTATGTTCTATTCCGATCGGGTACGATTCAGTACACACAGAACAGCGGCTTAGATGCTAATCGGGATGGAGTAGTTACAGCTAGTGAAGCTGCAAATAAAGTCCGTAAATACTTACCGCCTGCATCTCTCTTTGATAGTCAACAAAACAACGGTAGCTCATCAACTTTTAGTGGAAAAGTTCAGAATGCTGGTTATGTGCAACAAGTTGGATTTGTCCGAGTTCGTTCTGGTCCAGGAACTACGGGCTATACAGAAGTAGCAAGGCTCAATCCCGGCGATACACGCCAATTTTCTGGTGAAACTCAAGGTCAATGGGTTGCTGATCCAAATATGCAGGGAGGAGGTAGCAGTATTTGGTATCGTCTTGCCGATGGCAGTGGTTATGTCTCTGGTCAATATATCGAAAAACTTAGTTTAGACAGAACTGTTGGCTATGATGGCACATCAACTCATCAAACTTATATCAATACCTTCAATCGCATTGGTGGTGAAGCTGTTTTGGGTTTACCACTTAATAATGTTCACCCTTGGGAAAATGGTTACGCTCAAGACTTCCCCGGTCGCTTGGATGGTAAAGGGGCAATTATGAAGTCTAATACCAACGACAACTCTTATTGGGTTGGTGGTGATTTGTGGACTACATTTTTAGGAGCAGGTGGTGCTGGCGGAATCTTGCAGTATCCTACCTCTGATCGCTATGCTACTAACAGTGGTTGGCGACAAAACTTTCAAGGTGGGGCAATCCTCAAATCATCCAAAGGAATTTTCCCGCTTTATGGAGGTATTGGTAGTCACTACTTAAATAATGAGAATGGCGAGAAAGGACGGCTCGGCTTTCCTACTAGCGGAGAAGTTAGTATTGGTGGTGGGGTAATTATCCAAAACTTCGAGAATGGTCGGATCATTTATGGCGCTGGACCAACTCGGACAGAAATGAATGGTGGGCAATCAATCACTATTAATAGTTACATAGTTAGTGGGAACTTTTACCCAGTTTTCAAAAACTATCAAGGCACACTTGGTAATCCAATCTCAGGAGTAACTAATCACTCTAGCGGTGTAACTTATCAATTATTCCAAAATGGTTCCATTGTCAGTAGCAAAAATGGTACGTTCCCTCTATATGGTTCCGTTCGTCAAACTTACTTAAATAATGGTGGCTTAAACGGATTCCTTGGTGCGCCAACAAGTGCAGAAATTGGGATGGGTAATGGTGTCACTAAACAAACCTTTGAAGGTGGCTACATTATCTGGAACGGACGTACAGCAACTGCTTATCGAACTGGAACTAGTCAACCTACCCCAGTTACTGGTAGCTGGCAAAGTCCTCTTGCTAACTATAGAATTACAGGCACTTTTACCGGTGCTTACCCAAACCATCAAGGTATGGATTTAGCTGCTAATTTAGGAACTCCAGTCGAAGCGGCTAAAAGTGGTACTGTTTCATTTGTTGGTTGGTATCCATCTAATTTACATAATGGAGGGTATGGTCTATACGTTAAAATTAATCATGGCAATGGTGAAGAAACTGTTTATGCTCATCTATCACAAACTCTTGTAACAGTGGGACAGCAAGTAACTGCGGACACAGTTATTGGTAAGGTAGGAAGCACCGGAAACTCTACTGGACCTCATTTACATTTTGAAGTGCGTGTTAATGGCTTGCCAAGAAATCCACAAAATTACATTCAATTTTGATTAATATTAGTACTCATCTTCTGAACTATTGATTCAAACTAGAGAGGGAAATAATCAATATTTGAGCGATCGAGATTCTTCAGAGTTCGATCGCTTTTTTATTGGGGCGGGGATACGATCGCTTAGAATAATACATATTCATAATGTCTTAGCCCAATTTCCTATGCTAACCTCAACTTTTGATAGTATTCTGGATGCGATCGAAACCCTATCTCTAGAAGAGCAAACCTCTTTACTAACCATCATGCACCGGAGAATTAGTGATCGTCGCCGTGCCGAAATTGCGGCTAACATTGCCCAAGGAAGACAAGACTATCAATCTGGAAATGTTTTTAGAGGCACAGTGGAAGAAGCGATCGAGGAACTAAACCGTTGAAAGTTATCATTTTTGCCAACTCATTCAAACGTGCCTACAAATCCCTGATCCGCAAACATCCAGAACTAAAATCTAAAACCGAAAATACTTTAAGGCTTTTAGCAGAAAACCCCTTTAATCCATCACTACAAACCCACAAACTCAAAGGTCAATTAGCTGGTTCTTGGGCTTGCAGTGTAGAGTATGACTGCCGGATTGTGTTTGATTTTATTGAAAATTCAGAGTCGGGAGATGAAGAAATTCTCTTGCTCGATATTGGTAGTCATGATGAGGTTTATTAAAATCGAGATTCTTAGGGATTCGATTCTCTTGCAGAGACACTTCGGGAACGCTTTTTTATTGGCATGGGAGTGCGAAAAAAGAAAACATTACAAAAAAAAGGAACGCTTAGAAATACGTCCCCAATTAAATATTTATAATTTTTTGATCTAAGTTTTGAGAATCCCACAGATTGCCCAGACTGAAATTGTTCTCAGCCCAGACCTAGGGAGGCAATAATTTAGTAATCGTTGAGGTTAATCCCTGCTTGTTTTGCCATGGCTACTAAACCAATTTTATCAATGGTTTTGAGGGCTTTAGTGGAGATTTTAATTTTTACCCAACGGTTGCCTTCTGCCCACCAGAGGCGCTTGTATTGAAGATTTACTTGTTGCAATCTTTTGGTATGACGGTTGGAGTGGGAGACGGCGCAGGCGTTGTTTGCCTTCTTGCCAGTTAGTTCACATCTACGGGACATAATAATTTCTCTCTAGATTTTTAATTTAACGTGCTAAACCATAATAGTATACCTAGACGGAATCCGCTACTAGGCTAGGAATTCTTGTCTGTGAGCCGGGGCAAGATGGGGCGGGGATTAGACGGGGGCAGATAATATTCGGGGCGTTGGTGCAAATCTGAGGTGACAGAGCGCAGATCTCGGCGACTGCCCTGACGATAACGGAGGACGATCGCCCCCACTGTCATCACTCCCGCTACCCCCAAAAGTGACCATTCTTGCTCAAAACCCCCAATCATAAACTCCATCAGAGCCATAGTGATCACAAAGCTCGTTACTGGTTCTCGGCGATAGGTTGATCTTAGAAGTTTTTGCCACATACATTTGCCTAAGTTCTACTCATTCAAGTTTAATACAACCTGAAATTACTACCTAAACTTAACTCGGCTCTACCCATTTCCCGTCAGCTTTGATGAGGTTAATTAACTCCACCACTCCTTGATCTTCGGGGACTTTTTTAATTTCTTCCCGACCCCGATAGAGAGAAATATAGCCTGCTTGCTTGCCCACATAGCCATAATCAGCATCCGCCATTTCCCCCAAACCATTGACGATGCAACCCATCACCGCAATATCTAAGCCAGTTAAATGATTAGTGGCTTCCCGGACTTTGTGCAGCACTTCTTCGAGGTTAAACAGGGTGCGACCACAGGAAGGACAGGCGACATACTCCACCATCGTTTTTCGTAAACCCAAGGCTTGGAGAATGCTGTAGCAAACGGGGATTTCCTTTTCTGGAGCCTCTGTCAGGGAAACCCGGATTGTGTCCCCAATGCCATCAGCGAGGAGGGTCGCAATACCTGCCGTAGATTTAATTCTACCGTATTCCCCATCTCCGGCTTCTGTCACACCTAAGTGGAGGGGATAATCCATGCCCAATTCATCCATGCGCTTCACCATGAGGCGGTAGGCAGCAATCATCACGGGAACCCGGGCAGCCTTGAGGGAAATCACAATATTTCTAAAGTCGAGGGATTCACAGATGCGGATAAATTCTAAGGCTGACTGCACCATGCCTTCGGGAGTGTCACCGTAGGTAAATAGCATTCTTTCGCCGATCGAGCCATGATTTACCCCAATTCGCAGAGCTTTACCCTGATCTCGGAGGGAAATTACCAAGGGAGAGAGGGTTTCACGGATTTTTTCACCAATTTCTGCAAATTCTGTGGGAGTGTATTCTGTACGATCGCTCTTTGGTTTCTCAAAAACGTACAGCCCCGGGTTAATGCGGACTTTCTCAATATGCTTGGCAACTTCTAGGGCAATTTTTACGCCATTGTGATGGACATCTGCCACTAGAGGCACGTCTTGGTAAGTAGCAATTAATTTTTGCTTGATTTCAGCAAGGGCTTTGGCATGAGCCATGCTGGGAACTGTCACCCGGATAATTTCGCAACCAACTTCGTGCAACCGCCGAATCCCTGCTACAGAGCCATCAATATCCAAGGTATCTTCATTGATCATGGATTGCACCACTACGGGATGTCCACCGCCGATCGTGATCTTGCCTACTTGGACGGGACGGGTGCGCCGACGATGAATGGTGGTATCAAAGGTAGGTGCGCTGGGGTTGGCGATGGGTGCAGAGAGGGTTTGCATAAATTAAAACTAAAAGTTAGAACAACATATTCTTCTACCTCTAGCTTGCCATAGAAGGGAAAAGTTCGCTAGACACAATTTAGTAGCCAGCAATTATTATCCTTATGGAAAATCTCATAGAAAATTAACTGGTGTTAGGCTTTATTTTTATCAATTGGGGGGGATAAATTCATGGTTAAGGTTCCAGTTATTGATTTTGCGCCCTTTACTCAGGGCAACGGGCAAGAACAGCAATCAGTTGTCAACCAAATTAGTCGAGCCTGTGAAGAGATTGGTTTCTTTTACCTAAAAAACTATGGCGTGTCTCCAGAACTACTAGGACAACTCCTGCACCAGTCCCGGAGCTTTTTTGATTTGTCGGCAGAGGTTAAGCATAAACTAGCTCGATCGACCCAGACAAACTGCGGTTATGTCGGATTCCAAACAGAAAGACTCAATCCCAAAAATCCCGGCGACCTCAAAGAAGCCTTTAATGTGGGTTTAGGAAATTTAGAACCACCATTAGATACATTGCCGGAACTAGCAGAATTTCAGCAAATAGTCAGGCAATTTTATCAACTCACTACCCAAGTCATCGCCCCCCAAATTCTTAGAGCCTTTGCCCTTGGCTTAGAACTGCCCTTAAATTTCTTTGATGATCACCATGGTGAAAACTACTTCCTGCGGCTGCTCCACTATCCCCCCATTACTCAAAAGCCCGAACCCGATCAACTTCGAGCCGGGGCGCACTCTGACTATGGCAGTATTACTCTTCTTTGGCAGGACGAAATTGGGGGGCTAGAGGTGTTGACTCAGCAGGGGGAGTGGCTGGCAGTTCCCTACCAAGCGGATACTGTAGTTGTGAATGTCGGGGATGCGATGCAACATTGGACAAATAACTGCCGTCGATCGACCAAACATCGGGTAATTATTCCCCCAGAGACAAAAATGGGTATTTCTCGTTACTCGATCGCTCTTTTCTGTGACCCCAACCCAGAGGTAGAACTAACCTGTCTCGAAACCTGCTGTTCCCCAGACAACCCACCCAGCTACCAACCCCAGTTAATGCGGGATTTTCTTGCCCAACGTCTCAACGCCACTTACTAACTCTCGCTAGCTCTAATTTTCATCCCAAAAATCAGTATTTAATATTACCTCCAGATCACGGCTAAATTGCCACGTATCAGGGAAAGTAACTGATTTGTAACCTGCTTCTTGTCTAACTTCATCTAGAGCATCTTCAAGGACTTCATCAAAGTTAGTCAGCCAAATATTTTTTAGACTAGGTGACTGTTTAAGAATGTCTCGAATTTGTCTACGTTGTTCTCTGATCGTGCGTTCCCAGCCGTTGAATTCTCGTGGCATATCCACATAGCAACGCTTAAGTAAATGCTCTAACAAAGTTCTCAAGCGACTTTTAAGCTCACGTCTATCTCTGCCTGCCAAGCCCTCTAACTCCTCGATTAAGTTGATAATATCTAGATTGTGCAAATCACCTGCTTTTAGTTGGTCGATCGTAGTTTCTAGCCATAGGTTCAGGTCAGATTCATAGAGATTATTTTGCTCTTGTTGGTTATTTAGCTGGTTATTTGGTTTGGCGATCGCTGGATTCATCTGCTCTACCTCTCAGTCCTGAGTACAATCTGCGTACAGTTTCTAGTATATTCCAGAAGCAAATCCCAGAAAAATATCCGGTTGCCCACCTAGGGTAGATAATCTCTTCTGCCCCGCCCTAGTTCTGATATACTCAGCAGTAATTACAACAGCGTGGTTCACCTGTACAGGAAAGACAGTCTATGGAATGGCACATGAGCGATGCCCAGAGTTTGGCAATTATTGATCAAGAAATTGGGGATCATTTATTTACTCCAGCAGAGTATGAGATCGTGCGGCGGGTGATCTATGCCACGGCAGATTTTGAGTATAAATCTTTGATTCGCTTTTCGGAACGGGCTTTGCAGGCAGGGGCGGCGGCGTTGGCAGCGAGGAGTACGATCGTCGTCGATGTGCCAATGGTACAGGTAGGAATTACCCCTTTTATCCAAACTAGTTTTGCCAACCCAGTCTATTGCAGCATGGAAGCCCTCACCAGACCCCAAAAGGAGAAAACCAAGGCAGCTTGGGGAATGCAGACCCTCGCCACGCGCTATCCAGAAGCGATTTTTGTTATCGGTCAAGCCCAAACTTCCCTGACTTCTTTGGTAGAATTGATAGAGCTAGAAGAAATTAAACCCGCCTTGGTGATTGGTACGCCCTCTGGTTTTGTCGATGTAGATGTAGCAAAAGATCGCCTCAAGGACTCTTTAATCCCTCATATTCGCATTGAAGGACGCAAGGGCGGAGCGGCGGTGGCAGCGGCAATTATGCACGGATTGGTGGATTTAGCATGGCAAGCCTACGGGGAGAATGCTAACGGAGTTGGTTAATTGTTGATCGTGGTTATCGATTAGCTGCTGGCGATGATGGATTAGTTGGCAGGTGGGGCAATACCCACCCTACTTGGAATTTTTGAGAACAGTTCGGGATGACAGAAATGACAGAAAATAAACCTCTATTAATTTTAGTCGATGGTCATTCTTTGGCTTTTCGTTGTTACTATGCCCACAGCAAAAAAGGCGGTTTGACGACCAGCACGGGCGTTCCGACTAGTATTACCTTTGGATTTATCAAATGCTTGGTGGAAGTGATTACCAAATATCAGCCCCAGGGGATGGCGATCGCCTTTGATTTAGCTACCCCAACTTTTCGCCATGAATTAGACCCTACCTACAAGGCAGGCAGAGATGAGACTCCGGCGGATTTTATTCCCGATTTAGCCAATTTACAGGAACTGGTGAGGGCTTTGGGGCTGCCATTGTTGACCACACCGGGCTATGAAGCAGATGATATTCTGGCGACCTTGACCCAGCAGGGACAGGAATCTGGGTATACGGTCAAGGTGCTGACGGGCGATCGAGATATGTACCAGCTTGTGGATGAGGAGAAAAATACCAGCGTTTTATACTTCAGTCGGGACTATTCGAGCCGGGGTTCTGGCAGTGATATCAAGGAAATTAAGACCCCGGAAGTCGTGACCAAGTTGGGGATTTTACCCAGTCAGGTGGTGGATTATAAGGCTTTGTGCGGGGATAAGTCGGATAATATTCCGGGAGTGGCGGGAGTCGGCGAAAAAACTGCGGTGCAATTGCTGACGAAGTATCACAATCTAGAAACTATTTATGATTCCCTAGATGAAATGACTGGGGCGGTGAAAAAGAAACTGGAGGCGGGGCGAGAAAAGGCGTTTCATTCTCAACACATGGCTCGACTAAATTTTGAGGCTCCGATAGTTGTGACCTTGGAAGAATGCCGTCTTAAGGGTTTCGATCCTAATTTAGTAATGCCAATTTTAGAGAAGTTAGAGTTAAAATCTTTCCTGAAGAATCTAGCAAAAATTCAAACTAGTTTTGGGGGCGAAGAACTCTTAGATAGGCTGGAGAAAGCCCTAGATAATCCTCAAGATTTATCTCTAGAAGCAACTACACAGTTACCTCTAAATCTAGCTACAAATTTATCTGCAAACCTATCTCTTCAATTAGGTAATGCACCTCTTCAACTAGAGGCAAATTCTAATATTCAAGATGCAGATATTGATTTCTTTACTGCCGAAGATACTCACAATTATCAACCAGCCTCAGATGTGAAGTTAGATATTTTAATTGTGGATACTCCAGATAAGTTGGCAACTTTAATTACTACTCTGGAAAATTTGGCGACAACTCACCCCGTGGCGTGGGATACGGAAACTAGTGATCTTGACCCCCGCAAGGCAGAATTAGTGGGGATTGGTTGTTGCTGGGGAGAGAATGCCACAGCGTATATTCCCCTCGGTCATCACTTGGATCATCATCTTAATCCTGAGCAGGGATTACAACTCGATCGAGCCATGGTTTTAGAATCTATGCGCCCAATTTTAGAAGAGGAAAAATATCCCAAGGTTTTACAAAATGCCAAGTTCGATCGCCTCATCCTCCGCAATCAAGGAATTAATTTAGCTGGGGTGACTTTTGACACCATGCTAGCTAGTTATGTTCTGAATCCCGATCGTAACCATAGCCTCAAACAAATGGCATCCCAATATCTAGAAATTAACACCATTACCTACGAGGAATTAGTTCCCAAGGGGAAGACGATCGCAGATATTGCCATTCCTGATGTTGCCTACTACTGCGCTTTGGATGCCTATATGACGTGGCATTTGTACGATCATTTCCAAGCAAATTTGGCTGAATATCCAGACCTTGCTAAGCTGTTTTTAACGGTGGAATTACCCCTCGAACCAGTATTAGCAGAAATGGAGTTTATGGGGATTCGTATTGACACGAACTATCTGCAAACATTTTCCCAACAACTAGAGCAGGATTTAGCTGCCATTGAAAAGCAAGCCTACGCCGCAGCGGGGGAAGAATTTAACCTTGGTTCTCCCAAACAATTGAGCGTGATTTTATTTGAGAAATTAAAGTTAGATACCAAGAAATCCCGGAAAATTAAAACAGGTTATTCTACCGATCATGCAACTCTAGAAAAATTACAGGGCGACCATCCGGTGATTGAAGCAATTCTAGAAAATCGCACCCTTGCCAAATTAAAATCCACCTACGTAGATGCTCTTCCTGAAATCGTCAGCCCGAAAACTCAGCGTATTCATACGGATTTTAACCAAGCGGTGACTAGCACTGGCAGGCTTTCTTCTTCTAACCCCAACTTACAAAATATTCCCATCAGAACTGCTTTTTCTCGGCAGATTCGCAAGGCTTTTTTACCACGAGATGGCTGGCTATTAGCTGCCGCCGATTATTCCCAAATTGAACTAAGAATCCTGGCCCATCTCTGTCAAGAACCAGTGCTATTACATGCCTATCAAAATAACGAAGATATTCATACAGTGACGGCAAGATTAATCTTTGAAAAGGAAGAGATTAGCTCTGAGGAAAGGCGGTTAGGAAAGATTATTAACTTTGGGGTGATCTATGGCATGGGGGCGCAGAAATTTGCCCGGGAAGCGAAGGTAACGGTGGCTCAGGCTAAGTCTTTTATTGATAAGTTTAATACTCGTTATGCCCAAGTTTTTAATTATTTGGAACAACTAAAACGAGAGGTGATTAGCCGGGGTTATGTCACGACAATTTTGGGACGCAGACGCTATTTTCAGCTAGAAGGCGATCAGGTGAAGGCGTTGCGAGGGGTTCCCCCAGAAGAGATTGATCTGAGCCGGATTAAACTTAGTCAGTATGATTCTCAAGCACTACGATCGGCCGCCAATGCTCCCATCCAAGGCTCTAGTGCGGATATCATCAAAATAGCTATGGTGAAGCTGCATCAGGTTTTACAAAGTTATAAAGCGAAGTTGTTACTCCAAGTCCACGATGAATTAGTTCTAGAAGTGCCTCCGGCAGAATGGGAAGAATTGCAACCCCAAATTAAGGCAGCCATGGAGTCGGCAGTGGAGCTAACTGTACCCTTGTTGGTAGAGGTGCGATCGGGCCAAAACTGGATGGAAACAAAGTAACCCAAATTCAGAATATTTATTCAATCTCTCTAGCAAACTGATCTATCTAAATCTGTGTAATCTGTGTAATCCTCCTAATCCGTGTTCAGCATTTTCCCTTCCTCTCGAACCGCGATCGCCACCCCCACCAAGACAATTAAGGCTCCCAATAATACCGAATCCTTGGGAACTTCTTGGAAAATAAAATAGCCCAAAATGCTAGAACTAATGGGTTCAAATAAAATTGCCAGGGTAACTAGGGTCGGAGAAATCCACTGCACAGCCCAGTTGAGCGTAGTATGACCAATTACTTGGGAGAGGACTGCCATCAGCCCAATGTAACCATAAACTGCCCAAGGATAGCCTGTGTAACCTGTCCCAAACATCAGGGGAAGGGGGATTAACACCACCGCTGCCGTCGTGTAGGCGATCGCCACGTAACTACTAGTCCCCAAACCTCTTTTCTGAGCCTGCTGCCCCAAAAGTAGATAACAACTAGCTCCCCAAGACCCCAACAAGGCTAAAAAATCTCCGAATAAGGGATTACTCGCCGTAGTTGTGGTGCTGGTATCCCCAAACGCAATCATGATTCCCCCAGTTAAAGCCAAGGCAATCCCGATTATAGTTAAATTGCTAGGTCTTTCCCGGAGCCATAACCAAGAGAGGAGAGCTACCCAGACGGGATTTGTAGTGACGATCGTCGTGGAAGCAGCAATGGTTGTGAAGGAAAGAGACGTGATCCAAGTAGCAAAATGCAGAGCTAGGGCAACTCCGGCTCCCAAAGCAAAGATGAAAGCCCTTGGTTGGATGGATTGTTGACTAGATTGCCGAACAACTCCACCCCAAGCTGGCAGGAAAATTAGAGCAGCGATGGTTAATCTGGTAGCAGCTACGAATAGGCTAAAGCCCACACTCCGGATCCCTGCCGCCTCGATCGACAACCGAATTAACACTGCCGCCGCCGACACTGCCAAAACTCCTGCCACCAAAATTATTCCCACTTGCCACAAAGAGGGCTGTGATTTCATCTACAACTATCTACGATTACCTACTATAGGAAAGGCTGTAACTATCTAAACATGCTACTAACCGAGCTATCTTCATGGATCCGCCAGATAGTCTCCCCGATCACATTTGCCACAGACAGAATTTGGAGTTGGGGGAAGCGATTACTTTCAGAAATGGGGATGGAGTTGGTCACAATTACCTCCTCAAAAATCCCACTGGAGAGTCTTTCCACTGCTGGAGGAGAGAATACAGCGTGGGTTGCACAGGCATAGACCTGTCTAGCTCCTTGTCGTTTGAGGATCTTGCCGCCCTCAGAAATTGTTCCCGCCGTATCAATAATGTCATCGACCAAAACCGCAGTCTTCCCAGCCACATCCCCAATAACGTTCATCACCTCTGCTTCATTGTGAGCCTGACGACGTTTATCGATAATCGCCAAGGGAGCATCGTTGAGCTTTTTGGCAAAGGCTCTAGCTCTGGCTACTCCGCCCACATCAGGAGAGACGACAACAATATCCGATAAACCCTTGTTAACTAAGTAATCGAGAATTACTGGGGATCCATAAACATGATCAAAGGGAATATCAAAATATCCTTGGATTTGGGCAGAGTGGAGATCCATAGCCAAGACACGGTTAGCTCCAGCTTTAGTGATCAGGTTAGCTGCCAATTTTGCAGTGATAGATTCTCGACCCGCAGTTTTTCGATCGGCCCGCGCATAGCCATAGTAGGGAACCACCGCAGTGATCTGCCGGGCAGAAGCACGACGACAAGCATCGATCATGATCAGGAGTTCCATCAAGTTATCGTTGACTGGATAGCAGGTGGGTTGAATTAGATATACATCACATCCCCGAATCGATTCTTGAATTTGAACGTATAGTTCTCCATCAGCAAAACGTTTCCGCACCATTGGCCCCAAATCCATGCCTAGGTAGCGGGCTACTTCTGTAGACAAGGCAAGGTTAGCAGAACCAGAAAAAATTCTCAAACGATTACTATCATCAAGATTAGGTAGAGGTGACTGAATAGTCAGAGTAGCAAGACGGCTCACGGTAGTTCCTCACGGTGCATTGGTAGCATCAATTTTTAATATCATCTTATTATAGAAATCCCCCTTAAATCTACAAAACTTAATCGGGGCAGAGCCTTATTCTTTAGAAAAGATTTGCATTTGCAGATAGTCCTAAGATTAGAAGAGTAACTCTAGGTTCTGTCGGCGTTACTGGGCTTTAAGCAGTGTTTCATGATCGGCATACTCTGAATACCAAAAATCTGGTTTTATCAGTATATTTACTTGGGGAGGCTAAAGCCATTACTACAAGAGTAAAGTCAGCTTTTCTAGAGCAAAGAATAGTGCCTACTATCATACTCGAATTTGGGATCAGAGACGTTTCTGGGTAATGCTCCTTGTTAACTGCTAACTGCTAACTGCTAACTGTTTTCAGAATTGGGTAGATACCCCCATAGGATCACGGGTGTCTTTCCCCTAGAACAAATCGGGGATCAATTGCGATGATAAAGGTACAAGAAATACTTGGGCTTTAGATCACCAAGAAAACCTATGGATTATATTTATTTCCTTGCCAACGCTAGTCTTACTATCCGAGTAGTAGAACACCTCCGGGCTTTTACCAGTTTACCTGTGCAGTTCATGACCGTAATTCATCAGATAGACGGCTGGGTAGTTAAAATCAAAATGAGTAAACCTCTTTCACCCCAAGATGACGGTGATTTCCGGGCTTATATGCAAGAGTTGGGTATTTCTTACGCTCCAGAAATGCGATTACAAATGGCTTTGTGGAGTTTAGAAACTGGACAAGCCCCGATCGAAGTGATGCGACGCTATCAAGTGCCAGTAGTCTCCCACGGCAGACCTGATTGTCGGGATATTGAGGCTTTTAAGGAGCAGTTTACCCAAGGCTTAGGTTACTGTCCTGAAACTCTTGCCTAGTTTTTCATAACACTTTCACAATAAGGCAAAAGCTCAATGATCAAATCAAAATTAAATCAAAGTTTCCGTTGACAATAGTTTCCGTTGGCAATATTTAGTCTGAAGATAATTTCTGAAAATAATCTCAAGAATAATCTCAAGAATAATCTCAAGAATAATCTAACTACTCTAGCTAATTGCCCATTTAAGAATTTCATTATTTTGCATAACTGCAAGGGAAAATTATTATGGGAAAATTCTTTACTTGTCCTTGGTGTAATTATGCTCTGCTGCTACATTTCAGCAATGGCAAACAACAACTATACTGTCAGCATTGCCATCAGGAAGTACCGATTAGTCTTGCTAATTCTGTGACTGAAACTCCGGGGAGTAAACACAAAAATCAGCCCCAGTCCACTGATGTAGCCCGAGGACAACTTGCCATTCAGTTTGCAGAAATCAGGGAATTGACTGCTGTCTCTCAGGGTAAATCTCAGAGTGGATTGATAAGAAGATTATCGGAGCAGACAGCCTATGTGACGGAAGGAGGGCAAGGATATTTAGAGTATCCAGAAGAGGAAGAAATGACCTTGCTTAGTTATGTAGCTCATTTTCTTAGCCGAGGTAAGGTGGTATTTAGTCATGTCCACGGCAGGCTTCCCTATCGGGGATGGGTCTACAAAAATGTGGGTTATGATCCTCAGTTCTTAGAGTTTTGGCTGCAATTGCATCGCCGCAAAGATTTCGCCCAGTTGTACCTAGAGGGTGATATTTATAGCTTTGGACAGTTTTTTAATGGCAGTTTTGAGGTGGGAGAGTGTGTGCGCTGCAATCTCCAGATTCCGATTCCCTTGGGAATGCATCACTACGGCGGGGGCTGCCATCTCTGCGATAAACAACCAACCAATAAAACGCTAAATCTCTTGGCTGTGGGGACTGTCCCAGCTAATCACCACCTTTTAGAGAAGTTGTTTGCCCTCCGGGGGTTTAAGGTGACTTTTTTGGCGCATCCTTTGCAAGTGACGGCAGAAATTTTGGCGGCGGGGGTAGATTTAATTCTGCTCTACGATGAGGTTGGGGAAAAAATGGGGCAGTTTTGGTTAGAGCTGCTCCATAGTCATGAGGAGTTAGCCGATGTGCCGATCGCCGCCCTCAGTCGCCAAGCAGGAGCCGGAACAAAAGTAGCTTATAGTCACCCAGAAAGTTCTCTCCAACGGGATATTGGTGGTGAAAGTTTAGCCACGTCTCTACATTATCTTGCCTACCAGCATTTTCAGACTCGATCGACCCTCTACTGGTTGCCCCATTAGATTATTAGCAAAGTTACTGAAAAATAATTCTTTTCTAAATTATTCCTGCAATTACTGGAGAGTAGTTTTGGAAGCAATCCGGGTTTTCTTGCGATCGCTATCTGATAAATCTTCACCAGTTTGTAAGCGAGTGGCATTGTCTTGGAGGACGGTGGCGGCTTTGGTGTCCCCCATTTGCAGAGCAGTATTTGCCGCAGATTGGAGGAGAGTGGCAGCAGAGGTGCGATCGCCCTGTTGGAGTTTGATTTCTGCCATCTGAGTCTGGCGATATTTGCCTAAAGACAGGATAGCTTGTTGGGCTTTGGGAGCCGGGGCGGTTTGATACACACTTTGGACGGTCAGAATTAGAGGAAACACGGGAGAAAGGAGATTTTCACCATAGCCGGGATGGTCGTAGCTGATCTGCACCTGACCAATGGTTTGTTCACCAATAGGCAAGTTATTTAGGTAGAGATTGGCAAGGATCAGACGCTCCTGTCCCTGCATCAGGTCGCCTAGGTAAACTCGGTAACTGGCTCCTTCTAGTTGGGGAGAAAGCTCGATCGTGTCGGGGGCGACTTGGGCGATGGGCTTTAGTTCGGCAAGGCGGGCTTGGGGACTGAGGGTCAGCAACAGGGAAGCATTGGTTAAACCCACAGATTGGAGGCGATTAAACAGGGCAGAAAATTCCTGCGCCGCCTGTTCTGGGTACTCGATATAACGGAGGCTTCCTGCTCCAGCATCAGCAATCTTTTCAAGAATATCTTGATTC
>JAIMKT010000095.1:0-14203 GCA_020692245.1 Microcoleus sp. GA_180221_E-2-1-MAG-45_12
CCAAAAATTGCCTAGAAGGGATTGAAGCTAAGAGCGATCGCTGTCTCTACTATGCTGAAGGTAGTCTTGCCCTAGTCACCGCCCTCAACACCCACATTGGTTATCTCAATGCTGCTAATGTCGCCAAGGAATCCCTAGAAACTGGGAAATCTCTTCGGGAGATCGTCCTTGAAAAAGGCTTAATGACCCCAGAAACCCTCGCTCAAGTGCTTAATTTGGACACCATGAGCCAGATTCAAGGTTAATTATTCTTGCAACTATATCTCCGAGGACTCTAGAAACTATCTAAGGTTACTCAGAAGAACTTTTTTCCATCTGTCCCCCACAGTAGCGATCGCTGTAGTAGCGTAAAGTTTCAGCAACTTGCTGCTGTGTCTGGCTGATGGCGGGAATCTTTAGATCGTAGGTAATGATAATTCCCGCCACCTGACTTTCTAAATAATCAAAGGGGCGATTATCTTGAGAAATTAACGTAGTTTCAACCCCCGATAACTGGTGTAGATGGGCAGTTAGTTCCCGATAAACCGCTAGAGGTAGTCGGGGAAGGGTAATTTTTTCTTGGACTTCTTGTACCATACTAGGCAGTTGGTGTTCCTGTTTGATTAGGGGTTGTCGGGGAGCGATCGCCAATGCGCCGAGTGACTTCGATTCCAAACTGTTCCAGCACCACCACTGGGCCGCCGGGACCAGACATCTCAATACGTTTCACTAAAATTAGCCCATCAGATAACCGCTCACCGGGAGACACATAGCGACTCGTTGGTTCATTGGGAGCCTTCACAATTGCCCTAGGCTCTGCCCCATCCACATCAAGAATGCCACTAACTTCCACCAATCTTGCCAAGTTCGGCTCTGGTAGAGCGGGCAGTTGGGGAACAAAGGGAGTAGCACCAGCTCTACCAGCAGCACCAGCAGCACCAGCAGCACCAGTAGCACCAGTAGCACCAGTAACACCAGTAGCACCGGGTCTTCCTGCATTGGCAGCACTAGCTCTAGGAGCGGCGGCGGTTACAGTGACCGGGCGGGGAGCAGGCGGAACAGGTAATGCTGCTCTAGGGGGAGCCGGAATTTGGGGAAGCGAAGGTACAGGTCTCTGGACTAGAGATGCATTGGCAACAACATTGGCTGCTGCGGTTGCTCCTGCCGCTCCTCCTGTACCTGTAGCACCTCTAACTAAGGGCTGGATAGAAACTGGTAGGGCAAAAGGATCATTTCTTCCTTGTTGGTTCCGTCGGAGGGCATCCTCTGGGGAAGTAGTAGTGATCAAGCCACTGGGGGCGTTAGCTACTGCTGGGCTAGGTTGAGCTGGACTAGCGGGACGAGCATTAGGTGCTAGAGGTACAGCCCCGATCGCCCCAGACGGAGAAGCCCCTGCCCGTGGAGGAGCCATCGGCGAACCAGCCGCGATCGGCGATCCTTGAGGAGTAGTTAGTGTAGGGGAAGTTGGAGATGGTTCACTTGCTTGGTCTCCCCCAAAAAAAGGTAGAGAATCACAACCGCTCATCAACAGAGCCAGCATCCCAGCCCAAACCATCAATGGTTTACGTCCCATACACCCAACACCTCCACTCTTTAATAAATTACTTTTCGATTTCATCACGGCTTACCCAAAATTATAGCAACTTTTCCTGAGAGGAATTGCTTCCTTGCCTAATCATCAGCCCCTGCTAATAACTTCTTCATCGTGCTTAGTCCCTTTTTCAGACGACGAGAGACAGTGACAACACTTATATCTAGTTGTTCTGCAACTTCCTTTTGGGTCAAGTCGTAGAGAAATACAAATTCGAGGATGCGCCGGGTCTGATCTTCTAGGTGAATCAAAGCCTGTTGGATGCGAAGTTGGTCTTCTTGAGCCAGTTGAAAACTCCGGTATTGAGAGTCTGGCATTAATTCTCCCAAACTGGTGGAGCTATCTTCTCCGTCTTTCATCGGCATATCAAGACTGACCAACTTCCGGTTTTGTTGAGCTAATTTAATATCTTGCCACTCTTCATTGGAAATACCCAGAGCCTCAGCAATTTCTGCATCTGTGGGCTGGCGTTGAAGTTGACTACGTAATTGGCTCACGATTCCTAAAGATTGTTGTTGGAGGGTCAGCCAACGGCGGGGAATGCGGACAGTATTGCTGCGATCGCGCAAGTAGTGTTGAATTTCTCCCCGAATATAGGGCATGGCAAAAGAACTAAAGGCATTTCCCTTAGTTGCATCAAATCTTTCAATAGCGTTGATTAAACCAATACACCCGACCTGAAGTAAGTCTTCATAGTTCTCCTGTGCTTGGTAAGCATAATGATGAGCCTCCCGCCGGACTAAGCCAAAGTTCATTTGGACTATTTGATTCCGCATCTCTAGGCTCTGGGATTGGCGATAGAGAGATAGCAAACGGAGGTTCTCATATTTGATGTCTTGATTAGAAGTAATGCCCATAGAAAACCCTAGTGGTAGATAAATTAATCTGCCGTTGATGCAATAGTTGATGCAATAAAATAATTTTCAAAAAATAGCCAGAGATTTGAGGCAATAGCTGAGATAGTAGATTCACGAAGAAACAAAGAGAAGGTCGATCGATAAGTGATTTCTCTTGATGGCGGCTATTCTTTTGCACCTCTAGTCTATGTCTAAGTAGACCATTTTTTCAATAGTATTTTCTAGGATTTTTTGATCTAGGAGTTGGCATTCTAAAGTCGGAGTAATTTCTGAGGGGTTGCCTCCTTGTTTTATGGGAAGTTTTATGGGAACTTCTGTCAGTTTTCACCTTTGACAAGCTTAAATTGTAGCGATGGATGGCCTTAAGAATTTGACATAATCGCCATGGTTAAATCAGCCCCAGTCAAGTTGGCTTGGGTTAGGTCTGCATCTAGGAGGACGGCTTCCACAAGATTAGCTTTACTGAGATTTGCCCAACAAAGTTTTGCCCGGTAGAGTTTGGCTCGATAGAAATTTGCCTCCCGGAGAGTTGTCCAAGTCAGATTTGCTTCCCGGAGATTAGCATCGCTAAAGTTTGCGGCAGACATATCTGCTTTGTTAATTCTGGCTCGGCTCAGGTCTGCCCGTTGAAAATTGGCTCCTAGGGTCTTGCTGTTGTTAAACAAACTTCTCGCCAAATTTGCTTCTGTTAGATCCACATTGATCAGCGTTGCTCCTGTAAAATTGGCTCCTTCTAAATTTGCTTGATAAAACTTGCAGTCAAGAAGTTTAACTCGAGTCAGAGTGGCTTCCGTTAATTTGGATTGGGTAAAGTCTGTACTACTGATAATGGCATCACTAAGAATCGTAAAACTGAGATTTGCGGCGGTGAAATTAGCTTTACTTAGGTCTGAAGCTCGGAGACTAGAATCTGCAAAATTAGCTTGAAAACAACAGCTATCTGTAAGGTTTGCCTCAATCAGATTTGTCCGGTGGAGTTGCGCTTCGGTTAGATTTGCACCCGTAAGATCTGCCTCCCGGAGATTACTATCACTCAAATTTGCCCCAGCGAGATCTGCGCCCCGAAAGTTTGCGCCCCGGAGATCAACTTTTCTTAAGTCTAAGCCTCCTAGTAATTGGTTTGATAGATCAACATCACGAAAATCTGTTTCTCCATCGGCATAGCGACGTTGTATTTTTTCTAAGGTCATGGTTATGGGGTAATTATTTTTTGTAGTTGTGCGGGAGGTGACGCTGGGGATATTGCTGCCAAGGGGTTTGCCGGGGGTAGTATTCGGGATAAGATCAGAAAAAACCATTGTAACTCCTTGTACTTTCGTTAAATTGCTTATAAATGTTTGAGAATTAATTCAGGGATTAATTTGAGAATTGACTTGAAGACAGTGATGTCTAACCGTGACATCTAGGGGAGGTGAGTAAATATAAAATTTTTCAATGAATTAGGGGTAAAATCCGGTAATTATTATTTTAAAACCTAAGGAATTTAAGTTGTGACAGAAAATATATTAGAAAATCTGCGGAGTAGAACCATTACCCAAGGTGAGGCAAAATCTCCTAACCGTGCCATGCTAAGGGCTGTAGGCTTTGGTGATGCTGATTTTAACAAGCCAATTATTGGTATTGCTAACGGATATAGCACGATCACTCCTTGCAACATGGGCATTAATGAGCTTACTCTCAGGGCTGAGGTGGCGGCTCGTCAAGCAGGAGCTATGCCCCAGATCTTCGGTACGATCACCGTCAGTGATGGCATTTCTATGGGTACGGAGGGAATGAAGTATTCTCTGGTGTCCCGGGATGTCATTGCTGATTCGATCGAGACTGCCTGTAGTGCCCAGAGTATGGACGGGGTACTGGCGATCGGGGGCTGTGATAAAAATATGCCGGGAGCCATGATTGCGATCGCTCGCATGAATATTCCAGCTATTTTTGTCTACGGCGGCACGATCAAACCTGGGCACCACAATGGCAAAGATTTAACGATCGTTAGTGTCTTTGAAGCTGTAGGCGAGTACAGTGCAGGCAAGATAGATGCTGCTGAATTGTTAGAAGTAGAACGCAAAGCCTGTCCGGGTGCTGGTTCCTGTGGAGGTATGTACACAGCCAATACCATGTCCTCAGCCATTGAAGCTATGGGTATGAGCTTGCCCTATTCCTCAACCATGGCTGCCGAAGATCAAGAAAAGAGTGACAGCACGGCTAAGTCCGCCGCCGTATTAGTAGATGCCATTCGCAAACAAATTCTCCCTACAGAGATTATAACTAGGAAAGCGATCGAGAATGCAATTTCTGTGATCATGGCAGTCGGTGGTTCTACCAATGCGGTGTTACATTTACTGGCGATCGCCCACACGGCAAATATTCCCCTTACCCTTGATGACTTCGAGGCAATTCGAGCCAAGGTTCCTGTCCTCTGTGACCTCAAACCCAGTGGTCGCTACGTGGCAACGGATCTCCACAAGGTCGGCGGGATTCCCCAAGTAATGAAAATGCTTTTGGAGCATGATCTTCTCCACGGCGATGCCAAAACTATTACCGGAGAGACGATCGCCGAGGTTCTCGCCTCTGTACCCAGTGAACCATCCCCCGACCAAGATGTGATTCGCCCTTGGCACAACCCTATGTATGCTCAAGGTCATTTGGCAATTCTCCGGGGCAACCTAGCCACCGAAGGCTCCGTAGCAAAAATTACGGGGGTAAAGCAACCCAAGATCACGGGTAAAGCCAAGGTTTTTGAATCAGAAGAAAGTAGCCTAGACGCAATTTTGGCTGGCAAAATTCAAGCGGGGGATATTTTAGTAATTCGCTACGAAGGTCCGAAGGGTGGCCCCGGAATGCGGGAAATGTTGGCTCCAACTTCTGCCATTATCGGCGCAGGCTTGGGTGACTCTGTGGGACTGATCACCGATGGTCGTTTTTCCGGAGGAACCTACGGCATGGTGGTCGGGCATGTGGCTCCAGAGGCAGCAGTGGGAGGGACGATCGCCCTCGTAGAAGAAGGGGACACCATCACCATCGATGCTCACCAACGACTCTTGCAACTCGAAGTTTCTGAGGAAGAATTAGAACAACGACGGGCAAAATGGCAACCCCCGGCTCCCCGCTATACCAGAGGAGTCCTCGCCAAGTATGCCAAGCTAGTCTCCTCTAGCAGTTTAGGCGCAGTCACAGACCTAAATCTCTTTTCTTAAACCTCTTTCGATTTCCTTAACATAGGATTCTTAACTACAGAATAGCGAACGACGGGATAATTACAGAGCTTTTCTAGGGTAGACGATAGGTAAAGGGCCTCAGCCCCCTTGTTTCATAGAATTAACGGATGGGGCGGATAAAATCCTGATTAGCCCTAACTAGGCAAATTTGGTTCTCCGCTCCAATTCTTACCTTTAACCAAGGCTTCTCGTCTTCATCAAAAAACATAGCAAATCCCGCCGGACTCGTGTTGGCAACTAAAACTGTATTTTGAATAAATCGGCGGACGATACTCCAGTCTCGAATATTCCTTCGGGGGAAGCGGGCACTGGGATCCTCCCAATTACTAGGCATTGCTCTTGACCAACGACAGTTTAAACCATTGGCATCGGGGTCTGTAACAATCCACAATTGATGATCTGTCCGCCGATAATCACCACTACGATCGGGCGTAGGTAAGGGAGAAGGTTGGGCAAAGGCAGGTATTGTTAACCGACCCATAACCAAACTAGCGGTCAAACTAGCAGCTAAACTAAAAGCTAAAAAGTACGATCGATTTCTCATAAAACTAATTAACAGATAAATAAATCATTAACGACTAATCATTTATTGCATTCAACAAAATCTCTGTCAGGGTAAAGCCTTCCATGTCCTCTAAGGTGATGGTATCTACCATGTCAAATTTTGCCCCAGCTCCCTCCAGATCATTATCTAGAGCTTTGAGGAATTGAGTTGCTAAACTATCATTACCTACTTGAATTAAAGAAATTGCTAGCTCTTCATCCCGTTCCATCTTCCGGGAAGCCTCAATAATTACTCGCATGACGGCTTTACGATCGTCCGGCTCACCATCGGTAATTACTAAAATTGTTTCCCCTGATGGCTTGGTTTCTCCCTTCGCTTTCCGGGCAAAATAATCATCCGTAGCACTCTTGAGAACTCCTGCCAGATCTGTTGTCCCAGAAGGATCATTTTCTTGGAAAATTTGGGCAACTTTATCCGCAGTAACGTTATCAAAGCGGCGAAAGCGTCCAGAGAATAGATAAACTGTAATCCCATCAGGATCGAATTGTTCGCACTTTCTCGCTAAAGCTAGGGTAGATTCTTGGGCAGTGAACCAACGGCTTTTGCCCCCAGCTTGATCGGGGGTAGACATACTGCCGCTCTTGTCAATAATTAGGGTGTAGTCACGATTTTCCAACACTTTTTCCTCCGGGATTGTTTAATTTGTATTTTTAAGGTTTTAGTTTAAGTTCTAAGTTGAATTGTAGTTTGAATTTAGGGATGAGCCTTGGTTTCCTTGAGAGCTGCGAGGTAGTCGATCGCCGCCTCTAGTTTAGAAGGATAGTTGTAGGAAAACTCCTCAAACCAACGCCCCTCTTCTGTATTGGGGTGTAGTTTTTTCAGCCATGCCTCCGCCTCTTTAGTTAGGGCTTGGCGTTTACGCTCCTGTTTTTGCTGCTCCCGGAGTTGGGCTTCCCGGAGTTGCTGGGCTTGCCGATCGCGTTCCCGTTGCTCTTGGAGTTGAGTTTCCCGGAGTTGTCGTTCTTGGCGTTGCTGCTCTTCCCGGAGTTGTTGCTGCTGGAGAGTGGCTTGCTGTTGTTCCTTTTCGGCAAACTCAGCCTTAAGTTGACTTAACAAATCATCCGTAGGTTTAGGGTCTACAAAATTACTTGGACTAGAGTAAGTAGAACTACCAGAACTGACCGGGGTGATCGGGGATGGAGTCTTGAGATCAGCCTCGGTGACAAAGTAGGGAGGCTTGGGGGGTTGTTTTTGGTCTGGCTCTAATTCCGCCTTGACCTGGGCTAAGAGATCATCGATCGATTCCATAGATTTAATTCCATAGATTTATTAGAAGGTTTAGGAGAAAGTTAATCTGTAATGGCATTCATCAAAACTTCACTAAGGGTCATCTCTTCCATATCATCCATAGTGATGGTATCAACTAGATCAAACTTGGCTCCGGCTCCTTGGAGTTCATCATCAAGCACCTTGAGAAACCTAGTAGCTTCCGCATCTCTACCCACTTGGATAAAAGAAATTGCCAATTCTTCGTCCCGATCCATCTTTCGAGAGGCTTCGATAATTACCTTCATCACTGCCTTGCGATCGTCCGGCTCCCCATCGGTGACTACTAAAATCATCTCGCCATTAGACTTAGTATTCCCTGTGGTTTTTCTTTGAAAATAGTTAGCCAAGGCATCTTGCAACACCGCCGCTAGATCTGTACGTCCTGAGGGATCATTTTCTTGGAAAATCTTTAGCACCTTGTCTGCCGTCACATTGTCGTAGCGTTTGAATCGCCCAGAAAACACATAGACAGTCATGCCATCGGGGTCTAGTTCTTCGCATTTAGAAGCTAGGGCAAAAGCTGATTCCTGCATCACTACCCAGCGACTTTTATTCCCTTCCTGATCCCGGGTGGACATACTGCCACTTTTATCAATAATCAGGGTGTAGTCACGGTTATCTAACATAGTTTTTTATGATTTATTCGTAATTATTTTGCCACCAAAACTGCATCCTTCGGCTGTTCCACAATTTCCCGGAGCCGATCGCCCTCAATGGTTTCTTCCTCAATTAATAATTCTACCAACTGGTCTACCACTTCTCGGTTTTCCCGGAGGATCCGTTTAGAA
Organism: Microcoleus sp. GA_180221_E-2-1-MAG-45_12; assembly: GCA_020692245.1. Classification (GTDB taxonomy): domain Bacteria; phylum Cyanobacteriota; class Cyanobacteriia; order Cyanobacteriales; family JAAUUE01; genus JAAUUE01. The sequence goes on from JAIMKT010000095.1 coordinate 8,262, forward strand.
TCTTCATGACATTTGTTGACAATTAGACGGACTTCTCGATCGATCTGGGCAGCAATTTCTTCAGAATATTCATTTTTATTCCCCATCCAATCTCCCCCCAGAAATACTTCACTAGATTGGGACTCTAAAGACAGGGGCCCAAGGGCAGACATCCCAAACCTTGTCACCATTTGTCGGGCGAGGGAAGTCACTCTTTGGAGATCGCTGCCAGCCCCAGTGGTAACTTCAGAATCTCCAAATACCTCCTCTTCTGCGGCTCTGCCCCCCAAGGTGGCGGTAATCCTCGCCAAAATCTGATTGCGAGTGACTAGTCCTTGGTCTTCATCGGGGGTGAACCAAGTTAGACCCTTGGCTTGTCCTCTGGGGATCAGGGTGACTTTCTGCACGGGGTCGTGATCCTTGAGCATAGTACCGACGATCGCATGACCAATTTCATGATAGGCAATCAGTCGCTTATTTTTACTGTCAATCAAAGGTGTGCCTTCCATTCCGGCCACCACTCGATCGATGGCATCGTTCACTTCAGCCATGGTCATGGCTTCCTTCCGTCGTCGGGCTGTGAGGATCGCCGCTTCATTGAGGAGGTTGGCTAGATCTGCCCCTGTAAAACCGGGAGTCCGCCGAGCGATCGCCTCTAGGGAAATATCTGGGGCAAGTTTCTTATTCCGGGCGTGAACTTCCAGAATCCCCTGTCTACCCTTGAGGTCTGGGTAATCCACCGTAACTTGGCGATCGAATCTCCCCGGACGTAGCAAGGCTGTATCCAAGACATCAGGACGGTTGGTCGCCGCAATCACAATAATCCCTGTATTTCCCTCAAAGCCATCCATTTCTGTGAGTAATTGATTCAGGGTCTGTTCCCGTTCATCATTCCCACCACCGATCCCCGTTCCCCGTTGTCTGCCCACCGCATCAATTTCATCAATGAAGATCAAACAAGGAGCATTATCTTTAGCTTTCTTAAATAAATCCCTGACCCGGGAAGCCCCCACACCAACAAACATTTCCACAAATTCCGATCCAGAAATACTAAAAAATGGGACTCCTGCTTCTCCGGCGATCGCCTTGGCAAGTAATGTCTTCCCCGTTCCCGGTGGCCCAACCAATAACACGCCCTTGGGAATCTTCGCCCCGATCGCCGTGAATTTCTCTGGCTGCTTCAGGAACGTCACCACTTCCCCTAGTTCTTCCTTGGCTTCTTCAATCCCTGCCACATCGCTGAATACAATCCCTGTTTTGGCTTCCATCTGGAATCTCGCCCGGGACTTACCAAAATTCATGGCATTACCAGAACCACCGCTCGATCGCTTGAGGAGAATCGTAATCGCAAAGACAAATACCAAAATCCAGAAAATATTTAAGATTAATCCCAAGGCAGCAGCGTTACTAGGAGCAGGTTGGACATCAAATTCCACATTGTTACTGCGGAGTTTTTCGATCAATTCTGGGTTTTGATCTAGCAGGGTAATTTCTGGAACCGGATCACCAGCTTTTTTATCCTTGAGATAAACCCGCGCCAACTTATTCACAGGATCAATTTCTACTCGCTGTACCTGCCCTTCATCGATGCTCTGCAACACTTTCCCATAGCTTAGTTCTGGCGGTTTCGAGCCACTACTCTGACTAGTTTGAGCCATCGCTTCTAGGCTAGGAGCTGCCAACATAACTCCGGGGAGTAGCAAGAAACTAGCCAACAAATGCCATACTTTCCGAGATTTAGTCCGGGGTTTTATTGGTAAAGACAAGTTTTTTTGTAGATTAGATTGTTGATTAGGTTGCTGAGAAAGGGATGAGTCGGGGGAATTACTCTTCATGGGTTTTATCTTTGAACTTTACTGAACTTTACTCTAGTCTTGGGAAATTACAGATTTTGGTAAATTTTGCTGAATTTTGTCTAGGAATTGCTGTAGGCTCTGTGTATCTTGCATTTTGCAGCCCATCAACTTTTTGTATTATAGCAAAATGGCTTTAGTTTGCCTTGTCCTGATTTTCAGAGCCAGCCCCGGAGTCGATAGATGAATATGCCAACGTATTCTTTCAGAGCGCGGGTGAGGTCTTGGAGCCGATCGCTGTCAGGCAACATATTCAAAATCACGGCTTCCCAGCTACTAATTGGTTCCTGCAAATCCTGTTCAGAAAAAATAAAATCCGTAGGGGCGGGGATCACGTCCATTCCTAGATGCCGGAAGATCAGGATCGATCGCTTCATGTGCATGGCAGAAGTCACCAGCAAAACTTGCTTAATTTGTCGCTCTTGGAGAATCTTCTGAACATTTACGGCGTTTTCACGGGTATTCAGGGAAGTCGGGTCTTCAATAATGGCGGTCTTCGGTACGCCAAAAAGTTCCAGCAGGGTTGCCATATCGGTAGATTCCGCCTGATCGCCGCCCCCCCGCCAATTAATCCTGCCACCACTGGCAATAATCAGAGGAGCCTTGCCATCCCGAAAAAGTTTCGCTCCATAGATGACTCGATCGCCCGCTTCGTTCACTTCCACAAAAGGACGGGGTTTCCCGGTTGCCCTCACTGCCCCCCCAAGGATCACGATCGCCTCTGCATTGGGTAATTCTGTTTGGGGAATATGCTCCCACTCTAGGGATTTGATCACTAATTTATCGACCCAACCGTTACTAGCCAGCAGCAAAATGAGCAGGGCTGCACCGATGGGAATGGCTACTTTTTGGGGATATTTCCAAGCGACAATCAGAGCAATGCCTAACAATAAACAAGCTAAACCGAGGGGATAGACAAATAGGGGTAAGAGCTTTGATAAAAATAAAAACATTAGTAGCCATTAAGAACGCAGGGCAAAGAACTCTTCATAAATTTTATGCCCTACGGTATTGATTCGTCCTTGGAGTTTGTCAAGAAATTCATGTAAACCCATGTTAATAATTTCTTCGGTGGAAATATAGTCTAGTTCTGTACGCAGTTTACCCAGCGATCGCTCAGCAACGTTCCGGTAAGTGCCGATGGGGGTGCCAGTAATTTCATGGAGGCAGCCTTGGGCTTCGAGGAGACAAAAGAGGATGGAGCGGGGAAATTGTCGATCGAGGGTCAGAAATTCAATTACTCGATCGGGAGTAATCCGATGTTGGGCGCACTTGCGATACATTTCGTAGGCACTGGCAGATTTGAGCAGAGCCATCCACTGAATCTCATCCATAGTCGTTCCCACATCTTTCACCGAAGGCAGGAGAATGTAATATTTCACATCCAAAATCCGGCTAGTTTTATCTGCCCTTTCCAGAAACCGCCCAATTTTGCCAAAGTGCCAGCCCTCATTGTGGGTCATGGTGGCATCCATCAGCCCGGCAAATAAATGCCCTGCTAGTTTAATTTCCGCAAAGAATTCCCGCAGTTCCGGCAAAGATTGCTGGGGGTTGGCATCCCGTACCATCATGTAGGCTCCGTTCACCTGTTCCCACATTTCCGAGGAGATTATCTCCCGGATCGATCGAGCATTTTCCCGCGCCGAGTGTAGACAAGAAAGAATGGAGTTGCCATAACTAGCATCAAAGCTCAAAAACTGGATCACGTTTGCTGCCGAGTCCTGACCATAACGCTCTTTAAACAGGGGTAAATCTCCCGTGGTCATAATCAAGGGTTCCCACTGTTGGGTCATCCCCGTGGGCGAATCTAAGATTAGGTTAAAGTTCACATCCAAAAATCGGGCAATGTTTTCAGCCCTTTCAACATAGCGATTGAGCCAGTAGATGGAATCGGCGACACGGCTGAGCATAGGGGGAAGGAGGTAGAGGGAGGTAAGGGGAGGTACAGGGAGGTAAAGAAGGAAAAGGAAAAAGGAAAAAGTAGGGAGTTAGGGAATAGTGGGGTTTTTGGGAAATAATTTTTATAATTTAGCAGGGTTTGGGCAGAATTTAAGATTTTGGGGTTTGAGTTTTGTGGGGGTTCGATTTCTGAGCTTAGAGATTTTTTCATTAGCTTACATTCCCGGTTTCGGCAACTTTGTAGCAAGTTAGACAAGAAAATATCAATTTCCTTCAGTAATCAGGCAAGGACTGCATGTTAATTTGCTGATTGTTTAGGGAAAAACACGTATTAATAAATTTCATTAAGTAACATTTACTCCGTTGTTGTTAATTCCTCTTCAAAATCATCAACTAGATTTGACTGTCCTCTTTTATCTATTTCTTGCTTAATAATTCTCTTTGAAAGTTCATGGCTAAGAATCTTCGCTCTTGCATCGAAAAATCTATCATAATCATCATCCCAAATTCCAAACATATCTAAATCATTTATTAAATGAGTTTTCATGGCAATCTCTAAATCAGGGTTCTGACTCCGAAACATAGCCATATAATCTGAGGGAGCTTTTGCTCTAATTTCTCTCTTGTTTAGAAAATCATCTACTATCGTTATATTCAATATATGATTGATACGAAAGTCTCCATAACTTTGTCTTTTGAGATATGCTTTCGGGAAAAAGTGGTGATAATTTTTACTACTTGCTATTTTTAACCAGTAATTACTAATATTGACTATGGAGTTGTCATTGAAGGATTTTGGCTGAAGATATACATAAACACACAATATTGCCTTGATATAGCTTCTACCTGCACTAAACCAACCATTATTTTTGATAAACTCCTCTGAAGTATCAATTGCCCAATCATAACTTGGCAATTTACCGATAAGGATTTGATCTATTCTTTTCACATCCTGTGCCAATTTACTTTCTACAGAAGACGAATAGCGCCCGGATAGAGAACATCTCCAGAAAAAGTCCTCTAAGAATTTTTGTTTATCTCCAGTTGGTTTGTCATTATGATGGTAGAAGAAATAGGAAAAAGGAACAATTAAAGCATTGTAAGGAAGTAACTGAGAAACTGGGATTCTATAATAGCTCCTGAAATACTCTACAGTACGCTCTATGGCATCTACTGCCTTATCCCAAACATCTATAAAGCCTTTCTTACTAAGCTGTAAAATAATTTGCCGTTTACATTCTTTTGACAAAATCATGGAGACAACTTGTAGAACAGTAGCATCTGAAAGTGTCTCATAGTCGAAAGGCTTTAGATCATCTAATAACTCTTGAAATTTTTCTGCTAAATCAAATTGTCTATCATGATCAAATGTCTTAGCTACCATAATCTCAAATAAAGATAATGCCTTTCCACCAACATTGATACGTGTAAAAATCTCTGTAGCTATCTCTATAGGAGCATCTTTAACCTGAATGATTGAGTATTGATAACTCTCAATTCTATTTTTATAAGTTCTAAGTTTCTCATGATATTGTGGAGGATAAGAGGCTAGCACGGCAAAGTCGCCAGTTAACAAAGCAAGAATACTAATTAGACTTTCCTCATTTCTCCCCTCAATATCTGTTATGACAATTTGATCAGATTCATGAGATTCTAAATCAATAAATATTCTTGAAAAATCATCTTCTTTACCATTTTCCTTTGTCAAAGTAACACCTTTCAAGCTAGCAAAGAGACTTGTTAGTCTTTGTTGTCCATCTAAAACGTAATCAACAAAGTCACCTTGCTCTGGTTCTGGAAGAACTTGTGTTCCAATATTTTTAACTGAGCGGAGCCTGTCTTTTGTACGCCAAAAGATAAAAGTACCAATCGGATAGCCTTTAATAATACTATCTATAAGACCAGCCGACTTTTGCATTGTCCAAACAAAATCTCTCTGAAATTGTGGGATTTTAATTTGACCTTGTTCAATTGCACTTATTAGACTTGAAAATGTTTTTGTTTGGGGTTCTGGTAAATTCATCTTAAACTCCTCAATAGACTGCTAAATTTAATTTCTAGATGGGAAATAGTATCAAAGGAAAATGTTGGGGGAAATATGATAATTTAGGTTGTTTTTCTAAGTTGCCCAAGTTTTTGCCCAGGCAAGGTTTTGTTTGACTTGTTCCATAGTCGGGGCTTCGGAGTAGAGGCGGAGGACTGGTTCGGTGC
>JAIMKT010000095.1:14227-14369 GCA_020692245.1 Microcoleus sp. GA_180221_E-2-1-MAG-45_12
TCTGGTTGGCTAACCGGAACTTGTAGCCATCGATCGACAGTACATCAATCACTTTGGCTCCGGCAATTTCGGTGGGGGGTTGGGTTTTTAATTGTTGCTCTAGCTTTGCCCTTGTATCCATGCTGTCTAGGTGCAGATCAAT
>JAIMKT010000010.1:0-4311 GCA_020692245.1 Microcoleus sp. GA_180221_E-2-1-MAG-45_12
AATGCTGGAACTCCCGGTGCTCAATTGTTCGTTCGTGGTGGTACTCTCCTCGTCCAAGGTGGTGCTGGTGGTTCCGGTGGCGGTGCCAACAACCTCGGCGGTCAAGGTGGTGCTGCAACCTTCAGATTCTAGAACTAGTTAGCTCACTCTACTCTGGGTGGGCTACCACAGCTATCTAGCCAATCTAAAAAAACCAAAAGCCTGATTCCTTAACTGGGGTCGGGCTTTTTTCATTGAGGATAGTTATAATTATTGGCAATTATTTGGTTAAGGACGATCGCCCAACTAGCTATGACCTATACTCAACTCCGTCAAACTTTACCTAGTATTACTTGGGAGATTCTCCCGGAAGATTTCATACTACCTGATGACCCTGTGGAAAATAACCTCCAACCCCTCCTCGCTGCCGCCCTCCGGGAATCCCTAGAGTTAGCAGGCTTAATCCTTATCGCCGATGTAATCGCTACCAACTTTGGACTCTGTGCCAAGGTAGAAGATAAAACCGTGGTTAAGGCTCCTGATTGGCTGTGGATTCGGGATGTGCCAGCAAGTTCAGAAGGCAAGATTCGCCGCAGCTACACCCCCCACGCCGAAGGTCCGGTTCCCGTAATAGTGATAGAGTTTATCTCAGAAACAGAAGGGAATGAATACTCATTTAATCCCCATTATCCCTATGGGAAGTGGTATTTTTATGAGCAAATCTTGCAAGTACCTATTTATGTAATCTTCCATCCCTACACTGGGGAGCTAGATGTGTATCGCTTACAGGAAAATAGTTATCAATCACAGAACCCTGATGAGAATGGTCGCCATTGGTTGCCAGAGCTTGATTTATTTTTAGGAGTATGGCAGGGTAGCCGAGGGTCAATGGATGCTAACTGGCTGCGTTGGTGGGATAACTCAGGGAATCTCCTGCTCTGGGGAAAGGAATTAGTAGAGCAGGTACAACAACAAGTAGAACAGGAGAGTCAACGAGCAGAACAGGAACGCCAACGGGCAGAACAGGAACGCCAACGGGCAGAACAGGAGCATCAACGAGCAGAACAAGTAACATCGGACTTAGAACAAGAGCGTAGTACCCGGCAATTATTAGAGGCAAAACTCCGAGAATTAGGTATTGATCTCGATCGCTTATCCTAAAATTCTACAATTCAAGTAAAGACGTAAACCAATCCAAATGGGGACGCAAAGCCTTGCGCCCCTACGTTGAAAAATTAGGTTGCACCTAGTTGTAGGGCGTAGAGATTGGCATAGATGCCCGATCGAGCCACTAGTTCTTGGTGAGTGCCTTGCTCAATTATTTCTCCCTGCTGAACGACGAGGACTTGATCGGCTTGGGTGACAGTGCTTAGACGGTGGGCGATGACAAAGCTGGTACGGTTTTTGAGAATGCGGGCGATCGCCTCCTGTACCATGGCTTCGGTGCGAGTATCAATACTGCTGGTAGCTTCATCAAGAATCAAAATCCGGGGATTGACCAACACGGCTCTGGCAATACTAATTAACTGGCGCTGTCCCTGACTGAGACTCACACCCCGTTCCCCCACGAGAGTCGCGTAACCTTGGGGCAGACTGGTGATAAATTCGTGGACATTGGCAACCTGAGCCGCCGCTTCAATATCCGCTTGGCTAGCATCAGGAATCCCAAAAGCAATATTTTCGCCCACAGTGCCAGTAAATAAAATATTATCTTGTAACACGATCCCAATCTGCCGCCGCAGACTAGCTTGGGTGACATTTCTAATATCAAGCCCATCAATTTTGACTACACCGCCAGAAACATCGTAGAAGCGGAGGATCAGGTTAATAATGGTACTTTTGCCCGCCCCGGTAGCTCCCACTAGGGCAATCATCTGTCCCGGTTGGGCGTGGAGATTTACACCCTTGAGGACTAGTTGATCGGGCTTGTAGCCGAAGGTGACATCAACAAATTCGACTCTGCCTTGAATGGAAGGCATGGTTTGGGCATTAACAGCATCTTGAAGGGTGACGGGTTCATCAAGGAGAAGGAATATCCGCTCGATCGCCGCTAGGGCAGACTGGGCTTGGGTATAAAATTGACTGAGAATTTGGATGGGGCGGAAAAACTGCTGAACATAGAGCAGAAAAGCGGTGACAGTCCCCACGGTGACAGAGCCATTGACTGCCATGTAGCCACCATAGGCAAGAACTAAGCCCGTAGCGAGGGTATTCAGAAAATCGATCGAGGGTAGAAAGGCGGCGGTAATGGCAACCGCTTGGACATTGGCATCCCGGTTGGCAGCGTTAATGGTGGCAAATTCTTCGATATTTAGTTGAACACGGTTAAAAGCCTGAGCTTCCCGGACACTGCCGATATCTTCTTCAATTTTGGTAGACAGGTCGCCGATGGTCTGCCGAGTCACTCGAAATTTAGTTCTGGCTAACCGAGCAAAAAAGCTGGTGGTTAGGATCATCAACGGCACGATCAAGTTACTAAGTAAGCCGAGGGTGGGGTTAATAATCATCATGGCAATGACAATGCCCAACAAGCTAAACAGGTTGCCGAGCATCTGGGCGATCGTCTGCCCGAAGGCTTGATTGACAGTGCTGACATCGTTCAGGAGCCGACTCATGAGATCTCCGGCTTCGCTTTGATCAAAAAAACTAATGGGCAGGCTTTGAATTTTCGTAAAGATATCCTGCCGCATCTTCGCCAAAATATTCTGTACCATCCAGCCGACCCTCGCAATCTGCGCCCTAATCGCTTGGATGCCGATCAGATAAACAAAGGTGAGAAGTCCCAGCATGGACAAGAGACCAGAGAAATTCTTTTTGGCAATCAGGTTATCGATCGACCATCCAATCAATGCTGGGCCCAAGGATTGGGAGAACGCCCCAGTCATTACAAAAAAGATAATCAGGGGAATTTCTAATTTGTAGGGAACGAAATATTGAAAAAATCTCTGGAGGGTAGATAGTTGTTGATTGGCTTTCTGTTCAGATGCCACGATAGGGGCAGGACTTCTCATGATCTCTAACTCTCTAAAACTTATCCCTATAGTTTAAAGCCTCTGTGCTGGTTCGGGCTTGAATCTTAAACCCGATAAAAAAAGTCGGGTATGGTTGACGAAATTTTGTGTTCTGTATTACTGTTAGTTTCAGCATCAAAAACTAAAAGATTCACAACTCAACCCAAGTTTTAGAGAAAGCCCCATGACCCAAGCTATCCAAACCAAGATTAATCAAAATAATTTGACCTGTAGCTCCCTTGCTGGACTGAAGTGCAAGGAATGTGGGGCTGAGTACGAAGCTAAGGCGATTCATGTGTGTGAAATGTGTTTTGGCCCTTTGGAAGTGAAATATAACTACGATGTAATCAAGAGCCGCGTCACCAGAGAAACCATCCAAGCTGGCCCCAACTCCATCTGGCGTTACCGGGATTTCTTGCCCGTTACGAGTGAAGAACCCATTGATGTGGGTACAGGAATGACTCCTTTGATCAAATCAACTCGCCTAGCTCGGCGCTTGGGATTGAAAAATCTTTATATCAAGAATGATGCAGTGAATATGCCTACCCTCAGTTTCAAGGATCGGGTAGTGTCTGTCGCTTTAACCAGAGCCAGAGAATTGGGCTTTACGACGGTATCCTGTGCTAGTACTGGGAATTTGGCAAACTCAACGGCAGCGATCGCTGCCCACGCTGGTTTAGATTGCTGTGTATTTATTCCCTCTGATTTGGAAGCAGGAAAGGTTTTAGGAACATTGATCTACAACCCCACGGTGATGGCGGTGAAGGGCAACTATGATCAGGTGAATCGTCTTTGTTGCGAAGTTGCTAATACCCACGGCTGGGGCTTTGTAAATATTAATCTCCGTCCTTACTACTCGGAAGGCTCGAAAACCTTGGGCTTTGAAGTGGCAGAACAACTAGGCTGGAAACTCCCCGATCATATTGTGGCTCCCCTTGCCTCTGGTTCTTTGTACACGAAGATTTATAAGGGTTTCCAAGAATTTGTCAAGGTGGGTCTAGTGGAAGATAAGCCAGTGAAATTTAGTGGAGCGCAAGCTGAAGGTTGTTCCCCCATTGCCCAAGCTTTTGCCGAGAACCGGGATTTCATTACCCCTGTGAAACCCAACACCATTGCCAAATCCATTGCGATCGGCAACCCTGCTGATGGTATCTATGCTGTAGAACTTGCCCAAAAAACTGGTGGACACATTGCTGCCGTCAATGATGCGGAAATTATCGCTGGCATTAAACTCCTTGCGGAAACTGAAGGTATCTTCACGGAAACTGCGGGCGGCACCACGATCGCTGTCTTGCAAAAACTTGTAGCTGAGGGCAAAATT
>JAIMKT010000010.1:4338-11227 GCA_020692245.1 Microcoleus sp. GA_180221_E-2-1-MAG-45_12
ATCACTGGCAATGGCTTAAAAACACAAGAAGCAGTCCAAGGCTACATCGGCGAACCCTTCACCATTGAAGCCAAACTAGATAGCTTTGAACGAGCCTACGAACGGGCGCAAACCCTCGATCGGCTAGAATGGCAACCAGTATTGGTATAGGAAGGAGGTAGAGAAGGTACAGGGAGGTACAGGGAGGTAAAGAATTTAGAGGAGAATGGAAGGAAGTAGAGTAGCTCGACAATAGCTAAAAGAGTAGCTTGATCAACTCTTAATCAACCATTGCTATCTAAACCTTCCCCTCCTTCTTAACCTAATTTCTCCTCTACCTCCCCTTACCTCCTTTACCTCCCCTTACCTCCTTTTCCAAACTAATCAAAACCATTTATTCAAAAACACCATGTCTGTAACTGTACTTATTCCTACTCCTCTGCAAAAATTTACTAATGATCAAGCTACCGTCAATTGTGCGGGAGGGACGATCGCTGAACTGATTGAATCTCTTGAGTCTAATTGTCCCGGTATCAAAGCCCGGTTATGCGATGAAGAGGGCAAGCCCCGGCGCTTTTTGAATCTCTATGTAAATAGCGAAGATATCCGATTTCTCGATGGCACGAAAACTCCTCTCCAAGATGGGGATGAGGTGAGCATTGTTCCGGCGGTGGCTGGAGGTTGAGGAGATATTGGATTACAAATATTAGGTTATGTGGGCAATACCCACCCTACTTATGAATTTTGTCCTACAAATGGGGTCTAGATAAACCTAGGTTAAGCAGGAAAACCGGACTGTAGCCATACTATAATTAGTCTTTTAATCCCTTCATCAGGTAAACTTATGCAAATTTCCGCACCCCAGTTTATTGAACAACTCGATAGTGTCATCAAAAAGCATCATCTCCTAGAGCATCCCTTCTATCAAATGTGGAACCGGGGAGAATTATCCCTAGGCATGTTGCAGGAATATGCTCAAGAGTATTATCTTCAAGTCCATAATTTTCCTACCTACGTCAGTGCCACCCACGCTGCTTGCGAAGATGTCAAGATTCGGCAAATGTTGCTAGAAAACTTGATGGAAGAAGAGCAGGGCGAGGAAAATCATCCAGAGTTGTGGTTACGGTTTGCTGAGGGTCTGGGGGTCGATCGAGCCACTGTGTTATCCCGGCAGTATCTAGATAAGACTCGTGAATCGGTAAAAATCCTCAAGGACTTAGCTCGTAGCGAAGAAGCTGCTGTGGGGATGGCTGCCCTCTATGCCTATGAGTCCCAAATTCCCGAAGTTTCCACTACCAAGATTGCTGGGCTTCAGCAGTTCTATGGAGTGGAGGCAGAAGCGACTCTATCCTTCTTCCAAGTCCATGAACAAGCAGATCAATACCATTCCCAAGCAACCCGTGAGGCTTTGGTAGCTCTTTGCAATACAGAGGAGCAGCAACAACAGGCTCTAGAAGCAGCAGAAAAGGCGGCTTGTGCTTTAAATCTCTTGCTAGATGGGGTTTATGAAACCTACTGTCAAGATACTGTGTCCAGACAACCAGAACTAGTTTAATTCCTTAAACCGTAGTAGGGGCTTTAGCCCTCTTAATTAAAAATCAATCTTTTTGGGGGACGATCGAGAATTGTCCCTATTTTTTATTTATACCAAATTTGGTTTTATTGATACACTTCCCGGCGGCGGCTAAAGCCGTTACTACGTGGGGTACTTAGACTACGATGTATTGCAGAAATAACTTAGCCATTTTTTGCTGCCAAGGTTGGGGAGAAATACTAAAGCTGAGAAACTTGGCGATCGCCCATCTATCTATAGCTTTGGCATTGAAACTGAGGAGAAATTTTAAGATTTTTTGTAATCCCCACATAATAATCAACACAATTCCCAAGGCAATGAGATTGGTGAGAACTCCTTGGGGGTAAGCAATAATTAAGCCAAGGATTAACAGGATAGCGATCGACCAAGCGATTAAATCTATAATCAAAGTTCTTTTCCAGGTCAGTTGTCTGGTTATTTGTTGCAGAAACCAGTAGTGAGCCGTAGTCAGTTGGGGGCGGAGTTCATGGCTGAGGCAGTCCCCAGAAATCTGGTTGATCACATCCCCATCGGCAGAGATCAAACTTTTCATCACTGGTTCTGCGTAGTCATCTTGCTGGTAATAGGTACAGATACTTAATCCAGATTGTAAATAACTAGATGTCCCTAAGAGAGCGCAGCAGCGCAGATTAGTGCGGAGTTGTTTAGAGAAATGGAGTCGATCGCCCCGTTGTTTGGCAAGTTGGATTTTGTCAAGAATCTGGGCATTGCAATGAAAGTTAATTCCCGCAAAGGTATCTATGTTTTTGCTTAGAACTGGAAATTCAATATATTTTTCAAGATTGATAGTTTTTGCCATAAACTCCCTTTACTTACGAATTTTCTTGGGAAATGCTCGCTGGGCTAAATAGATAATAAACTCTAGTAAGCCTTGCCAGTGGTATTGAGCCGCCGCTACCCCTGCTTGGTGAACTTGGAGAATTGCTTGCTGTTGGGGGTTTTGAAATAGCTTCTGATTGTAGGAATTCATGACATCGCCGTCTAACTGCACCACCGTTCGAGCATAGATAATATCTAGCAAATGATCTGCGTCTTTGGAGTCGGGATGTTTCTGCAAATGAAAATTTCTCTGGTCTAGGGTTGCCTTAATTTCTGATAGTTTCCGCAAGCACCGAAGAAAACTAGCCGTACTCAACAAGGTTTCTAACTGGTCTGCTTCTCTAGCATCGCTGGGGTCGGGTAATTGCAGGGGAATTTCCTTTGCCTCATTGCCGGGATTGCTTAGGAGTTGGTAGCTTTCTTGGACAGCATCAACTAGTTGGGGATTGTAAAGGAGAGATTGGGGTTCGGCAAGCAGGGCAATGTATCTGAGCAGGAGGGTGCGATGGAGTTGGAGGTAGCGATCGACCAAGGAGCTATGAATACCTGCATCTTTGAGAAAGTCAGCACAGAGAGGATAAAGTTCTTGGTAGGTCTGGCGGGGAATAAATTTATGGGGAGTAATCTCATCAACCACGATCGTACTAACTTCTAGAGCGGTGATATCTAGTAAAACTTCCCCCAAGGATTTGAGGAAGGTCTGGACTTCGGGAGGATTGGGATCAGGTTTGGCAGATTTGGAAGCTTTGGATTTTCTGGAATCGGGCATGAAACTAAACTCCTAGGTAGGGCGGGGCGATAACTATAAATCTGGATATCTTAGATCTGGATATTTAGGTTAAATATCTAGGTCAAAATCAGCAAAGTCATCTAAACCTCGCAGACTAGACTTTTTTGAGCTTTCTGGATTACCTTCGACCTTGCCTTCTAAACCACTTTCTAGGCTCAGACTGCCATCTAGATCGCCAAAAATATCTTCCATGGGATCGTGGGGATCATGGTCTAGATTGCTGCTAAATTCATCACCACCAAAATCATCATTTCCAAAGTCATTCCCAAAGTCATTCCCAAAGTCATCATTACCAAGATCAGCACCAAAATCATCGCTCAGATTATCTCCCAGATCATGGCTCAGATTACCCTGATCACCAAGGTCAAATCCCGGAGTGTCGATCGCATCCCCGATCAGCTCAAAATCTTCATCATCTAGAGTGCTGTCATAACTACCTATTTGAGAATCACCCGCCTGAAGAATAATATCTGGATCAGGAAAATTAAATTCTTCTTCTACCTCATCCCAGCCCGTATCTGTGGCTCTAGACAAATCTGGGGTGACATTTCTGAGTTGTTCTGGTTCTTCTTCCCAACCCTCATCCCAAGCCGCCTCTTGAGCATCGGCAAAGGAGGAAAGCTCCGCAGAACTCAAAGAAGATAGTTCTATGTCTCCCCAATCTTCATCGGAGGTTAGCTCTGGATTTGTCTCTAAACTAATTTCTGGGCTGGCTTCTGGAGGGGCTGCTAAATCAAAATCTGCTTCAATATCTAAACCTCCCCAGTCTGTTTCCAGGGGCAGCTCTGAATTAATCTCTGGCGTGGCTTCTAGATTAGAGTCTAAATTAGTCTCTGGAATGGCTTCTAAATCTAGATCGGCATCAAACTCTGAGTCAAACTCCGAGTCAAAATCTGGCTCAAAATCTGCTGCCAGCCCTAGATTAGTTCCCGCCGCCATTACATCATCCTCAGCAAGAAATTCGGCTTCCACCTCTGGGGTGGTGTCTGGGGTGGAAGGGTCTAAAGAATCTGCTTCTGGGTTGGTTGCGGCGATCGTAGCTGCCATCATGCCAGCGATATCTTGGGGAACTTGGCTGAGGCTTTCTACTGGTAAGTTTTCTCCAAAATCTACCCAATCCTCTGGGGAATACTCAATGACTTCTTCTGCAACGGGTTCTGGCTCGATCGCCGGAGCAGAGTCATTGGCTACCTCTACGGCAAAGTAGGTTGCTGCGGCTGAGTAGGCAACTATTGATGGTTGAAGTACGGTTTTGTCATCGTCGTCTTCATCGTAGTTATCAAAAAAGTCTGGAGGATCGTTATTGGTAGAATTATCAAAGTTAGCTGGTTCTGGTTCTATTTCCGCAAGGGATTCGTAGAGCAGGGAGGAGTTAGTTTTACCCTCGATCGCACTAGGTGAACTAACTGTATTGGTGGAAATCAGACCATAATCTACCAAAGGATCACTGACAGGATTAGCTGGGGAATCTTGGAGTCCGACAACCTCGGCTCGATCGATGTCTAGATTACTTGCCCCACTATCATCTAAACCACTGGAGTCACCAAAATCATCAAAATCATTATCTAGATCATTATCTAGATCGTTCTGTAGATCATTACCTAGATCACTGTCTAGGGTTTCTTCTAGCTCCGCTACTGAGGATTGGATTGATAATTCTGCCAATGGCTCAAGTTCTGTTACTACAGACGGGGCGGAATTTTCTATTTCATCTAAATCAGCTAACTCGTTGTCTGAGTCTGGATAACTTGCGTCTAGTTCTGCGTTCGGGTCTGGGAGAGTTGAGGCTGGTTCTGGGGGAGCAACCGGAGTTGCCATAGCGATCGGGGTAGCGATCGGTGCAGGTATTTCTGCGTATTCTTCCATGGGGGGTAATAAAACCCTAGATTCATTAGCACTTCTGGAACTTAACCCCGCACTTAGCCCAGATTCTAGTTGGGGCAGGGGAGACACTACCAGCAAATCTTGTTGCCGCATGGCTACTAACAGCCGGAACAATTTTTGTAAAGTCTTCAGGTTGTTTTGAATGGTTTTCACCCCTTCCTTTACCTGAGTGAGGTGGACTTGTTTCAAGTCTTGGTAGGGACTCTTGCCCGTAAACTGCTCGCCAATCTCGTTAGTGATCTGCCCTTCCACCATATTAATTTGGGTGCGGAGTCGATCGCCCGGCAGGGAATCTTTCTCCATCACCATATCGGCATCATCTAAAACCCTAGTGGTAATTTGCAACTTCACCGCAGCACTCATAGCCAAGGAAAGGGCTTCCGTGAGTTGACCTGCTTGGATATATTTCTTGAAGTCTTCGCTAGATGCCATAGGTTTATGCGTCCCCTAGATTGATGTTGATAGATTTAGATAGATTGAATGAGCTTGAGAATGGTTGGTAGTTGGTGAACAAAGCTAAATTTTCATGGTAGCGGTTTCCGGCAGGAGTGGGGAGAAATGATGTTAATTGTAACTACAGGGGCGATGGGCAGATCGTAAATTATCGTAAATTCAATAACTCGATCGAAATCCCCAAAAATCCAAGGACTAGGAATTAACTTGGTTATAGGTTCCCGCCATGATCACCAAGAGTTGTTGGAGAGTTTCGAGGTTTTGTTGGATCATTTGGCTGCTGTACTGCACTTGTTCTTGATGAAAATCATTGATTTTTTGGTAACTACCCTGATCTAGGCAGCGACTGCCAATTTGATTATCAATTTCGCCATCAATAATATTAATTTTGGTATGTAAACAATCTCCAAGGGTTGGTTCTGGAGAGTCGGTGGCAGCGATCCAAGAGGTAATTTCTAGCTCGATCGAGTTCGTCAGAGCCACGGTCAGGGCTTCGGATAGTTTCCCCTGTTGTAGATGAGTTGCAAACTCTTCACTCATATCTATTTCCCCATTGCACTTAGCTTGATGTTTAGCTTGATAATCTTATTAAATAATATCTCTAGAAATTATCTCTAATTGCTAAAAGGATAAACCAGAATCGGTGCAAAATGGCAAAATTTCTGCTACGGGATTGGCAAACTTAGATTATTGAAACTTTATCGAAACTGGCGTAAGCGGAGAGCATTACCGAGGACGGAGATAGAGCTGAGAGCCATGGCAGCCCCAGCCAACATTGGATTGAGGAGCAAACCCCAGAGAGGAAAGAGGATTCCGGCGGCGATCGGGATGCCGATGACATTGTAGGCAAAGGCAAAGAAGAGATTTTCCCGGATATTTTTCATGGTAGCCCTTGAGAGCCGGAGGGCAGTGACAATTCCTTGCAGGTCTCCAGTCATGAGGGTAATATCACTGGCAGCGATCGCCACATCGGTTCCTGTGCCCAGGGCAATGCCCACATCTGCCTGAGCCAAAGCCGGGGCATCATTGATCCCATCGCCGACCATCGCCACTAGCTTGCCAGAACTTTGAAGTTTTTGGATCGTGCTAGCTTTTTGATCAGGACGGACTTCTGCATAGATTGCCGAACTGGGAATCCCGACTTCTCTAGCGATCGCCTCAGCCGTGCGGCGGTTATCTCCCGTGAGCATGACAACTTCTAAACCCATACTTTTCAGGGTGCTAATGGCGGCAGCAGAGGAGGGTTTGAGATGATCGGCAATGCCCATTAATCCAGCCAAGACTCCATCAAGGGCAATAAACACTGCCGTTCTGCCTTGGTCTTCCCATTGAATTTTTGTGGCTTCTAGGGGCTGAGTATCAATGTCTAA
>JAIMKT010000010.1:11328-60694 GCA_020692245.1 Microcoleus sp. GA_180221_E-2-1-MAG-45_12
TCTAGAGCTTCTTGAGCTTGGGCATAGTTGACCACTGCCTCGGCGAGAGGATGTTCCGATTTTCGTTCCACTGCCGCCGCTAATTTGAGAATCTCCAACTCCTGACTAATTCCCTGCACTGCTAGATAGTTTGTAACTCCGGGTTTGCCTTGGGTTAGAGTTCCAGTTTTATCGACGACGATCGTCTTAATCCGGTGGGCAACTTCCAAACTTTCTGCCCCTTTAATCAGAATGCCAAACTCTGCACCCTTACCAATGCCGACGGTAATGGAGGTGGGGGTGGCTAAACCCAAGGCACAGGGACAGGCAATGATCAACACACTAACAGCGGCAAAAATACCTAAACGAGGATTTCCGGCTACAGCCCAGAGAGCAAAGGTGGCGATCGCAATGACAATCACGGCGGGGACAAACCAGCTTGTTACCTGATCTGCCAGTTTCTGGATGGGAGCCTTGGAGCCTTGCGCCTGCTGGACGAGTTTAATGATCTGTGCCAAGGTGGTATCTTGACCGACACGGGTTGCCCGAAATTGAAAACTTCCGGTCTTATTGATGGTTGCCCCCACCACCTCATCACCGAGGGCTTTGCTCACCGGCACACTTTCCCCCGTAATCATCGATTCATCCACCGCCGAGGAACCGGAAACAATCACCCCATCCACGGGAATCTTTTCTCCCGGACGCACTACCACCAAATCATCTACCACTAAGGAACTGAGGGGAATATCAACTTCCTGTCCCCGCCGAATTACCCGGGCGGTTTTGGGTTGGAGTCCCAGCATTTTCTTGATGGCTCCGGCGGTTTCTCCCTTGGCTCGATGTTCGAGATAGCGTCCCACGAGAGTCAGAGTAATGACCACAGAGGACGCTTCAAAATAGACTTCTGGGTGCAAACTATGGGATGAAGTGGAGGTGACAAAGGTGAATAACTGGGGATTGAAGGTGATCAGAGCTGAGTAGAGGTAGGCGATCGAGGTACCGAGGACAATTAGGGTATTCATGTCGCTCGATCGATGTTTCAGAGCAGCCCAAGCTCCCCGGTAAAACCCGAAGCCGACCCAAAACTGCACAGGGGTTGCCAAAACCATTTGAATCCAAGGGGGAGCTGCCCAGGCAAACAGGTTCGATATCCCTAGGTGGTGCAGCATGGCGCCCATTAACAGGCTGCTGGCGATCGAGCCGACCAGAACTTTGGCTTGGAGTTCTCTTTGTTCTGGAGTTTTCCCCGGTTTTGTTTCGATATCTAAAGCTAGAGGGGGCAAAAACTGGGCTTGATAACCAGCACCTTGGACTGCTTTGATGATCTCTTCTGGGGTAAGAGTTGCCTCGTAGGTAACGTTTGCCTCTTCCGTAGCAAAATTCACATTAGAAGATACCACTCCGGGCAGGGAGCCTATGGCTTTCTCGATCGTCCGCACACAGGAGGCACAGCTAATTCCCCCCAACTTAAAGTTAGCAGTTTCCATCTTTGAACTCCTTCATTGAGATATTTTGAATTGAGAATCTTGGGTAGGGTAACTACATGAATTACCCCCCTGATCATTTTGTTGAATAAGTCTGAAACTCTGAGCCTGAAACTAGTTGAAAATTACTGGTTGTACCAATCTTTGCGCCACTGCTGCATTTGGCTAATTTCCCCAGCTTGGGAATCTAAAATTGCTTGAGCTAGTTGTTTGATTTCTGGTCTGGAAGATTTTTCTAAGGCATCTTTTGCCATCACTAAGGCTCCCTCATGGTGGGGAATCATGGCATTAATAAATCTCAGATCAAATTGAGCATCAGCAGCTCCGAGATCACCGCTCATCATCATGGAGTTCATTTGTGCTTGACCCATTGCCATCATATGTCCCATGGAGCTAGAGTAACCCATGGGTGTACTAGGAGCGTTGGCATACCAGCTAGTCCGCCAGCCCTGCATTTGGGCAATTTCTTGTTTTTGAGCGGCGATAATTTCTGTAGATAGTTGCTTCAGTTCCGGGCGAGTAGATTTTTCTAGGGCTTCTTCTGCCATAACTACGGCACCTTGGTGGTGCAAAATCATGCCATCAATAAACCGCAGGTCATAATCCGCATCTGCCGGGCCCAAATCCATCGCCATGCTGTGATCCATCCCCATGTGATCTTGCTTTCCAGCCGGGGTATCGGGACTAGAGCTAACTATTTGATTGGATTGACTAGAACTAGCATTATCAGCATTAGGGGTACAAGCGGCGATCGACCCAAAGCTCATTCCCATGAGACCTAATAAAATTACAAGTTTGCGATTAAGTTTGCTATTAGTAAATTGCATGAAAATTACCTCAAAAGTTTAGTTATTGGTTTAGTTAGTATTGGTTAGGTTTAATTGTTGATATCCCTGAAAACTAGGCTTTTAGGATTGGAGATTAGGGCAGATTTTCCCAGATTCCGGCGGCGGGGCAGTTTGCCATTTTGCTAAAACATTGGTCAACTCTTGGCGTAGTTGCAGCAGGTCAGCAACTTGTCGATCAATCTCCTCTACATGGTGTTGGAGCTTGTCTTGAATATCCCCGCAAGGTAATTCCCCCGCATCGTAGATCACCAAACATTCCCCAATTTCCTGAAGGCTCAAACCCAGTCCTTGGAGTTGTTTAATAAAACTCAGGCGGTTAATTGTTTCTAGGTGAAATAGGCGAAATTGTCCTTCGGTACGACCAGCATTCGTGATCAGCCCTAAGTCTTCGTAGTAACGAATTGTCTTGATGGGTACACCACTGCGGGCAGATAGTTCCCCAATTTTGAGGAGAGATGATTCGAGGGTCAGCATAAAAACCTAATAAAAAATTGCCTTAGACTAAGGTAATGACCTTTATTTCTCAGCCTGATTGCTAGGGTTTGTGTCACTATATTGTCATCCTAGTATCTCCACTCCACTGGAGAGTCAAGCCTTAAGGGATAAATTTTTGAAAAATATTTTTGAATTGAAAATGAATTATGAATTTTAGCTCTGAATTTACTTTGTTGTTGCGGGCGCGGTATCCCTTGATTTATGTGCCGACGGGGGAAGAAGAGCGATTAGAAAAAGTTATTTTGCAGGTGGCGCAGGGGTTGGGCGATCGACCCATTTACATCTGGGATTTTGTGGATGGCTATCAAAATAATCCTAATGATCCGGGATTTGGGAAGCGAAACCCCTTGCAGGCCTTGGAATTTGTGGAGAAATTTCCGGCTAATTCCCCAGTGATTTTTATTTTGCGAGACTTTCAAAGGTTTTTAGAAGATGTTTCCATTGCCCGAAAACTGCGGAATCTGGCTCGATCGCTCAAGTCTCAGCCCAAAAATATTGTGATTATTGCCCCTAGCATCTCTATTCCGGCGGAACTCTCAGAAGTCCTGACAGTGCTGGAGTTTCCCCTCCCAACTGGGGCAGAAATTCGGCAAGAGGTGCAAAGTTTATTGATAGCTATGGGGCAGAAATTAGGGGAGCAGGTGATTGATGAGTTGGTTCGATCGGCGCAGGGTTTATCCATGGAACGGATCCGTCGGGTGATGGCTCGGGCGATCGCTGCCCACGGAGAAGTTCAGCCGGAAGATGTGGAATTAATGCTGGAAGAAAAACGCCAAACCATTCGCCAGACCCAGATTCTCGACTATTACCCAGCCCAAGAACAAATTTCTGATATTGGGGGTTTGGATAATCTCAAGGATTGGCTATTGCGGCGGGGCGGAGCGTTTACAGACAAGGCTCGACAGTACGGCATTCCCCATCCCAGAGGCTTATTGCTAGTAGGTATCCAAGGTACAGGCAAATCTCTGACAGCGAAGGCGATCGCCCATCATTGGCATTTACCTTTATTGCGTTTAGATGTGGGCAGACTCTTTGGGGGTTTGGTGGGGGAGTCGGAATCCCGGACTCGGCAGATGATCCAACTAGCAGAAGCCCTTGCCCCGTGTATTTTATGGATTGATGAAATTGATAAAGCCTTTTCGGGGATCGATAGCCGGGGCGATGGTGGCACCACTAACCGAGTGTTTGGGACATTTATTAATTGGCTTGCCGAGAAGAAATCCCCCGTATTCGTAGTAGCGACGGCAAACAATATCCAAGCGCTGCCCCCAGAAATGTTGAGAAAAGGCAGATTTGATGAGATTTTCTTTGTGGGTTTACCCAATCAAGAGGAACGGGAAGCCATCTTTTCCCTCCATCTCAACCGTCTCCGTCCCCACAATCTCAAAGGCTATGACCTCGATCGCCTTGCCTACGAAACCCCGGACTTTTCGGGGGCGGAAATTGAACAAACTATTATCGAAGCGATGCACCTAGGATTTAGCCAAAATCGGGATTTCACTACTGACGATATCCTCACCGCCGCCAGCCAAATTATCCCCCTCGCCCGCACCGCCCAAGAGCAGATTCAACTATTACAAAACTGGGCTGCTTCTGGAAAGGCAAGATTAGCCTCTCGCCAGAGTAATAAATGGCTGAATCAAAAATAAACTGAAAAAAAATTTAGTGAAGGTACAACCAACTAAACAAATCTGCCGCCGACAATTGCCAATCCTGCATCACCTCCAGTGCTGGTAATTGATCATCTTGACTTTTTATCTCTGGCATTTGATTTTCTTGAAAAACCATCACTCTTTTGCGCTCTGGATCAATCAACCAACCTAATTTAGTGCCATTTTCAAAGGCAAAAATTATTTTCTCCATCACCTTATTAATGCTCTGCTCTGGCGACAAGATTTCAATTATCCAATCTGGAGAAATATTAACTTTATTCGCAACACTTCCATCCTCATTTCTAGGAATCCGTTCCCACACAAATATACTAATATCGGGGACGATCGATCGAGTCTCAAAAGTACACCGTAATTCAGTACGGGCATAGGCTATTTTCTTGGGTTTAGCAACCTGATTTATTTTTACTACTAATTCTGTCTGTAGTGTACTATGTTCCCCATTTGGCATAGGTTTTTGGTGAATTTTCCCATCAATATATTCGCTAGCTGGTTTTGTTTCCGGTAGCTGCAAAAACTCCTCTAAGGTTATCTCTAGCTCTGGGGATTGGTTAGATTGATTAGCTTTAGAAATAGTAGAAACCATCGATCGACCTCCTAAACTTTCCTAAATTTGCTTTGATGATGTTTGAATGATCCCGCTTTTTTTAGGGGGATATAGAAAAAATTTGGTGACAGGGAAGAAAAACGCTGGAAGGCTGATTATGTCGTAGAAATCAGGTTTGCACAGTTTTCTTAATATTCGGCTGTAACCTTTATCTACTAAAGTCTACAATTCTTGATGCGAGAAAAACAAGCAACCACACACCTTCTCCCACTCCCCAAACCATAACCCAACCCCCAATTTTGGGAGGTGTCCCTCTTTTGATATAAATTTCTTCTCAAAAAATGGGTTGGGGTAATCCACCCCCTCTCCATTATTTTTCCATGCAGTACGATCGCAAAACTTCTTCCAAGTCTCATCACTGGGATAACTAAAATCTAGCTTACCACCACATTCAACATAAATTTTCTTCTGGACACTAAAACCATAAAGTCCATTGCTATGCTTTACCCAGAGGCGATCGATCTCCAATAGTTCATTGCAGGGGAACTCTTTTAAGTCTTTCTCGCTAAACCATTGCCCCTCGTCCTTACCCACCGCCGTAATCATCAGGCGATAGGTTTCTTGATCTGCTTCCTGCCATTTCTCATTTTTGAGATATCTCTCCAGCTTTTGGTAGCGGGGGTTCGTAGTTGGTTTAGGGGCTTCCTTAGGGGGCTTTGGCTGTTCTATCGGCGATTTTGTCGGTGCTTTATCACCCCGATTACTAGGGCTTGTGGTTGGTCTAGGTTGCGTTTCTTTATTTGCCAATCGTTGAAAAGCTTTAATCGCCTTAAAATCTGTACCACCAGCCGCCACATTTACCCGCAGCCATAACTGCAAAGCTAAGTCATAATTCCCTTCATTTTCAGTCTCAAGAGCATTTTCTCTGAGCAAAGCAATATCCGTGAGATTAGCAAACTTCGGCAGCAAAATGTAATGCAGTTTTGTTTCCGGCTCAATGACCACATAGGGAGTTTGGGCATAGCTTTTATATCTTTGCGTTAATTGCGGTACGCGAGCCTTCAAATAATTGGCAAAACGCTCCACCGTCGCACAATTCCCCTCGCCTTGAATCCGCAGCGCCTCCAGCAACACATGGGTGAAAGCCCCCTGCTGCTTCTCATCAATCTCATAGGAAACCTGATTAGGACTGCAAGAAAAGAAAGTAATTACCCCCTGCTGCTTCTCTAATCCAATCCCCAACCCAGCACTTTTTACCCCATCACCACGACAGGCATCGATCAACATCACCACATTATCCGCCCCACTCCGTCGCAACCGTTCCGTCACAGAACTAATCGGAATCGCCAGATCGGGAATAGAACGCGGATTTCCATCACTAGGCAACAGATAATCGCGCCCCTCCCAGGGCATCCCATGACCGCTAAAGTAAAACCACAGCGTATCCCCTGCGGATAAAAAGGGATCGGCAAAGCGATCGCCTAAAAAAGACCAGAGCGTTCCGTAGGTCGGCTGAGTCCTGCGCCCCTGAGCATTGCGTGGCGAATCATCGGTAAAAAAGTACAGATCACTCGTGTTAACACCCAAATCCTGCATGAAAAAATCACGCATCCTCTCAGCATCGCTTTTGGCATACTTCAGAGGCGAAATTTCATCGTAATCATTAATTCCAACGATAACAGCACAATTTCTTGCCATAGACTTAAACTGACTCCGAAGGTTGAGAAATATTGGGCAAATCTACCCGTTTAAATTTTAGTTCGATCGCCCCTTTTCCAGAAGTTTCGATCCCTGTACCCAATAGTTTAATTTCGCCCTTGCCCGAAATCTCCACTGCCAACTTAATCTCATCCAATTGCAACCCTGAATCTGGAGCCGTTTGTCTCTGAGCATCCGCAAAAATATGACTAATCACCCGCATAAATTGTGACATTTGGACTGCTAGAGTTTCTGCCTTGATGCGACTTGTTTGGACTTCTTCCCCTGAAACTGTGGTTTTGCTTGGTGTGCTGTAAGGATTAGTATCTTTTGTTGCGGTTTTTTGACCTGTAGGGGTTTGCAGCGAACTTGGTTCACCTGCCGTCACAATCCACAATTCCTCATCGCCCCACGTTTGCTCTTCCATAATTTTGCCTTGAGAATGAATATTTCTAGCAATCATCCATGATTTTCTCATGCTTTATAAGCATTTCAGTAAGCAATCGCCGGACAAATCTTTTTCGGGACTAGAGCTAGGTTTTTTATCTGGTTCTTGAGTCATAGGGTTTGAGGGTCGATCGCCTGTTCAAGGATCAATACTTTCCAACTCATCAGCAATAAGCTCTTGTAACTCATCATCACAATGGGACTGTAGATGAATTATAGAAGTATTTAGCTCTGCTAGGAGATCAGCCTTTTGGCGATCACTAAGACTTGGCAATTGAAGCTGATGTAAAAGCATTAAGACTCTTTGACATTCAACCCCTAATTCGGCAATCAAAGTACCAAGGGTTGGACTAGCGATCGATGCTGGTCTATAGTTAACGACCAGACCGTTTATAGGTAAATCTGTAGCTTGCATATTTATCTCCTTAATCTTTTTTGAGCTTTCTCAATACCAACTTCAAAGGCGCGAATCTCTTTCTGCCAATGGCGAATTAGTCCTAAATCGGGATAGTCTTTCAGTAGCTCCGTATCAACTTTTCGCTGATGCTCAATAATTCGCTGTTGAAGAGAGTTAATTGATTTTTCATGATTTTTCTTTCCCATTATTTAGATCAATCAACCCTTTTAAATTTTAGTTCGATCGCCCCCTTTCCAGAGGTTTCAATCCCTATACCCAGTAGTTTAGGAGATCGTCGCACAAATCTTTTTTCGGGACTAGAGCTAGTTTTTTATCTGGTTCTTGAGTCATAGGGTTTGAGGGGCGATCGCCTATCCAATAGATCTTATTACCAAATTTCCTCAAGGCTCAAAACGAACTCAGGTAAAACATCTTCCCCAGATAAAGAACTCGGATTTTGCAAAACTTCTTTGGGCTTACCAATCCGATATACTTCCACTTCTCGATCGTGGCGATTAATCAGCCAACCCAGCCTTGCACCATTATCCTGATATTCCTGCATCTTCCCTTGGGTAATCTTCAAGCTATCACTAGGCGACATTAATTCAACTACAAAATCTGGACAAATTGGTGCAAACTTAGCCTGTTGTTCTGGAGTTAACGCTTCCCAACGCTCTTTCAGTATCCATGAAGCATCAGGCGATCGATCACTACCATTGGGAAGTTTAAAACCTGTGGATGAGCCAAACGTAAAGCCTAACTTCGTTCTACGATTCCAAATTGATAAATCGGCGGTAATGCTAGCACTACGCATTCCTGTACCGCCATCTTCTGGAGCCATAATTGTAATATTTCCTTGAGCATTGCGCTCGAATCTCAGGTCACTATTTTGGCGACAAATTTGAAAGAACTGTTCATCCGTCAGATCAATTACAGACTCTAAGCTGATCGTTAAAGCATTCATAGTTCTTAGATAAAGTTTTGAGCCTACATTTTGATTTTATCACTAGCTCTGAGTCATGGTGCTGGAGGGGCGATCGCATTGTTAGCATTATTTAGCATGATGGTCGATCGAGCTTTTTCGGGTATAGGGTTTCTATAAAGTTCTACGATCGAGCAAAATTAGCTTAAATCTCGAAATTGGTTTAAATAAAAGAAATATCCTAGAGAAGAGACTTGTCCCTGTTAGAATGGAATACCCTAGGTCAGTTTGGTATTTATCCCTCGTATCTATCAGGAATATCTATATACTGCCATCTCCTATGGGTTTCGCCGCATCAAAATTTTCTCAAATTCTGTGACTAAGACTGGTGCTGCCAAAAAACGATTAAAAAAATTGGAGTCCTATGTCTTTTTCTGCCCTTGGTTTAGCCGATGAAATTGTGCGTGCTGTCACCACCGAAGGTTATACCCAGCCTACCCCCATTCAATTACAAGCAATTCCCGCCGTCCTTAGGGGTCAAGATGTCCTCGCTGCTGCCCAAACCGGAACCGGGAAGACCGCCGGATTTACCCTGCCCATTTTGCACAAATTGTCCAGCCAGACGATCAAAAGACCCTCGATCAGCCGACAACCAGTACGCGCCTTGATTCTAACCCCCACAAGGGAACTAGCTGCTCAAGTTGAAGAAAGCGTCCAGACCTACGGTAAATATTTGAAGATCACTTCCACCACAGTTTATGGCGGCGTGAATATCAACCCCCAAATTCAACGCTTGCGGAGTCGGATTGATATCTTGGTAGCGACACCGGGACGGCTCCTTGACCATGTGCAACAAAGAACCGTGGATCTATCCCAAGTGGAAATTCTGGTTTTGGATGAAGCCGATCGCATGTTAGATATGGGTTTTATTCGAGACATCCGCCGGATCCTCGCCCTCCTGCCCCGCCAACGCCAAAACCTGTTATTTTCAGCAACTTTTTCTGAAGAGATCAAATCCCTCGCCACTGGATTACTCCATGACCCGGTAATTATTGAAGTCGCCCAGCGCAATGCTACCCCCGACCTCGTAGCCCAGAAAATTTATCTAGTTGATCGAGAACGGAAACGGGAACTCCTCTCCCACCTGATCAAAGCCCATGAATGGTATCAAACCCTAGTATTTACCCGCACCAAACACGGAGCCGATCGCCTCGTCAAGCAACTCACCCAAGATGATATCCCCGCCGTCGCCATCCACGGTAACAAAAGCCAAGCTGCCCGGACTCGTGCCTTAGCCAGATTCAAAGCCGGAGAGGTACAAGTCTTAGTAGCAACGGATATTGCGGCTAGGGGCATTGATATTACCGATCTGCGTCCCGTAATTAACTTTGAATTGCCCAATGTGCCAGAGGATTATGTCCACCGCATCGGCAGAACGGGCAGAGCCGGGATTCAGGGAGAAGCTTTTTCCTTGGTTTGTGTGGATGAACTGGATCTGTTGCGGAATATTGAACGGCTGATTAAGCGATCGCTGCCCAAGGAAATGCTTGATGGCTTTGAGGTAGACCCCCAGATTAGACCAGAACCAATCCCCAACGGTCGATCGGGTTCCAGGCAACCCCAACGGGGCAGAAGAAATGACTCTGATTATCCGGCGGCAAAATCTAATGGTTCCCCTTCCCATCAGTCTAAAAAAGTGATTCCCAGAGAAAATATTGCCAAAACTGGTAACAACATTACTCACCCAGTTACCCATCCCATCCCCAAACAGGTGATCTCCCGACGGCGGGGCAGCTAGATTTGGTGTTGCTGAATTAAGGTATGAGATCATGCAAATCTTATACCTCAGGGATAGATAGACCTTTACATATTTTCTTGGCAAGCTGATTTTTTATCTCGTTATGCCTAGGTACAGCTTCCATTTCTCCGGTGATGGGGTTCATCCATAAAGAATGTCCTGCTCCTTCTCTTTTTAAGGTGCAACCAAACTCTTTCAGATGCCTAATTAGATCGCCTCTTTTCATGCGACTATAATTTCTTTGCAGATCACACTTGACGATAATTTGGAGATTGCTTCTTCTCTCAATTCTTCAAGGACAAGCTGTATTGCCAACTTCAGGTCTTCACAACACTCCTCAATAGTTTCCCCTTGTCCGTTTGCTCCTTGAACCTCTGGACAATAAGCAAAATAACCGCCTTCTTCTGCTTTTTCTATAATTGCTGTGAAGGTTCTCATGGTTTTAGAAATCTAGGGTTAATTTAAGTCTATTTTAGATCAGCAATTCTTAATTATGACAAAACTACTCGATCGATACTTACAAAACTGGTTTTCCCAAGGCTGGCTGTTGGTAGTGGCGGCGATCGCCCTAATTCTCTCCTTGCCAACTTTAGCGGTGCTGAGTAGTAT
Source organism: Microcoleus sp. GA_180221_E-2-1-MAG-45_12 (assembly GCA_020692245.1). Taxonomy (GTDB): domain Bacteria; phylum Cyanobacteriota; class Cyanobacteriia; order Cyanobacteriales; family JAAUUE01; genus JAAUUE01. The sequence continues at coordinate 22,223 of JAIMKT010000010.1, forward strand.
TTTTAGTAACCAAGCGGAAACTTGGGATCACCTAGGGGCTACCGTTCTGCCCGGCTATGTGGGGAATTCCTTGAGCTTGATGGCGGGGGTGAGTGTCGGTGTGTTGATCATGGGCGTGGGTACGGCTTGGCTGGTGACGAAGTGCCGTTTTCCCGGCGATCGCCTGTTTGAGTGGGCTTTGCTCTTGCCCCTAGCGGCTCCTACCTACATTCTGGCTTATACCTATACCGATTTATTAGATGTGTCGGGAGTGGTGCAAACTAGTCTGCGGCGGACTTTTGACTGGCAAGTGGGGGATTATTGGTTCCCAGATATTCGGTCTCTACCGGGGGCGATCGCCCTCTTGAGTCTTACCCTCTATCCCTACGTTTACCTATTAGCAAGAGTAGCTTTTTTAGAGCAGTCGGCGGGAGTTTTAGAAGCAAGTCGGCTGTTGGGATGCAATCCGTGGCGGAGTTTCTGGCAGATTTCCCTCCCCTTGGCTCGTCCGGCGATCGTGGCGGGTTTATCCCTAGCCTTAATGGAAACTCTTAATGATTTTGGCACGGTGGAATACTTTGGGGTGAGTACCTTTACCACTGGGATTTATCGGACTTGGTTTGGCTTGGGGGAACCCGTTGCTGCTGCCCAGCTTGCTGCCTGTCTATTATTATTTGTTCTCTGGTTAATTCTAGGGGAACGGTGGTCACGCCGTCAGGTCAAGTTTTATCAAACCTCCAGTTATTACAGTCTGCCCAGTTATGAGTTGCGGGGCTGGCGGAGCTGGTTAGCGGTGATTGCCTGTGCTGTGCCGATTATTTTGGGTTTACTCATTCCGGCGGTAGATTTGGGTTTGATGACCCTGCGATCGCCCGATCAAATCCTTGGGAATCAATTTTGGAACTTTGCTACTAACAGTTTTACATTGGCTATGATCACGGCTCTCATAGCCTTGGGACTAGGTTTAGTGATTGCCTACAGTGTCCGTTTAGCCAATACTGCCCCCATCCGGTTCGCCAGCCAGATCACAGCCTTGGGTTATGCAGTTCCCGGTTCTGTGATTGCCGTCGGGACGCTCATTCCCTTGGGGTGGGTGGATAATACCATCGATACTTGGTTTCGAGACAATTGGCAAATCTCCACAGGGCTGCTTTTTTCAGGGACAATTTTTGCCCTAGTTTTTGGCTATCTTGTCCGCTTTTTGGCGGTGTCCTTGGGGGGAATTACCACTAGTCTGGAGAAAATCAAACCCAATTTAGACAATGCTGCCCGTTCCCTTGGGCATCAACCCCTAGGAATTTTGGGTAAAGTCCATATTCCTCTGCTGTGGAGTAGTTTAATGACGGCCGGAATATTAGTATTTGTTGATGTGATGAAGGAACTACCTGCTACAATGATTCTCCGTCCTTTTAATTTCAATACTCTCGCTGTCCGGGTATACAACCTCGCTAGTGATGAGCGGTTATCGGAAGCGGCGAGTTCGGCTCTAGCGATCGTCCTCGTGGGGCTAATCCCAGTTTTAATTTTAACTTGGCAGATCAGAAACTCTCGGAGCCTACCCAAAGTCTAAAAAGTCTAAGCATTTTCTAGATTATTTTTTTAGGAATTTTCAAGATTATTGCGGGAATTTCTTACTAAAAATCACTCTTTGGGGGGGATTACCTAACTAAGAGGGGGGTTCTCCTAACCCGACGGGGGATTAGTCCTCTCTAGAATGGATCCAAAAGCGGTTTAGCCTAGAGTCCCAAGCAGGGATCACTGATGGCAATTGATGTAAATCACTTTCCCTCCCCGATCTAAAACACTTGTCCTCACGGATCTAAAACACCTTCAAACTTAGAAAAGCAAAGCATTATAAGTACAACAGGGTTCAGGTAGTGGACAACTTAACAACTGCCCACAAACCACTTTTAGAAAACCAATTTACCTAGAAAATAAAATCTAGGAACCAACCTTAAAAGCCAAACTTAACAACTAACTTTAAAAACCAACTTTAACAACTAACCTTAAAACCAATCAGAAATTTTTACCATGACACCTACCAGATACTCTCGATTAATCAAATTCTTACAAGAAGAATTATCTATCTCCAAAGCTTCGATCGCGATGACTCTCCGTCACTCAGAATCAGAAGCAGCCCCCCTACCTATGGTTCTCTGGCAATATGGCTTAGTCACCCTAGAGCAGCTAGAGCGAATTTATAAATGGATGGAAACTGCTTAGGGAGTAGAGAAAAATGTCTAAGGAGTTTAGGAGGGGTGGGACAAGTTCCTGCCCCTTTTTGATGTTTATAATTTGATGTTTATGTTTAATGCTTAAACGGTACAATCCGAAGAGATTTTTATTTTTACCAAGACTTTTATCAATACAAATTTCAATAGGAATTTACGAATTTAAGGATGGAAGCAAATTTTCTCACAGATATCTTTCTGCCCCTAGCTCTATTTATTATCATGCTAGGTATGGGGTTATCCTTGACCCTAGAAGACTTTAAGCGAGTTGTCCTCTACCCCCAAGCGGTGGGTATTGGCTTGATCGCCCAGTTGATCATGTTACCGATAGTTGGCTTTGCTATTGCGTCCTTGTTTCCCCTAGAACCCGAACTAGCTGTGGGTGTGATGATTCTAGCTGCCTGTCCCGGTGGTCCGACCTCAAACTTGCTGACATTTTTGGCTGGGGGCGATGTGGCTTTGTCTGTCACCCTCACAGCGATCAGTAGTTTAATTACGGTTTTTACGATTCCTTTGGTAGTCAATTTTTCCATGCAGACATTTTTAGGACAAGGGACTAACCTACAGTTACCTTTTATCAATACTGTTTTGCAAATTGCTGTAATTACCCTGCTCCCCGTTGCCCTAGGGATGGTCGTTAATAAATATGCACCCGGTGTAGCCGTCAAGGCAGATAAACCCGTGAAGTGGTTATCCTTATTTTTCTTAGCAGTGGTGATTGTCGGGGTGCTGCTGCGAGAACGAAATAATTTTATTTCCTATGTAATTGATGTAGGCTTAGTAACTCTGGTTTTGAATGTAGTGACTATGGCTTTAGGTTTTGCTTTGGCGACCTTCACCAAACTGGGCGAAAAAAGGGCTACGGCGATTACGATCGAAGTGGGGCTTCAAAATGGAACTCTGGCGATCGCTATTGCTTCTTCCTCGACTCTGCTCAATACTCCGACTATGGCGATTCCGGCAGCGATCTATAGTCTGCTAATGTTTATCACTGGGGCTGGTTTTGCCTGGTGGGCTAATCGTCGCTCAATCTAACCCTCAAATCTAATCTTTATACTTAAACACTTTACACACTTTCTGCTAGATAGCCATCTTCCATATTGACAATGCGATCGGCAATATCAAGAATCCGTTGGTCGTGGGTGACAATGAGAATAGTACAGCCCTGTTCTTTGGCAAGGCGTTGCATAATTTCTACTACTTCTCTACCAGATTTTTTGTCGAGGGCGGCGGTGGGTTCATCGGCAAGGACTAGTTTTGGATGGCTGACGAGAGCCCGGGCGATCGCTACCCGTTGTTTTTGTCCCCCAGAAAGAGTTGCCGGAAAGTAGTCTGTTCTCTCTGCGAGACCAACCTGAGCCAGCATTTGGGTAGATTTGACGATCGCCTCCTGATTAGAGATGTGTTCATGGAGATCGATGGACATTTGCACATTTTGCAACGCCGTCAGAGAGCCAAGGAGATTGTGCGCTTGAAAAATATAACCAATATAGCTGCGAATCTTCACCATTTCGCTTTTACTTGCCCCATGGATCTCCTGCCCCAGAATTCGGACACTGCCTTCTTGGACTGACCGCAGACAACCCATCAAGGTCAATAAAGTCGTTTTCCCAGAACCAGAGGGCCCCGTCATCAGCACAATTTCGCCGGGCTGAATAGTTAGGTTAATATCAAACAAAATTTGCTTGCGGAGGCTCCCGGTGCCGTAGTAGTGACAGAGGTTTTTGATCTGAATTACTGGTTGCTGGGAATCATCAGAATTGGGGTTAAAAGCCTGAGACTTGAGGAGATTTAGCATAGCAGTGACGATTTATTTATCTATTTTAGGAATATTTTAGGAGTCCTAGAAAATATCAGCAGGGTCGGCAGCTTGGAGTTTTCTGACGGAGATCGCCCCGGAAACTAAGCACATAATTAGAGTTAAAACTAACACTGTCACTGCCCTAGTCAAGGTCATAAACAGAGGTAAACTCGTGGCATTACGGGTGAGATTGTAGAGAAAGAAGGTTATTACACTGCCGGGAATATAACCTAGGAATGCGAGGATCACTGCCTCTTGAAAGACTACGCCCAAAAGATACAAATCACTATAACCCATTGCCTTGAGGGTAGCATATTCTGGGAGATGGTCAGAGACATCGGTGTAGAGAATTTGATAAACAATAACGATGCCGGCAATAAAGCCCATGGCTGTGCCGAGGGTGAAAATAAAGCCGATCGAAGTCCCTTGTTCCCAGTAGGTGCGTTCAAAATCAATAAACTCTTCCTTGGTGAGAATCTTCACGTCATTGGCAAACTCTTGGCGCATGGCTGCCACGGTGGTGATCGGGTCTACCCCCGGCTTTAAGCGAATAACCCCCACATCAATTAAATCCTTAGAGCGAGTGGGAAATATTCTGAGAAAATTTAAATCACTGGTAATCAAGTTCCCGTCTGCCCCAAAGGAAGCTCCGAGGGTAAATAAGCCCCCGACTCGGACACGGCGACTCCGTACTTCCGTCTCAACAATTTCTCCTTGCTTGAATAAATCCGGCACTGGTCCAAATTCGGCACGGGAAGCATCATCAAACAAAACAATATCAGGAATTTTAGTTTTTTCCATTCCTCCTTCTAGCCCTGGGGAAGTCATTAAGTTCCGTTCAGGGTTGAAGCCAATTACCATCATGCCCCGGGTCGCTTGAGTTTGGGGATTTTTCCAAAGCCCAGTATCTAAAAATAAAGGTTCGGCTGAGGCGACTCCCTCAAAGCTCAAGGTCTGGTACAAACGCCGACTAGAGAACGATCGCATGGCAATCAGGGCGGTGGATTGGGTACTAATCAAAAATACATCACCCTGCAATTGTTTGTGGAAAGTCACCGCACTCTCAAACAAGGCATCCCGAAACCCCAACTGCATAAACATCAAGATATCGGCAAAGGCAATACCCGCCAGAGCAACTAATAATCGGGTTTTATCGTGGGTAAGTTGGCGCCAAGCTAAGGGGATTTTCATAGGGGTAGAGGGGGTAGAGGAGGTAAAGAAGGTACAGGGAGGTAAAGAAGGTACAGGGAGGTAAAGTAGATTAGAAAGATTAGATGAGTAGGTTTGAGTTGATGATTCGGGAATCTCTTGTGGATATAGATAATTAACTTGAAAGTCTGCTCTATTCCTAGAGGTTGATTTTGACGATCACGTTGGAATTGGTGAGTCCGGCGACCTTTTTGCTATCGTTGGCATCAAGGCGAATCTTCACTTCCACCACACGGGCATCTACCGCCGCTGCCGGATCCGTAGACAGAACATCTTTTTTTCCAATCTTTAAGCCAATCTGCGCCACACTGCCTTTCAGCTCTCCAGTAAAAGAGTTGCCCTCGCTCACAACATCCACCCGTTGCCCGACTCGAACTTGATTGACATCACTTTCATAAACCTCGGCAACCACCATCATTTGGCTAGTCTGCCCTAATTCAGCAATGCCTTGGTCTTGAGCTAAGGTTTCCCCCGGACGGGCATTAATCTTGATGATTTGACCAGCGATCGGCGCCCGGACAAAAGCTAAATCTAGGTCTGCTTTGGCTTTGGTGACAGCAGCAATGGCTCTTTCTACCTCGGCTCTGGCTGATTCGATATCTGTGGGGCGGACTTCAGTGACTCGATCAAGATTGTCTCCAGCTTGTTTAATTTGCTCTTGAATTGACTTAATATTTCTTTGAGCAATGGCACTAGCTTCGATAATCTGCTGATCCTGAGTCTCGATCGTCCGACGTTCGTTTGCCAGAGCCTCATTCAAGCGCTCCCGTGCCGAATTCATCGTTAAACGCCTACTATCTAGCTCAGAATCGGAAATCGCCCCCGCTTGTGCCAATTGCTGAAAACGTCCAAAATCAGCCTCCGCCGTCTCAAACTCTGCTTTGGCTCTCGCTACTGTAGCTGCTTGGGAACCAACTTGTCCTCGACGTTCCGCCTGTAGTCGATCGAGGGTAGCTTGGTTTGTATTTGTCTCCCCTTCTAATTGGACTCTAAGGCGATTGACCTCCGATTGTTGGACTTCGACTACCCCCGTCTGTCCGGCGTTGATTTTATTCAAGTTTGCCTCTGCGACCCGGACTCCAGCTTCGGCTTGGGCGAGGTTAGCTTCTAGAGTCTCCCGGTTATCCATCACCGCAATTACCTGTCCTTGGCGGACTTCATCCCCTTCTGCTACCATAATTTGGGCAACTCTTGCTCCTTGGATAGAGCTGGGGGCAGCGAGGGAAATAACTTCTCCTTGGGGTTCGATTCTGCCCAAGGCACTGACTGATATGGTAGTTGCGGCAGCAGATGTAGCACTAGGGGTAGGGGTTGCTTCTTCGGCAGATCCCCGGACTTGATTTAAGCTGTAGATGGCTGTCCCGGCGGTGACAAGCATACCGATCGCTCCAAGAACAATGATCCATCGTTGATTTGGGCGGGAAGATGACATTTGGGAGTCTGGTTTCTTAAACATAGGAAATGTTGAAGTAGAAGGTTGCCATCAAGGCAAAGTAGATACAAGTTAAAGATTTTTCAAAAAATACTTCTAAGAAATACTTTTAAGCAATCTAGGAAAATCAGTAGAGAGGTCTGAGATTTTAGCTAGTGGTGATTACCTTGGTCTTTACCCCCCAAAAATTTCTAGGGGCTGCGGGACTCCATTTTGCACTCCTTGCAGAAGTACAGAGATCATTTGCTCTGCCATGACTGCTCCTGAGCTATCTTGACACTTGGTTGGGATATTTTGGAACTGATGAATGCTCTCCACCAGAGAGAGAAAGAAACCCGCTAATAAATCGGGACAGAGGGGACGAATCTGTTGATCTGCTTGGGCGATGATGAAAATTTGCTGGATGGGGTTAAATACATTCTCTGTAGCTACTTCAAAGAGATGTTGTTGAGCATCGGGGCTGAGGGCAGGCATGTCGGACTGGAGCATACTGAGAAATTTGATCGGGGGTTGGGAGAGAAACCAAGCGGCGGCTCCCTGCAACTGCGATCGCAAATCCTCACCTGCTTCAGCTAAAGATTGCTCTAACCCGTTCCGGTGATGCTCAAAAATCTTTTCTCGAACCGCCACAAATAATTGTTCCTTACTAGCAAAATGGTAATAAAGTGAAGCCTGTCGCATCCCAGTTGCCGTGGCAATATCCCGCATGGATACTTGGTTATAGCCCTGTTCCCGAAAGAGAGTTTCTGCTCGATCGAGGATTAATTCATAACCATCAGTTTGCTTGGCTCCCAAAGAAATTGCTGAATCAGATGCCACTTATTTACCTAACGTTCAGTAGTTTTATTCATGCAAATCTTAACAAAGTCTGCCTTTTTCTGTCAAGCTTCTGTCAAGCTTCTGTCAAGCTATAGTTAGGTAGTGACAATCAAATCCTCATTAAAAAATTACTAATCTAAAATTACTAATCTAAAAATTTGTTAGACCAGACAAGCAATACCAAACTATTCCGCTATCTCCTGCTGATTGCTCTGGGGTGGGGGCTAGTCCAAGTTTTAGCCTATTTTTCAACAGTGGTGATAATTTTCACCTTGGCAGCAATTTTGGCGTTTCTGCTCAACTATCCGGTGCGATGGGTACAGCGTTTTCTGCCTAGATCGATCGCCATCTTTTCTGTATTTTCGATCAGCCTGATCCTCCTAGTCAGCTTTACTGTCACCGTTGGCTTTGCGGTCATCTCCCAAGGACAAGAGCTATTAACACAACTCCCCAATCTGGTTAACTCCCTGATCTCGACCCTTGAACAAACAAGAGTTTTTTTAAGTCAATGGGATGTACAAGTAGATTTTGGTTTTGTTGAGGAGCAACTGCGGGGTCAAGCTCTACAAAGTATTGGTTTAGGCTTGGCTACAGCGCAGAAGTTTCTGGTGAGCCTAATTGATATTGTCCTGATCGTCATTGTGGCTTTTTTTATGCTGCTCAACGGCGATCGGCTCTGGGCTTTTCTCCTGAAAATTTTTCCGCCCCATCTCCGAGGGGAACTAACAGAATCTATCCAGAAGAGTTTCTTGGGTTTCTTTTGGGGCAGATTAATCCTCTGTGTATTTTTGTGGATATCTACATTTATCGTATTTTTGGTTCTAGGAATACCCTATGCTCTGGTCTTAGCTACCATTGTGGGAATTTTTGATCTAATTCCGGGGATTGGTGCGACTATCGGCGTTAGCATGGTAGCTCTACTTGTTCTGCCTCAGGGTCTCGGTACAGTGATTACAGTTCTGGTAGTCTGTATTCTGCTCCAACAAATCCAAGAGAATTTAATCATGCCCCGGATTATGCAAGGCTCCCTGAATATTAATCCAGTGGTCATGTTTTTTAGCCTCTTGGTTGGTGCTAGGGTGGCAGGATTATTAGGAGTTTTCTTGGCCGTGCCAATTACGGGGACGATTATTAGCTTATTCCAGCTAGGAGAGTTACAAGCGGAAGAACCAAAAGTAGCAGCTCCTGAAGAGGGCGACTCTGATTCCTATAGCAAAGAAAGGGATAGTTAGGATACTTAATAATCTGATGAACAAGGGGCTTAAGCTCCTTGCCTGTCCTAATTAACTCTAACCTTGCCATAAAACCTCAATTCTCAAGATATTTTTCAAAAAAATGACCAGCCAGTTCACAACCAGCTAGCCAAATAATTAATTAGTTAACTCCCCTAGTTCGCAAGTTTTGTGCCGCACTCACCACAGAATTTGTGGTCTTGGGGATTGGTAGTGCCGCAGTTGGTACAAGTGACGGTAGCGACAATTTTCTGAGAAGCAGGTTCTTGAAGCCCGATCATGTCTGCGTTGCTCTTGCCCGGAGCCACCATGGGATAACAATTTTCTTCCCTAGAAACTAGGACATCGAGGATCACTGGCCCCTTAGTTGCCAACATGGTGGCGATCGCCCCTTCGAGGTCTTCACGTTTACTAATCTGGATCCCCTTTACCCCGTAAGCATCAGCAAGTTTCACAAAATCGGGCATTCCCGGCTCCGTATCAGAAGAAGAATAACGCTCCTCATAGAAAGCCTCTTGCCACTGGCGTACCATGCCTAACCAACGGTTATTAATAATCACGGTTTTGACATTAATGCCGTACTGGGCAAGGGTTCCCAATTCCTGAATATTCATCTGAATACTGGCATCCCCAGCAATACAAATTACTTCCTCACCGGGCAGAGCAACCTTGGCTCCCATGGCGGCGGGTAAACCAAAACCCATGGTTCCCAACCCAGCACTGGAAATCCATTGACGGGGGCCATTTTTCAGGAATTGGGCTGCCCACATTTGGTGTTGTCCCACATCGGTGGTGTAGTAGGCGTGGGGGGCTTGGCGGGCTACTTCAACGATGACTTCTTGGGGAGACAGGACATCGGGGTAGTGAGGGACTACAAGGGGATAATCTTGTCGCCATTGGTCAATTTTTGCTAGCCATTGCTTGGTTTGGTTGGGTTCAGCAGGGATATCTAATTCAGCGTAGCGGCGGAGCAGAGCGAGGAGGACTTGCTTGACATCACCGACGATCGGGACTTCTGGGGTGCGATTCTTCCCGACTTCTGCTGGGTCAATGTCAATATGAATTACCTGCGCTCGGTTGGCAAACTGGTCTAGTTTTCCGGTGACTCGATCGTCAAACCTAGCTCCCACAGCAATTAACAAATCACACTCACTCACGGCAAAGTTGGCGTAGGCTGTCCCATGCATTCCGAGCATTCCTAGGGCTAGGGGATGGTGTTCATTAAAAACTCCTTTCCCCATGAGAGTGGTAGTAACAGGAAGTTGGAAAATTTCGGCAAGCTGGAGAATTTCTTGATGGGCATTGGCAGCGATCGCTCCTCCCCCGACATAAAGCAAAGGCTGCCGTGCGACCCGAATCAAATTCAAAGCCTGATTAATCATCCGGGAGTTACCCTTCACCGTTGGGCGATAACCCACTAATTTCACCGAACCCGGCAGTACAGGAGTATAGTCAAATTCTTCCAGACCCACATCCTTGGGGATATCAATCAATACAGGCCCCGGACGACCGCTACTGGCGATGTGGAAGGCTTCGGCAACAATTCTTCCCATGTCCCGTGGCTCCCGAACGACGTAGGAATGCTTAACGATGGGCAGGGTAATCCCAAAAATATCGGTTTCTTGAAACGCATCGGAACCAATGAAGGCTCTGCCGACTTGTCCGGTAATTACAACCATCGGAATCGAATCCATGTGGGCGGTGGCGATCCCGGTGACGAGGTTGGTGGCTCCGGGGCCAGAAGTTCCAAAGCAAACTCCCACTTTCCCCGTAGCTCTGGCGTAGGCATCGGCAGCATGGGCGGCGGCTTGTTCGTGGCGGACGAGGATGTGCTGAATTTTCCCTTCGGCTTCCCAGCGATACAGTTCGTCATAAATAGGCAGGATTGCCCCACCGGGATAGCCAAAGATGTGGTCTACGCCATGAAGCTTGAGACTGTCGATTAAAGCATAGGCCCCACTGCGCCGAGTGGGTTTGGGGATGATGGTCGCCGGAGATATACTCTGAGAAAGCACTGTAATAACCTCGCCGAATTTTTTTGGGTTTAGTAGTCGATCGCGACACTACTGGAAGATTTGTAGTAAATAATACTTTATACTAAAGAATTTTCCCGTCTAAGTCTAGTATTTATTTCAGGTTTGTGGGCATTTAATGACAAAGGGCAGATATAGAGGCGATCAATCGGCTAACCACCAATTCCAAAACCTCAGACCCAAAAGTGGTGTGATAGTCTAGATAGATAGCTACTAACCCAATGCACACCTCAAGCTATGACTGAACGGCTAATTGTTAAAAATTTTGTAGGCATCAAGGATTTAGAAATTGAGGTCAAAAAAATAAACGTCCTCATCGGACCTCAAGCAAGTGGTAAAAGTATCTGTGCCAAACTCCTCTTCTACTTTAAAAACTTTCCTTGGGAAATTTTATCAGCTGTAGAAAATGAAGAAACAAAACGAAATTTTGATTCTAACTGCTCCAAAAGATTCATAAAATGGTTTCCACCAATCTCATGGGGGAATGAAAGCTTTTTTATAAGATATGAAATAAATGATGTTTTTATAGAAGTAAAAAGAATAACCACCAATAAAAGTAGGATTTCAATTGACTATGCGGACTCTTATAAGAAAGAGTTTCTATTATTGCATAAGATGAAAAAGAGAACTAAAGAAGAGGCAGAAAAATATAAAGATATTAGACATGAACAATTAAATTACTATTTAATCAGAGAACACCTATCTAATTATTTAACCTCTTCTCTTTGTAATGAAGCTTCTTTCATTCAGCTTTTTGTCCCAGCTGGGCGGGCATTTTTAGCCAATCTTCAAAATAATATATTTTCTTTTTTACATAGCAATAATGATTTAGACCCTTTCCTAGAGGCATTTGGCTCTGAATATGAAAGCCTTAAGGGTTTAGTAGGAATAGAAATAGTTAATATGCAAGCCAGTGAGAAAGAAAAATATCTTGAGAAGAAGTATTTACAAGATTCAAGAATTTCATTAATAGTAGAGGAAATATTATGTGGTAAGCATATTAACCTGAAAGGAAAAGATTATATAGAAAATGCTGATCATCGTCTTGTTAGCCTAGTTAATGCATCCTCTGGACAGCAGGAAACATTACCTCTTTTGATAATACTTGCAAAATTACCAATTGTAGTGGAGTTTTTTCTTGGAAGAACTGTATATATTGAGGAGCCAGAAGCACATTTATTTCCTCAAGCTCAAAAGAGTATTATTGATTTGATCGCAACAGTTTTTAATTATCATGAAGATAAACTACAGTTTTTTATAACTACCCATAGCCCTTATACCTTAACTTCTTTTAATAACTTACTTCAGGCAGGGATGCTTTATAAGGAATTAGATACAGAGCATTTAGAAGAATTAGAGAAGATAGTACCAAGGTATAAAGCCTTATCTACTGATGATTTCTCAGCTTATGCTTTAGCTGATGGAAAATGTACTAGCATCATTGATCCAGAGACAGGTTTGATTGATGCGACCATCATTGATACTGTGTCTGAAGACTTAGCGTTCGAGTTTGATAATCTCCTCAATCTTGTTTAATCATCTATGAGAGAAATTCCCCCTGAATGTAAAGAGGATAATTCAAACCCTAAAATACCTCTAGAAGAATATAAAAGTAAAATAACTTTTCTAAATCCAGATAAAATAACAGTTATAAAAATTAAAATTGATGGTTGTGTAATTAAAAAGAATGATCCGCTTTTACGTTGTGATTATATGATGATTATTCTTGGGAAGAATACAAAAACAAAGGATAATGTAGAAATATATGTAGAGTTAAAGGGATGTGATATTAATCACGCAGTCAAACAAATAGAATCAACTATTAAAGATTTGTCAGAAAATCCTAATAAGTTAAAGAAAGTATGTTTTGTTGTTGCTACTAGTAGCATTTCTCCTAGTCTACGTTCAAATATGCAAAACCAGAAAAGCAGATTTAAGAAAAACTTTAGTGCTACTCTTCACATCGATAAAACTCCACACGAATATAATCTCAAAGATTTGTGTAGTTAAATTATCCAGATCGGGGCTGTAAAAAGTACAAGGGAATCAAGGTATGATCGTTAGGGATGGATCAATCTCGATCGAGGTTGCAGGAACTTAGAAATATTGAAACTTATATAAATGCTGTTATTGCTACGGATTCAGAATTTTGCCCTGATTGACTCCTTGGAGTTGGAATTTGGGGCGGGGTTGAATGTGTTGACCGGGGAGACAGGGGCGGGGAAATCGATTATTTTGGATGCGATCGATACGGTGTTGGGGGGAAAAGTTAGTAATCGGCTGATTCGTACCGGGAGCGATCGATCCTTCATTGAAGCTACTTTTGCTGCCCATCCCCAGCTTTTGGATTGGTTAGCCCAGCAGGAAATTGATCCCCTCGAAGAGCAGATTATTGTGACCCGTGAGCTGGCCAGTGGAGCTAGTAGCGTTCGATCGCGCTGTCGAGTTAATGGCGTATTAGTCAATCGTCCGATCCTCGAAGAACTCCGAGAAAAACTTGTAGAAATCACCGCCCAAGGACAAACCGTCCAGCTACTTTCCCCCGCTGTGCAACGCCGCCTCCTTGATGCCTTTGGGGGAGAGACTCTGCAACAACAGCTAGAAAAAGTTGTCCAGATCTATCAAAAAGTCCAAGAAACCGCCCAAGCCCTCGAAAAACTGCGGCAATCGGAACAGCAAAAACTCCAAAGATTGGATCTGTTGCAATACCAAGTCCAAGAACTGCGGAAGGCTGAACTTCAAGACCCAGAAGAATTGGAACACCTCCTGCAAGATCAGGATCGGCTTGCCCACGTGGTGGAGCTACAGCAATTGAGCTATCAGGCGTACCAGTTGCTATACCAAAATGAAAGTGATTCCTCCGTTGCTGACCTGTTAGGCAAAGCCGAAGGCACGCTGCAAGATATGGTGGCTTATGATCCCCAGTTGCAGCCAATTTTGGATTTAGTCAGTAGTGCAGCTTTGGCAGTGGTAGAAGCAGGCAACCAGATCAACGCCTACGGGGACACCCTAGAGAGCGATCCGGCGCACCTAGAAGAAGTTACTCAACGGATTCAACTCCTCAAGCAAATCTGCCGTAAATATGGGGCAACCCTAGGGGAAGCGATCGCCTACCAGACCCAAATTGAGGCAGAACTGGCAGAACTAGTCAATAGCGAACAATCCCTAGAGGAACTGACCATCCAATCCCAACTCCTTGAACAGGAATTAGCCCAAACTTGCGAACAGCTTACCCACCTACGCCGTACTGCCGCCCAATCTCTAGAATCTCGACTAGTAACAGAACTACGCCCCCTAGCCATGGAAAAAGTCCAATTCCAAGTGGTGATTTCTCCCGCTATCCCCAATATCCACGGTGCAGACCTGGTGCAGTTTCACTTTTCTCCAAATCCCGGTGAACCATTGCAACCTCTGGCCGCTACCGCCTCTGGGGGCGAAATGAGCCGATTTTTATTAGCCTTGAAAGCCTGTTTTACTGAGGGTAGTAGTCAGGAAACTCTGATTTTTGATGAAATTGATGTGGGAGTTTCCGGGAAAGTGGCACAAGCGATCGCCGATAAGCTCCATGCCCTCGGACTCAATCAACAGGTGCTATGCATTACCCACCAGCCCCTAGTTGCAGCCCTTGCAGATCATCACTTCCGAGTAGATAAACAAGTGATCAATGAACCTCTAGAGAAGTTGGATCATCTAGATAAATCAAGTAAATCAGATCAGTCTCATGAGTTAAACGGGCTGGAACCCGAAGCAGTAGAAAATTTACGTACCGTCGTCCGGGTCAGTATTCTCGATAATCAAGACAAGCGCCAAGCCGAACTTGCTCAACTAGCTGGAGGAACCTTAGATAATGATGCCCTGTCCTTTGCGGCTTCTCTCCTCAGCCAAGCTGCCACCAAGCGTGACGGTGAGGTAATTTCTACCCTGCTCTCTAAAACCAAAAAATCATGAAAAATTATCAATGTTCTTGCGATCCTGAAATTTTCGATAAAATAGAATGAAAAGCTAGGAACAAATAGGTTAACTCTTTGGGAGGTCTAGCCATGTGTATTTGTATTAATTGCGTTTATGTCGATCGCTGCTTCACCTACCACGCCGTAGAACACCAGCACCAACAGCCCCACCTGACGGAAAATCCAGATTTTGAGGCGATCGAACCAAGTGTTAATGTCAATATCCGTACCACTGCTGATGAAATCCAGATGGAGTGGGATGTCGTCGGTTGTGAAAGTTTCTCTCCCGAAATGGGTAAATGGGCAAAACTCCGCCCCGGTGAACTTGTGCCAACTTAAACTTTATGGTAGTGATGAATGGCAATGGTAGTCAGGTAAACTAGAAAGTATAAACATCTTATCAATTATGCTTATGAATTGTCCCAAGTGCTTATGAATTGTCCCAAGTGCCAATCAGTTTCCGTTATTAAGTATGGACATACTCACTACGGAAAATCTCGTTTCCTGTGCAAGGAATGCGGTCGGCAGTTTGTGGAGAATCCCTCACGATAGCCCATCGACCAAGATACCCGCAACTTGATCGACAAGATGCTTTTGGAACGTCTAGCCTTAGCAGCCATAGCTCGGATAACAGGAGTCTCTGAACGGTGGTTACAGATGTATGTGAATCAAAAATACTCTCAAACACCCCAAGAAGTAGAAGTTACTCAAAAAAAACAGGCAAGTTGATAATCCAGCTAGATGAGATGTGGTCATTTGTTGGCTCCAAGCGAAATAAGCAGTGGATTTGGCTAGCTCTAGATGCTGACACCCGTGAAATTGTGGGATTATACATTGGAGATCGTTCTCGAAGTGCCGCTAAGAGGCTTTGGAAGTCAATCCCGTCTGTCTATCGTTAGTGTGCCGTTTGTTATACAGATTTTTGGGAGGTTTACAAGAGGGTGCTACCTAGTAAACGTCATCAATCGATGGGCAAAGAAACAGGGAAGACCAGCTATATTGAGCGTTTCAACAACACATTGAGACAAAGAGTGGGGCGGTTGGTAGATAAAACATTATCATTATCATTTTCTAAAAAGTTGGAAAATCACATTGGTGCAGCTTGGTACTTTGTCCATCACTACAATGCCTTGCTTCGAGCCTCACCATTACTATTCATGACTACTAAACCCAGTAGAAGATGTGTGGTTACAAGCCAAGAATTTCTTGATTTGACAATTCATACGACTAATCAGCAACGCTAAAAACTCGATCGAAAGCCTGAAGAATAGTTAGATGGGATAGGTTCTGGGGATGTTGGTTTCAATTTCTCGATCGATCGCCCCGGCGTAGGTACTCACCACATGATTTGGTAATAGATCCTCATTTTGAGCCAAAAAAGACCATTCCTGCCCACAGTGGACATAGGTGATGTTTTGTAAGAGCATCGTTGACGGGATGAGAGGAACCAAGTCTGCCAGATTCACGATCCGATAATGATTGGGAATCAGACGACTGTGACCATTGGCAAAATCCGCATTCCCCACCCTTGGGGCTGCATAGGTATAGAGACGCAACTGGGGACGGAGGGCAGGTACCGT
The DNA here is from genome assembly GCA_020692245.1 of Microcoleus sp. GA_180221_E-2-1-MAG-45_12. Taxonomy (GTDB): domain Bacteria; phylum Cyanobacteriota; class Cyanobacteriia; order Cyanobacteriales; family JAAUUE01; genus JAAUUE01. The sequence goes on from JAIMKT010000010.1 coordinate 38,489, forward strand.
GATGGCAATATCGATGGCTGCTAGAGTGGCGATCGCCGCCCCTAGACTATGCCCAGAAATATAACAAGGCTTGCTGGGGTCGAGGTTCCGAGCTATTTCCCGTGTTTGCACTACCAAATCTTCGTAGATATTCACAAACCCCCGATGCGCCCTGCCCAAAAACTGTGGGGTCTCGATCTCTTGGGCTGTCACTTGCAAAGCCGCCAGATTGAGGAGCCATTCATTGGTGCGTTGGGTTCCCCGAAAAATTATCATGTGGGCTGCTGGGGAACTAAGGACAAAGCCAAAATAGACGGGAACTGTTTTTTCAAGTTTGACTAATTCCTGTGTGGTCGTCTGGATAACTGTTTGGATTGCGTTAACATTGGTCTCGATCGAGTCTTGAGGGCGATTGGGATTTTGGGACTGATTTTCCTGCTCTAGCTGGGCTAGAACTTGGAGGGGGATTTCTTCAGTAATTGTCTGCTCTAGGGCTTGGAGGTTGGCAACTTGGGTATAACCAGCCAGAGAGCGATCGTAGGTGGGCAGGGAACTAATTTCCCCGGCATAGGTAGGGATGGTTTTGCCTTTGAGATACTGCTCTGTACCAAGGCGACTACACCGGATCAAAATTTTGGATATGGCTCGATCGTAGGGCTGGGTCGGGGTGGTGAGGTTGATGGATTCTCGGATTTTCTGGAGTTCGATCGCTTGGGCACTATCAGCATCAAAGGTTGCCTTAAGAACTTGGCTCATATCTCGCTGGCTGGCAATTTCGGCGATCAGAGCTTGACGCTCCCTTTCTTCCTGACCCTCTACGTATTCTCTGCCCGTGGCGATCGAGGCTCCTGCTGCCAATCCCCCCCACAAAAATTGTCTCCGCCGCAACCTACCGATTAAGTTCATATTCCTAGCTAGATTATCTTGATTATCTGATGATCTCGATCGTCAACTTATTTTTATCACTTGCGCTGCTTCCTAACTTTCCACCACCGCTTTTCCCCTAGCTGCCAACCACTAGCATAGTATTGATTTGTCGCCTGTCCCAACCCCCAAGTCAGGGTAAATAATCCGGTCGCCAAGGCAAACCCCCTAGGAATTGGCAGGTAAATACTCATCACAAAAATAGTCCCCCATACCATCAGGGACAACCAGATTGTAGACATGGCTCCCAAAAAACTACCCACGATCGCTAGTAGATCCTGTCCCCTTGCAAACCCCCACAGCACCGCTATATCCCGGAGCATTTTCAAGATGACGATCGTCGCTATTAATAAAGTCCAACTCAGAAATCCTTCCCAAGGATTAAAACCCAAAATGGCAACCCCCAAGGCATAGTCTAAAATCACTCCCCGGATCCGCCGCCGTTTCTGGCGCAAATGGGCAATATCTGCCGCCGAAAGTTGAGAATTATTTTGAGAATTAGCTTGAGAATTAGCTTCAAGTGGATATTGAGAATCGTCCATTGGGGCACCAGTCATATTTTCTAGGGGTTAATCTCCAGTTTGCCAGTATTTGTAGGCTGCGTAGGCAAGGGTGACGACTCCGGTGACGATCGCCTTTTCGTTGACCTCAAATTGGGGATGATGGAGGGGATAATTAGGTCGATCCACAAAACCCACCCCCAAGCGAAACATTGATCCCGGTGCTTGCTCCAGATATACCGAAAAATCCTCGGCTCCCAGAGACGGTTCCAAGAGAATCTGGACTCGATCGCTGCCCCATGCTTCTCGAGCAGAACTTTCCAAAATATTCGTTAAAAAAGTGTCATTCTGTACCGAAGGCACCCCCCGTTGATAGTTCACTTGGCAGGTCGCCCCATACATTTGACAAACTCCTTGAACAATATTTTCAATCCATTGGGGCAAGTGGGCGTGGGTTTCAGGATGGAGCGATCGAACCGTTCCCACTAGTTGCACCTGATCAGCAATCACATTGGGCGCTCTACCCCCGATAATTTTGCCAATGGTTAATACCACTGGTCTCAGGGGGTTTTGAGTCCGACTAATCGCCTGTTGGAGGGTTGTAATCACCTGAGCTGCAATCCAGATGGCATCGATCGCCTCGTGGGGTCTAGCTCCATGCCCCGATTCTCCTCTGATAATAATCTCCAGATCATCCGCCGCCGCCGTTAACGCCCCGTAGCGTAGTCCCACAGAACCGCCGGGAATCGAAGGAAATACATGGACGCCTAGAATCCCCGTCACATCCTCCATAGCTCCATCTTTGACCATCCAGCTTGCTCCCTGGGCAATTTCCTCCGCAGGCTGAAACAAAAATCTTATAGTGCCGGGGAATAAGTCCGGGATTGTTCTTTGTAATCGAGCCAAGATCATGGCTGTACCTAGACCGACGGTGGTGTGGACATCGTGACCACAGGCGTGCATCACCCCCGGATTGTGGGAAATAAACCCTAGCTCCGTGCGTTCATGAATAGGCAGCGCATCCATATCCGTCCGAATAGCAAGGACTCGTTGGCACAGACTTCCCTTTGGAAAATCGCTCCCTTGAGAACCCACCAACTCCCCCACAACCCCCGTCTTGCCCACGGCTTCTCGCACTTGGATTCCACTCGAAGAAAGTACTCCGGCTACGTAGGCAGCAGTTTGGTGTTCCTGTCCGCTCAATTCTGGATGGGCATGGATATGGCGGCGGATATCAATGAGTCGGGGCGCAAGGGTTTCGGCAAGTTCTTTGATTTGGGAGAGCATGGGCAGGGTACTTAGGGAAGGGGAGTATCTAAACTAATCTATAGAATTAGCATAAACCCTAAAAAAATAAGGAATAGGGAAAATAATACCCCACTCCTTTCATAATAGTTAACAAAAATATGGCTAACTTCCAGAGGTAAATCCCAAGTTAACCATATTATTTAAGTTTATTTGATCTAAAGATATTTAGCCCAAGGACAGAATATCTGGAAAATAGTAGTTAACTACAGCTAAAACTGAAGCCAGACCAAATACTGTGACGACACCCAAAACTGGGGCAGTGGATAAATAGGTTACAAAATCTTTCATGGTATTCTCCTTTAATTCAAGCGACAAAAGTACAAACTACAAACTACAAGCCTAACTAAGCTATGGGTTCATTTATGGGTCTAACCTAATAGCTTAATTAACGAGGAGAAACGGTGATTTCATCGTCAGCAGCGGTAAGTTTGCCAGAGAGAAGTTCCCCTAAAGCAGCCACGGGCCACAGGAGAGCAGCCACGATCGACTTAATCGCTAGAGGCACATCAATGATAATTTCCTTCTCTTCGGGGTTCTTGCCACCTTGGATCGCAATTAGGTAAGCCCGTCCTGCCCAACCAATGAAGCCAGTGATATAGAGGAAGAGAACACTAGGGATCAAAAATTCCCCAGCATGGCTGAGGCGACCATCTACAATCAAGCGAGGCAGACCATCGGCTTCACCGCAGAGTTGGTTAGCATAGCGAGCAAAACGTTTTTGACCAGATTGGGGATCGGCAGTGGTATTCCGAGCGGCAGCAGCCCGTTTAACGAAGGCAGGAGAATCTTTACAGGGGACAAGTCCAGACACTGTTTCGACAGCATCAGCAGAGGCAATGGGGGTGACACAAAGCCAAATCCCGATCGCTAGAAATAGAGCTAATAATTTTCTTTTCATGGCTTACTGTTTCCTTTTGTTAAGAAACCAAAATTTTCTTGTACAAAAACATGGTTTGCACTTCCCAGAATCATACCTGAAACTGGTTACAGACTTTTGAACATAAACTTTTATTAAGGAAAAATAGCAAGAATCAAGCTTTGTCCTGATATTATATCTTTAACATTTATTCGTAATATTTATTTGTAATTTTCTCTTGATATCCATGAGTAGCACTATTAACTCGACTAAATCTTCCCAATCTGCTGCTGGTAATCTTCGTAACTCTAATTCCTCAGCCCGATTTATGACCCAATTAGTCAATGGTCTGTTGGCGGTGAAACCCTTGGCAGCTTTGGCGAAACATCAGGCTCGATCGATGATGATCAAAAGAGCGGAAAGAATTGGTGTGCCTTGGACAGCCACGGTGCAGGAACTAGGGGAAATCAATTGGGAGCCATACCTCCAGCAAGTCCAGAATCCTCAACTCCAATATCCAGATTATTATCTGCGATCGTTCCATGCCTACGCTGAGGGAAATATGAGTTGGCAGGCTGCGTGGGAAGTGGAAGTAGCAGCCAAGGCGGTTCATGCAGGGATTTGGCAGGATGCGGGTAAGGAGGGCGATCGAAAGCTCCGAGATAGTTACCACCAGCTTTTGTTAGAACATATTCCCCAAGCTCCAGAGGCGATCGTCGATTTGGGTTGTAGCGTAGGCATGAGTACCGCAGCCCTGCAAGCCACCTATCCCCAAGCCCAAATCACCGGAGTAGACCTTTCTCCGTACTTCCTCGCCGTGGCAAATTACAATTCCCAGCATCAAGCCTCTCCTCAAACCACTCAATGGGTACATGCTGCTGCGGAAAAAACGGGTCTGCCCAGCAATTCCTGTGATCTGGTCTCCATTTTCTTGATGTGCCATGAATTGCCTCAGTCTGCTACCCTAGAGATTTTCCAAGAAGCTAAAAGATTACTCCGCCCCCAAGGACATATGGCAATTATGGATATGAATCCCCAGTCTCCCATTTATGCCCAAATGGCTCCCTATATTTTTACCTTGCTGAAGAGTACCGAACCCTACCTCGATCAATACTTTAGCCTTGATATCGAAGCTGCCCTAGTCCAAGCTGGCTTTCAACCCCCAAGGATTATTCCCAATACTCTGCGCCACCGGACAATTATCAGTCAATTAGCTGAATAGCTACCTAAATTAATGTTTTGGGTTGAATTCTCAGGAATTAGCAAAAAACATGAGTAAGTAGAAATAAGTATTAGGAATTAAGGTATAAAAAAATGAGGAAAATACTTATTTGGATAGGCACAACTTTTCTGATGATTGGCGGAGGAGTTGCCTGTACAAGTAGTGCTGTTGTTGACCTCAATCCTGTACAAAACCTTGTTAATCAATTTAATATCACTAGTATTGACCAACTCTTGCAAACTAAGCCTCAAAATGCAGTGGTAACTCTGCGGGGGAAAGTGCAGGCGATCGCTCCCTTGGTGGGCAATGCTGCCTATCAACTCGAAGACGCTAGCGGGAAGATTTGGATTTTAACAAGCAATCCAGAACTACCAAAGGTTGGTGATATTCTCTTGGTTAAAGGGCAGACTCGTTACGAATTAATTCTGATTGCGGGTCAAGACCGGGGCGAACTCTATATCCAAGAGCAGGAAATCTTGGAGCGACAACCCCCGCCAGCTCGTCCTTTGGGAACTAATCTCTTACCAAATAATTCCCCCAGTCCTTAAATACCCCCATGATCATAAATCTATGACCCAAGCAAAGTCTACGATTACGGAAGTCTCGATCGCCATTATTCCTGCGGGAGATAAATTTTTGATGCAACTCCGAGATGACATCCCCGGTATCTACTATCCCGGTCATTGGGGTTTTTTTGGTGGGCATATTGATCCCGGAGAAACGCCACCCGTAACAGTTAAACGAGAGTTAATTGAAGAAATTGCCTTTGATGCACCCCAAATTGATTTTTACCGTAGCTATGTTGATTTTGAGGTAGTTCGTCATGTGTTTATTGCGCCCTTAACCGTACCCTTAGAATCTCTAGTTTTGGGGGAAGGCTGGGATTTCGGTCTATTAAATCTGGAGGATATTCTCCGGGGCGATCGCTACTCAGAAAAAGCCCAACAAATCCGCCCCCTCGGCAAACCCCATCAAGGGATTCTTCTCGATTTTATCCACGATCGCAACTCTATCTAATAGACTCTATCCAAAATACCCAATCTAAAGTGATAGGAGGTTTAATAGTGGAATCCCAGTCACCGGATATCAAAACTGGGTTCCTAGTTGATTTCTGGATAATCTTCTAGAATAGGAACAGTGGTTAGTAATTCTACCCACAGACACTCAAAATTTAATTGATTATGAATCATAGTGAAACTCCTCCTAGCGTTCTTCTATCGGAGAGAGAGCTAGAGATTGTCAATCTGATTGCCGAAGGCTTGACTAATCAACAAATCGCTGATCAACTAGAGATCAAGAAACGGACTGTCGATAACCACATTAGTAATATCCTGAGTAAGACCAAGACTGATAATCGGGTGGCTTTGGTGCGTTGGGCGCTGGAGTGGGGAAAGGTTTGCTTAAACGATGTCAATTGCTGTGTTTTACCAACAACAGATACAGAAAATCATAAATTGGGGTAGGTTCCTACTCCTTTCGTTTCTACTGTGGGGTGTGACTGCTTGTAACGATCCTGTTGTAATCACCCCGCCTCCTCAGTTACTAGGGGCTACCTTAAATAGTTTAGTGGGGGATGGAGAGCCTCGCTATAGTTTTGATGGCAAGTTGTTGGTTTTTAGTAGCGATCGCCAAAATCAACGCAATGTTTATTTGTACAATGTTCCCGGACAAACTCTAGTGAATCTGCCGGGGTTGAATCAGCCGAATAGTATCCAAGACCAGCCAGATATTAGTGGTGATGGTCGCTTTATTGTCTACGTTTCCGAACAGTTTGGCAGACCAGAAATCTTAGTGTACGATCGCCAGAATTTCACGGTCGATCGAGTTTCTGAAAATTTGCTTGTCCCGGTACGCCAGCCCACAATTAGCGGCAATGGTAGATTTGTGGCTTTTGGGGCAGAACGCCGGGGACAGTGGGATATTGAAATTGTCGATCGAGGGGAACCGATGCCCTAGATTTAAGCAGCGATAGATTTAGGCCGCGATGGTTGATCGATCCGGACGCTCTTGAGGTAATTCTTGAGGTAATTCTCGCAAGATCGGCTGACTGGATAACAATTCCCCAGCCTTGATCTCTTCAAAGTCTTCAGTAACTTTCTCTAGCACTTGCACCTCGATATTGACAGCAATTAGATAGGTTCCCTCGGCTTCCCCCACGGCTTCAGCGATCACCTGAGCTAGTTCGGGGCGGTGAGCGGTCAGGGGATGGCTAAGAATACAACGATTCCAAGAATATTCGGCTTCAGGATTGATACTCAGAATATAGTGCTTAGTCATGGCTTTAACCTCATCTTTTTCTGGATTGGGTGAGTCGATCGAGAATCATCTACTCTTCATATTATAGAACAAAATAGAACACTTGTACTAGTATTGCTTCAGATTTTAGACAAGGATGGGCGATCGACAGATCAAGAATTGAGGAGTGGTTAAGTGGTGACTCGGAAAAGGGAGATAAGTCTTGGCATTTAGGCGGGAATCAGGTTTAGGATTAGGCTTGCTAGGTAGCGATCGAGGGCAATATCTGACAAAATGAGAGAAATATGAAAATTAAGAGCAGCCAACACAATCAATGAGTAGCACGTCCCCCTCATCGGAGACAGTTCCCCCTGTTTCCCTAATTTCCGTAGAGCGATCGAATTCTTTCCCTACTCCCTCATCAGCAGCAAACTCTGGAGCTGTTGCCGAAATTATTCCAATCACTCCAGAGCAGGCGAGTAATCAAGCAGACTCCTCTCAGTTAGCTAGTCAATCTATTCATAATTCAGCCAGTCATCCCCATCACCATCAAGCTGAGGCTAAATGGCAGGTATTTACTTCTACTTTTATTACGATTTTCTTGGCGGAAATGGGCGACAAAACCCAGATTGCTACACTCCTGATGACTGCCGAATCCCATGCACCTTGGGTCATTTTTTTGGGAGCCGCCACTGCCTTGATTGCTACTAGCCTTGTGGGAGTATTGCTGGGTCGCTGGTTAGCTAGTCGCCTCACCCCCCAAACCCTCGATCGAGCCGCCGCCATCATGCTCTTATTTGTAGCCGTAATGTTGATCAGGGAAGTAATCCAACAATCTTAGATAGAAAATTTGGCTAAGATTCAAAACCTAAAACTTAAAACTCAAAACTTGAAACTTAAAATTATGGACTGGCAACTTTTAGGAATTAGCTTTTTAACAGTATTTTTGGCAGAAATTGGGGATAAAAGCCAATTGGCAGTGATCGCCCTTGGGGGAAGTTCTGTCCATCCCCGGAGCGTTTTTTTCGGGACTGTAGCCGCCCTTGTCTTGGCTAGCTTTTTGGGTATCCTTGCCGGAGAAGGTGTTGCTCAAATTTTCCCTGCTCAACTGGTCAAATCGATCGCCGCCCTTGGCTTTGTGATTATGGCAATCCGCCTCCTTTGGGCTTCCTTTGGCTTAGAAAGTACAAATTCAGCAGATCAACCAGATCAACCCTAAACAAACTCTAGAAATCCCTCAATATCAGCCAGCAGTATTAACCCTGAGCACCCGGACTAGCTGGAACTGGACTGGGGCTCACCACAGGGCTAGGTGCAGGACTAGGACTTACAGCAGCAGGGCTAGGTACGGGACTAGGTGCTGGAGTTGCAGCAGGGCTGGCAGGAGCCACGGGAGGAGTTGCTACGGGGCTAGGGGAAGCCACTGGGCTGGGAGTCGCTGTCGGACTGATACTAGGACTTGCAGTAGGACTGGCGGTAGGGCTTGCAGTGGGACTGGCAGTAGGGCTAGGAGATACGATCGGGGTGGGTTCTCTGTCACCAAGAATACTGGGGTTTCCATTATCAAATACTCCAGCTATTGCTGCAATCATCAAGGTGGCGAGGGTTCCTACAAATAGAGCCTTCCAACCTAGTTCCGAGATATCCTTCCGCCGGGAGGGAATCAACGCTGTAGTACCACCGACAAAGATACCAACAGAAGCAACGTGAGCAAAACCCGATAGGGCATAGCTGACAATTAACACAGTTCGATCGCTAATCTCCCCAGCCGCCGCCGCATCAGCCAAAGCTCGGTAAGGAGGAATCGCCGTTTCTAATAACCGTCTGCCAATAATCACCGAAGCAGTCCAAGAATCTTCAAAGGGAACCCCAGTTAACAAGGTCAGGGGATAAAATAGAAATCCTTGGATATTGGCTAAGTTTACGACCCGGAACACAGAGCCAATACTCGCAAGGATCGGGTTTTCACTGGTATCTAAAGCAGCTAAAACTCCAAAGGACTGGTTAATTAAAGACACTAGCCCGACGATGAGGATCAACACTGCGGCGATCGAGGAAGCCATCTTCACCCCATCTAAGGCTCCCAAAATTGCTGCATCTAGAGGACTTACCCGCTCGATCGGCTCAGTTCCAGCCATTTCTGGTTTGTACTCCTCTTCTTCCCGGAGAGCGTAGGAATCGTCATCTTCACTGAAATACTGAGCATCATCCTTCTCTTCTTGAGGAATTCCCCCCGCCGTCACCGGAACTTCGGTTTCTGGGACTAAAATTTTTGAAAGCACAAAACAAGCCGGAATCGCAATAATCGAAGCAGAGATTAAATGCCCCAGAATATTCGGGAATACGGGTCTGAGAAAACTAACATAGATAGCAAGGGTAGAAGATGCTGCCGTCCCAAAACAACAGGAAAGAATTGCACAAATTTCGCTCCGGGTCATCCTTGCTAGGTAGGGCTTGACCACGATTGCCGCCTCAATCCCCACAAAAATATTGGCTGCTCCACTCAGAGACTCTGCTCCGCTTAAGCGCATGGTTTTGTAGAAAATTACCGCAAAAAAGTTGACCACTGGCTGAATTAAACCCAGATTTTCCAGCAATGCCATTAATCCAGAAAAGAACACCACCGTTGGTAAGGCTCGGAAAGCAAAAATATAACCCAGATTCACCTGTGGATCCTGCCCCGGTACTGGCACAATATTGGGACCAAAGACAAATCTTGCCCCAGCATCTGCTGCATTAAACACACCATCCAGTAGAGAAGTAAACCACTCCAGAGCCGTTCTGGTGGGAGGAAAGATAAATATCAATGCTCCCAAAAACAGTTGGAGACCAATTCCCCAAAAGATAACTCGCCAAGGAATAAACTCTTTGCTGCGGTTTTCCGAGAAGATCCAAGCCACAAGGCAAAGACCAAAGATACCCAAAAAGGAAATGATGTTGTACATAACGACACTGGGGAATTTCTATCTAATTTAGGGGCTTAATACAAATTTCAATAATATTCTAGAGAACATTGGGCTAAATAACTCACAAACATTGATGAGTATCTATAGACAAACCTAAATTTCTAAGAATTAAGTGCCATACTACCAGAATCATCATCTGTAAATATGTATTCTTGGCTCTTCTGTTTTCTCTCTCGAAATTCCTGTCCAGATCTGGATTATCCGGGACTACTTGAAGTTGCAGTTTATAGGTGTAATTTATGGTTACAATTCATAAAGAACTTTCATAAAGAACTGTGTTAAATCTGTGCTAAATACATTTTTAAGAGTCCGGTTGAGCAAGATAGACACCCAGTAATTGATGATCAAATAATTCCTAAATAATCACTAGATAAGACAGTCACCACATAATCTTCAGAGAATACACTACTCAATAACCTATGGATGTTTTTAGTCCTAATCCCCCCCAGTGGGTCGAGTCCGCTGTTCATGCCTACAATTTTTGTTGCCCCGATTGTAAATCTAGCTCCACCGAAGCAGAGCAAGTATGGTTAAATCGTCGATCGCCCGTCTTCACCCACGATCAACGCCGGAAATGGCAGGAATTTTATCATTGTCATTGTGGAACCAACTGGTGGGCTTGGAGTGATGAGCGTCCACCCTCAGAATTACTTCAAAAACGGCAGAAAAATAACTCTTCAACCCCAGATAAAACTTAACTAAATTAAGACTTTTAGATAGACTTCAGATAACTTTTGCAACTTTTATAAACCTTAGACCCCCCAACTCTTACAAACTTATGAATAGCTTGATTCTTTCTAACTGGATCCTCGCTCCCTTCTTTGGGATTATGATCTTTCTCTTTATATTTCGGATTGTCCTGACCTGGTATCCCCAAGTAGACCTGAGCCGATTCCCTTTCAATCTCATTGCTCTACCCACGGAACCCCTATTAGCCCCTGTCCGGAAGCTGGTTGCCCCCATTGGCGGTGTAGATATCAGCCCGATTATCTGGGTGGGAATTTTTAGTTTGCTGCGGGAAATTCTCCTCGGACAGCAGGGATTGATCAAGATGATGTTCTAGGATATTGGGAATAATTTTCAGGGAAGTATTTTCAGGAAAATAAGTTAACGTGATCTCGCTTTCAGTCAAGGCTCTGCCCCAATGGAAAATTGGTACTTGAGAAGATTAGAGGCATTTCCTAGATAGTAATCTACTAGAAAAATCATGATTTTGTGCCATTTAACACCGAGAGCTAGGACGAGCGTGGCATAATCTAGAGGCGTTAATCAGGGTTGATTTCTCAAATTTGTCCCAGATTATGATCAATATGATCAAACTATTCTCAAGTTTTTCTCTAAATTTTTCCTAAAATTCCTATGGTCAATCTTACTCCTAGCTCTAGTTTCAGTGTCACCATGCGATTACAACTTCCTAACCAAGCGGGGATGTTGGCTAGTGTGGTGCAAGCGATCGCCGAGATGGGTGGCAATCTGGGGCAGATTCAACTTATTGAGCAAACCTTAAAAATTTCCCTGCGAGAAGTCACTGTCGATGCCGCCAGTACAGAACACGCCGAACATATTGTCCAAGCGGTGAAGGCTTTGCCAGAAATTAGACTCATTGAGGTTTCTGACCGGACTTTTGATCTGCATCGGGGCGGCAAAATTAGTGTCCACAGTAAAATTGCCTTGGGAACTCAGGGGGATTTGGCTATGGCGTATACTCCCGGTGTGGGTCGGGTTTGCAAAGCGATCGCTGCCGAACCAGAAAAGGTCTATGCCCTAACAATTAAGGGCAATACTGTGGCGATCGTCACCGATGGTAGTGCGGTTCTGGGGTTAGGGAATTTGGGCCCCGAAGCAGCCATGCCCGTGATGGAAGGGAAGGCAATGTTATTTAAGGAATTTGCGGGATTAGATGCGTTTCCCATTTGTCTTGCTACTCAGGATACGGAGGAAATCATTCAAGCTGTGAAGCATATGGCTCCGGTGTTTGGAGGCGTGAACCTAGAAGATATTAGTGCGCCCCGATGTTTTGAAATTGAAGCTCGCTTGCGGCAAGAACTAGATATTCCCGTGTTCCATGATGACCAAAACGGCACAGCGATCGTCACCCTTGCAGCTTTGATCAATGCTTTGAAACTCCTGAAAAAAGACCTAGGGGAAGTTAAAGTAGTCCTGAATGGTGCAGGAGCGGCGGGGATTGCGATCGCCAAACTTCTGAAAAAAGCTGGAGCCAACTACATTGCCCTGTGTGATTCTAAAGGGATTGTTTCTAAAGACAGGACTGATCTCACAGCAGAAAAACAGGAATTGGCAGTGGAATTAAGCGGGACTTTAGCCGATGCCATGCAAGGGGCAGATGTGTTCTTGGGAGTGAGTGCGCCGGGAGTTTTGACCCCAGAGATGGTGCGATCGATGGCAGCGGATCCGGTGGTATTTGCTATGGCGAACCCCATTCCCGAAATTCAACCAGAGCTAGTAAAAAATGATGTGGCGGTGATGGCTACGGGCAGGAGCGATTATGCCAACCAGATTAATAATGTCTTGGCGTTTCCGGGAGTTTTCCGGGGAGCGATCGACTGCCGAGCTTCGGAAATTACCCCCAACATGTGCCTAGAAGCCGCCTATGCGATCGCCTCTTTGATCAATCCCGCCGAACTGACCAAGGAATATGTGATTCCCTCCGTCTTTGACAAACGAGTCGCCACCGTAGTCGCCGCCGCCGTCCAAAGAGCCGCTAGACAAGATGGCATTGCTAAACTCTAGGGAGATTTACGATACACAACCCCCAATCTCTTGGGAAAGGGGGCTAAATATCAAAAATTAAAATTGATCTTCTATATTTCTGGATTGATGAAGAATACGCACAATTTCAATACAGTCTTCCACGGGCTTGTAAAAAATAATGTATGGCTTAACTGAAAAGCTCCTCAGTCCTTTGGCAAGATCGTTTCTACTTTTTCCCATCTCTGGAAACTGAGCAAGCATAGGAAATTTATCAATAACTTTTGCTAGCAATAAATCAGCAGCTAAGGAATCTTTTTGCGCAAGATATACCCATAGGTCTTCAAGGTCAAAATCAGCTTGTTGAGAAATCTTAAATCGATTCATTTTTACTTTGCAGCAACCTCCTTTGACCACGCGCTTTGATATTTTCTAGGAGGTTTGGCAAGGTATCGACATCATATTCTGTGTATTCACCATTTTCGAGTTGAGAAATTCCTAGGTTAATGTCTTGCTGTAGAGTGGCGAGTTTTAGGAGGCGCAGTTCCGATTCGGCTTGTTCAACCCGATCGTATATTGCTTGAAAGGCATGGGCATCTTGAACAACAACTGCCGCTTTACCATTAATGGTTAACACAATTGGGGATTTTGTTGCTTTGATCCGTTCGATAAATTCCTTGGCGTTGCGCTTGAAGTCACTCAGGGAGTGAATGTTTTTTAGCTCAATCATAATTATTAAATTACCCAAACATTTAATTTAGATCTAATTTAATGATAAGCGATCTCAAACATTAAAGAAAAATCCCCCCAGCTTGATAGTTGAGGGGTTTCTGATGTTAATACAATCTAAATTCCAGAGTTGCTCTAGATTTAGGAAAATTTATGCCTAGAACAAGCCGAGGGTGAAGGACTTGTCGATCGGGAAAGTAGCACCAATGCCTAGCCAGAGAGTCACCGCTGTGCCGAACAGGAAGATGCTGGTAGCAATGGGGCGACGGAAAGGATTTTGGAACTTGTTGACACTTTCGATGAAGGGAATCAAGATCAAGCCCAAGGGAATCGCGCCAGTAGCAGCAATACCAAGAAGTTTATTTGGTAGGACTCGGAGGAGTTGGAAACTGGGGTATAGATACCATTCGGGCAGAATTTCGAGGGGTGTGGCAAAGGGATTGGAAGGCTCACCCACCATAGCAGGATCTAGTACTGCTAGACCGATGCAGAGGGCGATCGTCCCCATGATGACCACAGGAAAAATGTAGAGTAGGTCGTTAGGCCAAGCGGGTTCGCCGTAATAGTTGTGACCCATGCCTTGAGCTAGTTTGGCTCTGAGGGCGGGATCAGCTAGATCTGGCTTTTTGATAGTTGCCATAGAGTTCTCCTTAATTAAAATAACGATTGCTGGGGTTTAGTCGCTGGGGTCAGTTCTTGGATAAATACTGAATAAATACTGAGTAAAGACCCAAGGCTGGAGATTGTTGGATTTTATGTTGTCTAATTTTAATGCTTTTCCTGTTTGTAAACCAGCAGAAATGGGCTTCAGGAAAATTACAGGTAGGTTTATTTCGGGCAATGCTGAAGAATGGTTTCTTAGAGAGGACCAGAAATCCCTTGCTTGCGGATCATTATAAAGTGGAGCAACATGAAGACCACAATAAACCAAGGTAAAACAAAGGTGTGTAAGCTATAGAACCGGGTTAGGGTCGCTTGACCAACGCTGACATCACCCCGGAGAAGTTCGACCATGGCATCACCAACTACAGGAATTGCCGCAGGTACACCAGAGACGATTTTTACCGCCCAGTAACCCACTTGATCCCAAGGGAGGGAATAGCCAGTTACGCCAAAGCTGACGGTGATGACTGCCAAGATAACACCTGTCACCCAAGTCAATTCTCTGGGTTTTTTGAAACCACCAGTCAGGTATACCCGGAAGGTGTGGAGGATCATCATCAAGACCATCATGCTGGCAGACCAACGGTGAATGGAACGAATCAACCAGCCAAAGTTGACTTCATTCATCAAGTACTGTACAGAGTTGAAAGCCTCGGTGACAGTGGGCTTGTAGTAGAAAGTCATGGCAAAGCCAGTGGCAAATTGAATAATAAAACAAACTAAGGTAATACCACCCAAACAGTAGAAGATGTTGACATGGGGGGGAACGTACTTACCAGAGATATCATCGGCGATCGCCTGAATTTCCAGACGTTCTTCAAACCAGTTAAAGAGCTTTGATTCTCTTACTTCTTTTGTAAACATGAAGCTCGAACTCCTAGAATTATTGCTATTGATTGCTTATGGGGAAGGGGCTATCCATTTTAGGATTGTCGGCTGCCCTCGATCGATTATAAACCTGAGAAGTTTCAACTTATCTCTATACGAAATGTAACATAGTGCCAAGAATTATGGGCAGAAATTGACGTTAAAAATATAGTAAAAAGTTAATCTAAGAGGCAATTTGGTTAAGTTATGGCTAAACTGGTCCAAAAATTAACTTAGAATTGAGCCTACAATGGTTCTTAGGGAGTTTCTAAGGAAAAGTCCATAAAATTAGTCATCGGCACTTTGCAGAATTTTTGAGAAATTTGTTGAATTTGCAAGTTATGTATATAAAAGTTGCTTTAGTTGGATTATTACTGATTTGCCAGTTGTTCTGGTCAGGATTTGTGGCGACTCCGGGAGCGATCGCCTTCAGCAGCAATCAGAATTTGGTGGCGGAGGTCTGGCGGATTGTCAATCAGGCCTACCTTGACGATAGTTTCAATCACCAAAACTGGTGGCTAACCAGGGAAAATACTCTAAAGGGTCAGCTAGATGACCAAGAGCATACCTACACAGCGATTAAGGAAATGTTGGCAACCCTAGATGACCCCTTTACTCGGTTTTTACCGCCGGATCAATACCGGGGCTTGAAGGTGAACACCTCTGGAGAATTATCGGGAGTCGGTTTGCAGATCATGATTAATCCCGAAACTAAAGCTCTGGAAGTTATTTCGCCCCTCGAAGGTTCCCCCGCAGCCAAAGCCGGAATTCAACCCAAAGACACGATCGTGAGTATTGACGGCATCCCTAGTTCTACCCTGACCCTCGATGAGGCAGCAACGAAAATGCGGGGTAAGAGTGGGACGAAGGTAAAACTGCTGGTACAAACACCGGGACAGGAGCCTGCGGAGGTGGAACTGCAACGCGATCGAATTACCCTTAACCCTGTTTATGCACGGATGGATACTAGTACTGGGCAGTCGATCGGCTATATTCGCCTCACCCAGTTTAGTGCTAATGCCACCAAGGAAGTTGCCCACGCGATCGCAAACCTTGAAGACCAAGGAGCCACGGGTTACATCCTCGATCTCCGCAACAATCCGGGGGGACTCCTCCAAGCTGGCATTGATATCGCCCGTCTCTGGCTCGATGACGCAACGGTGGTATACACAGTTAATCGCCAAGGAATGCTGGGGAGTTTCACCTCCAATGATCCCGCCCTGACCCAAGCCCCTTTAACCGTATTGGTAAATCAAGGCACGGCTAGCTCTAGCGAAATTTTGGCAGGAGCTTTGCAAGATAACGGCAGAGCCAAGCTGGTGGGGGAAACTACCTTTGGCAAGGGTTTAATCCAGTCTTTATTTGATCTAGAAGGTGGTTCTGGATTGGCGGTAACAGTGGCAAAGTATGAAACCCCCAATCATCGGGATATCAATAAATTGGGGATTACTCCCGATCAAGTCATTCCTTCAGAACTATTGACCTTTAGTCAAGTGGCAACTCCTGAAGATGATCAATATCAAGCCGCCCTAAAACTGGTGACAAATAATATTCAACTTGCCAGAAGTAATCAATTAGCTGGTTAACTCACTGGTTAATTTGTTGATTTCATTGGTCGATCGAGGAGTCAATTTTCTTTTGTTCACCAGTCTTCATAAACTAATATAAACTTATGTAAAGTCTTATAAGTTTTTTAAAAAGTTTTTTGGAGAAAGTTCCCATGACAAAATCTACACCTACCCCCACCGTTGCCCCCCAAGTCTTAGAACCAAAATTTGGCTTTAATGAGTATGCCGAACGTTTAAATGGCAGAGCGGCGATGGTGGGCTTTGTCCTGACCTTGGCGATCGAGTATGTCACCGGAAAAGGCGTTCTGGCATGGTTAGGCTTAGGCTAAAACCTATATCTGCTTTTGCTTTTGTAGTAACGGCTTTAGCTGCTGTATGTCAGGACATTAGCTGTCATCAATTTCCACAAGCTTGTATTTGCTGGTTGTCCCGGATTTAATTGTGATCTGGGATTTCTTCACTGCCAAAAACTCTGCTAGAACTTTCACCAATTCTTGATTGGCTTTGCCATCTACCGGAGGAGCCTTGAGATTAATCAGCCAACTGCCATCTGCTTGGAGCTGAATTTGGACAGTTTTCGAGTTGGGTTTAACTTTGACTCTCAAGATTTTCACTTTTCCTCTTTCAATATTTTCCTTTTTCATCAGTGGCGATCGCTCCCACAATGGCATAATGAGCCTAAATCAATTCATAAATTTAAGATGACTTTTTATCAAAAAGACCCGATCCTTGAAGACCTAGGGCAAAGGATTTTGGGGGCAACATGGCAAGAATTTCCTGCCCTTGCTCGAAACCAAATCGCCATGACTTGGCTAGTTTACGACCCACCATTTCCAGTGAATATTGGGGGAGCGATCGCCGCCGAGGAGTTTTGGAAATATCCCGTCCGGGGCTTTGGTTATCGGGGCTTGGAGTTATTCTATCCGGCTAGTGTGGTGAAATTGTTTTACCTTGTGGCGATACAGGAATGGCTGGAAAAGGGAATGATCTCCACTTCTCTGGAACTGGCTCGATCGATCCACGACATGATCGTCAAATCTAGTAATGATGCTACTAGTCTGGTGGTAGATGCGTTAACAGGCACAACTAGCGGGCCAGAACTGCCCCCGGAACCCTTCAAAACTTGGCAAAACCAGCGAAATATTGTGAATCGCTACTTTCAATCCTTGGGCTGGGAAGAGCTAGAAGGGATTAATGTTAACCAGAAAACTTGGGGAGATGGGGCTTACGGGCGAGAACGGGCTTTTTTGGGGGAGTTTCGGGAAAATCGGAATCAACTCACCACCGATGCTACGGCGAGATTACTCCATAGTATTGTGGGCGGAGTGGCAGTATCAGGGGAGCGATCGCAAGCTATGCTCAATCTTCTATCCCGCAAGTTAGAGCCGGAAGTGTGGCAACAAGACCCAGAAAATCAAATTCAAGGTTTTCTCGGCGAGGGTTTACCACCGGGAGCCAAGGTGTGGTCAAAGGCGGGTTGGATGACCCAAGTTCGTCACGATGCGGCTTATATAGAACTTCCCCAGCCCTGTACCCTAGTGGTGTTCACGGAAGGAGCAGCCAACAGCAAAAATGAATTAATCCTACCCTTCATTGCTCAACAGGTAGCGATCGCTATGAGTTCTCTAGCCACGTAAATAACAGGTAATGGGATTTAACTATGAGCCATGTTAACTTATGGAAATTCGATCGGAACAACTAGAAGATATCGAAGCAGTGCGGCGGGTGAACATTGCAGCTTTTGGGCGATCGAGCGAGGTGGAGATTTAGGAAAATAGCTAGGATTCTCGATCGTGATCTTCCTGCTGCCAGAGATTCAACATTTCCCAAGGCTTGAATCCCCGGTATTGCAGAAAATTAGCAATCTTCCCTTTAGTTTTGGGGTCTAGATTTTGAAAACTAGTAATTTTATAGCGGCGCTGCACCTTCTCCCTCAGTTCCTGCCATTGCTCTTCAGGACTATCTGCCTCTGGGATGGTAGCTGACCAGATTTCTTCAAATAAATCCCGGTTAATCCCCTTGGTGTAGCACTTCCGCCAGACGACACTTTTCCCGTACTTCCCCTCGGCAGCAGTAATTAAACCACTAACAAGACGGCGATCGCTCTGGTAGTCATAATTTTGGAGCTGCTCCAAGGCGGGGGTAATATCCTCTGGGGGAAAACCCTTTTCTGTGGCTTTTTTTTGTAGCTCGGCAGCACTGTATTCTCTCCGAGTCAAGAGACGCAAAAAGTATTCGTAGCACTTATTCATAGATTTTTAGATTTATTTTGAGATTCTGGAGATTTTCTAACGATCTTTCCTTGGATTAACGCTTTTATGGTAATTGTGGTAATTATTGGATAATTTAGGACTCTTGAACTAGGGGGATTCCTGCGTATGGATGCAGCAACTTTATGGCAACGCTATCAGGATTGGCTCTACTATCATGGAGAGTTGGGCTTTTACCTAGATATCAGTCGGATGCGGTTCCCTGAGGCTTTTGTCCAAGAGATGCAACCTAAGTTTGCCCAAGCCTTTCAAGCTATGACTCAGTTAGAGCAGGGGGCGATCGCTAACCCCGATGAAAACCGGATGGTCGGTCACTACTGGCTCCGCAATCCAGAGCTTGCCCCCAATGCTGCCATCAAAGCAGAAATCACTGATACCCTAGAGCAGATTCTCACCTTTTCTCAGCAAATCCATCGAGGCGAACTGCGCCCTAGTCCCCATCACCATTTTACCGAAGTTCTTTCCGTGGGGATTGGTGGATCTGCCTTGGGCCCCGAATTTGTTGCTGCCGCCCTTGCTCCCTACGATGCGGCGATGGAGTTACATTTTATTGATAATACTGACCCAGAGGGGATCGATCGCACCCTCCACCAACTCCAAAGCAAACTAGCCAATACTCTTGTTTTAATCATCTCCAAATCTGGGGGAACTCCCGAAACTCGCAATGGCATGATCGAAGTTAAACAAGCCTTTGCCTCCCAAGGATTAGACTTTTCCCGCCACGCTGTCGCCATCACTGGTGTGGATAGCCTGTTGGACAAAACTGCCAAATCTGAGGGCTGGTTAGCCACATTTCCCATGTTTGATTGGGTGGGAGGCAGAACTTCCCAAATGTCGGCGGTGGGCTTGTTACCTGCGGCTCTCCAAGGCATTGACATCCAGCAGATCCTAGAGGGAGCGAAGATTATGGATGATGCCACCCGGATTCCCCAACTCCGAGAAAATCCTGCGGCTCTACTCGCCCTCAGTTGGCACTATGCAGGCAAAGGGAAGGGAGAAAGGGACATGGTGATCCTGCCCTATAAAGATAGCTTGCTCCTCTTTAGTCGTTATCTCCAACAGTTGGTCATGGAATCCTTGGGCAAAGAGAAAGATTTGGATGGTAACACTGTCTATCAAGGGATTGCGGTCTATGGCAACAAAGGCTCCACGGATCAACACGCCTACGTCCAACAACTCCGGGATGGCGTACCCAATTTCTTTATGACTTTTATTGAAGTCTTGCTCGATCGCACTGGAACTTCTCCAGAGGTCGAACCGGGAGCAACTAGTGGGGACTATTTAAGCGGTTTACTATTGGGAACTCGCCAAGCCCTCTACGAAAATCAACGAGATTCTATTACGATTACCATTCCCCAAGTGACTCCCCGCACCGTGGGAGCGTTAATTGCCCTGTACGATCGAGCCGTGGGTATCTATGCTAGCTTAGTTAACGTCAATGCCTACCATCAACCGGGGGTAGAAGCTGGGAAAAAAGCTGCCGCTACGGTGCTAGATATCCAAAAAAGGTTGGTGGAAGCCCTCAAAAGCTCTGGTTCCAGTCTTTCCTTGCCAGAGTTGGCGCAGATGGCAAACGCCTACGACCAGATCGAAACTGTCTACCAGATCCTCCGTCACCTTGCAGCCAATCGCCGCTACGGTATTTATCTCGAAGGCAATCCTGCCCAACCCAGCAGCCTCAAGGTGAGTATTCGCAACTCTTAAGCCCTCTGTAATACCTATGAGCTAGAGCAACTTTCTTATCCTATGCCCTTACTAATTTTAGTTGCCGATGATGATCCGGGAGTCCAAGTCGCTGTCTGCGATTATTTGGAAATGTCTGGTTATCGAGCGATCGCTGTGGATAATGGTCGCAGTGCCATGAATCTCCTCGAAAAATACCACCCCCAGTTGCTGATTACTGATATCAATATGCCCCAGATGGATGGCTATCAGCTAGTGCGGGAAGTAAGAACCAGACCAGAATATCGGCTTTTACCCGTGGTTTTCCTCACAGAACGGGGCAGTACCGTAGAACGCATCCGGGGCTACCAGATGGGGTGTGATGCTTACCTGCCCAAGCCCTTTGAAATGCCAGAATTGGGGGCGATTTTACGCAATCTCCTAGAGCGATCGCAACTTATCCAAACCGAGTGGCGTTACCAACAATCTCTCAGCAAGCCCCCAGAGCCAGCCCGGATAGTTTCCCCAGAGACGATCATGGCAGCAGATATCAGCATTGAAATTAGTCGCCGAGAGCAGGAAGTCTTGGAGCTATTAACCACGGGGTTATCTAATGGAGAAATTGGAAGTCATCTCCACCTGAGTTCCCGCACCGTGGAAAAATATGTTTCTAGCCTCCTCAGAAAGACAACGACTAATAATCGATCGGAACTACTCCGCTTTGCCCTCCAACATAAGCTTGTAAATTAATTGCTGCTACTCTATATATTGCTAGATATTGCTAGAATCTTTCGAGGGTTTCTGGGATCGATCGAGACCTACTCACACTAAGAACTCCCTAGATGAATTTTTTAGATTTTCAGATTTCCTACGTAAACTTACGGGCGAAAACCTTGGAGGAAATTTTCTCAAGGTCTAATGTGGGCAAATTACCTAGTAAATTTAGGGGTGTCACTCCCCAGAGAATGGAACTATAATTTAGGGGCTATTTATGAATGCGTTGTGATCACAGTCCAAAAAAATCCGAGAGTTCGGGACTAAGAGGGGGGAGTGAATAAAATAGACTTTGATAGTGGTATCCGCCTAAACCATCAACAGCTCAAGGGTCAGGAAGTGTCCACCAACCAATCACTGCAACCTGACCTGCGGAAGGCTGACTTTAAGGGAGAAAATCTCCGGGGAGCCAATCTCCACAAACAAAACCTCGCCAAAGCCAACCTCAGTTATGCCGAACTCATCGAAGCCGACCTCCGGGAAGCCAACCTCAATGGAGCCAACCTCAACGGAGCTTGTTTAAATCTTGCCAACCTGACTCTAGCAAATCTGCAACGGGCCGATCTTAGCTGGGCAAACATGGTGGGTACAGAATTAACAAAGGCAGATCTCCGGGGCGCAAATCTGAAAAAAGCTAACCTCATTGGTCTGATCTTAGATGGGGCAAACCTTTCCGGCGCAAACTTAAGCGAAGCTGACCTGAGTGGGATCGACTTGACGGATGTTTGTATCCAAAAAGCTATTTATACTGCCAATACCAAATTCAGTCCGGGCTTTAACCCCAAAACAGCAGGGGCTTATCTAGTTGGTTCCCATATGGTTTTAAGTGGTGCAGACCTCAGTGAAGTAGCTCTGGTGGGGGCAGACCTGAGATTTTCGGAACTCAGGGTAGTCAATCTCCGCAACTCTGATCTCTCTGGTTCCAATCTTGATAATGCTAATCTGACGGGAGCCAACTTAATCGGCGCCGATCT
>JAIMKT010000010.1:60703-70304 GCA_020692245.1 Microcoleus sp. GA_180221_E-2-1-MAG-45_12
TAAACTCCGGGGGATTATTCTCCAAAAAGCAGTTTATAATCACCTGACCCAATTCCCAGAAGGTTTTGACCCCAAGGCGATGGGAGCCTATTTAATTGCCCCGAAGATTCAGTTAATGGGAGTGAATTTGGGAAATATTGATCTGAGTGAAGTTGATTTAAGCGAAGTAAATTTAAGAGGTGCGAACTTAGTGGGAGCTAATCTGCGAAATGTAGATTTGTCGGGAGCCGACCTCCGCCAGATTCAACTAGAAGGAGCCAATCTT
Source organism: Microcoleus sp. GA_180221_E-2-1-MAG-45_12 (assembly GCA_020692245.1). Lineage (GTDB taxonomy): Bacteria > Cyanobacteriota > Cyanobacteriia > Cyanobacteriales > JAAUUE01 > JAAUUE01. The sequence goes on from JAIMKT010000010.1 coordinate 60,969, forward strand.
AGTGGAGCAGATCTCAGCCATGCGGATTTAACTAGAGCCAATTTAAATGAGGCAGATTTGAGGGGAGCCGACCTCCGCCACTGTGACCTGACTCGATCGAATCTTAGTAATACAAATTTCCAAGGAGCGGATCTGCGTTGTGTAGATTTAACTAGAGCATGTTTGAGTTCAGCGAAATTAGATGGGGCAGATTTCCGGGGCGGGGATTTAACCAAGGTTGATTTCCGGGGTGCAAGCTTAGTGGGGGCAGACTTACACGGTGTGAATCTGAAACGGGCTAACCTAGTTAATGTCGATTTGACAGGGGCGGATTTACAGAATGCAACTTTACCAACGGGCAGTTTTTGGGATGAAGAAATGGTGTTTAGCTCTGCCCAACGCGAAAAAATTATGCCTTAAGGCTCTTAATCCTCTCAATTATTGATGTTGATTATTAATTCTTACTATTAATTTTTATTATTAATTCTTGTTGTTTTTTACGAGTGGAAAATGCGAAGATAAAAAAATGCAACAAAAAAGCAGTCGATCGCAACCTGTAGAGTAACCAAATAACTACTCTAAACAATAGTTAATTTTATCATTACATTCTAAACTATAACCTCTGTGACTACATCTAGCCCTTCCTCTCCGCAATCCCCTTGGCATACTTTAGAAATTGATCACGCTCTCCAAACCTTGGGGACTGACCGCATCACGGGTTTAACTTCTCAACAAGTCCAAGAACGAGCCGAAACCTATGGGCTGAATGAACTGGAAGAAACTGCCGGACGTTCGTCTTGGGATATTTTGATTGATCAGTTCAAAAATATCATGCTGCTGATGCTGATTGCGGTGGCTTTGATTTCTGGTGTTCTAGATGTGATCAACTGGGAGGCGAATGCAGCTAAGGGAGATATTCCTTTCAAGGATACGATCGCCATTCTTTTAATCGTCATTCTCAATGGGGTTTTGGGCTATCTCCAAGAAGCAAGGGCAGAACAAGCTTTGGCAGCCCTCAAGAAACTCTCTTCCCCCAGAGTCCGGGTGCTCCGGGATGGTTCGCCGATCGAAATTGATGGCAAATACCTAGTTCCCGGCGATGTGATGTTTCTGGAGGCAGGGGTGGCAGTATCTGCTGATGCGAGATTAATTGAACAATCTAATCTGCAAATCCGGGAAGGAGCTTTGACTGGGGAAAGCATGGCAGTGCAGAAAAATGCCCAGCTTGTCCTTGATGCAGAAACTTCCTTGGGCGATCGCCTCAACTCCGTATTTCAAGGTACAGAAGTCCTTCAAGGGCGGGGAACGGCGGTGGTGACTGGGATAGGGATGAAAACAGAGATTGGCAAAATTGCCACTATGCTGCAATCGGTGGAAAGTGAACCCACGCCCCTCCAAACTCGGATGACCCAGTTGGGTAATGTCTTGGTGACTGGATCCTTGATTTTGGTAGCGATCGTGATTGCTGTGGGGGTGATTGGCACCGGGGGATTTAGTAAATTCCAAGAGCTAGTCCAAGTTTCCTTGAGTATGGCGGTAGCTGTAGTTCCCGAAGGTCTGCCTGCGGTGATCACCGTGACCCTTGCCCTCGGAACCCAACGCATGGTCAAACGCCACGCCCTGATCCGGAAACTTCCGGCGGTGGAAACCCTTGGCTCTGTCACCCATATCTGCTCTGACAAAACTGGAACCCTGACCCAGAATAAAATGGTGGTGCAAAAAGTATTTGTGGGCGATCGCACCTTCCGGATAAGTGGGGAAGGCTACGTCCCTGAAGGTACATTTATCTCTGACGGGGAAGTCGTGATCCCTCGCAACTATCCAGAACTCCAAGCCCTCCTCCTTGGTTGTGTTCTCTGTAATGATGCGGTTTTGCAATGCCAAGCTCAGACTAAAACTGAAGGAAAAGGGGGGAATTGGCAAATTTTGGGAGACCCTACTGAAGGTGCTTTACTTTGTTTAGCGGGTAAGTGCGATTTTCAGAAGGAAAAATATACAGACTTGATGCCTAGGGTCGGCGAGTTTCCTTTTTCTTCCGAACGCAAGCGCATGAGTGTAATTGTGCAGATGGCAGCTGAAGACAAGGCTGTGTACCAAATGTTCACCAAAGGCTCCCCGGAGTTGATCCTAGAGCGTTGCACTGGCTATCAAGTCGGCGAAGAAACTATTCCCCTTACTGCTAGTCTGCGGAACCAAATTTTAGCCCAAAATAACCAAATGGCGGGGCAAGGACTACGGGTACTCGGTTTTTCCTACAAACCCTTAGAAGAGATTCCCCCAGAAGGTAGTGATGACACCACCGAGCATGATTTAGTTTGGCTGGGGCTAGTGGGAATGTTGGATGCTCCTCGTCCAGAAGTGCGTGAAGCCGTGTCCCGGTGTAAACAGGCAGGAATTCGGGTGCTAATGATCACGGGAGATCACCAATTAACAGCTCAGGCGATCGCCCAAGACCTAGGGATTTCCCAAGCAGGGGATCATGTCTTAACGGGGCAGCAAATTGAAAAACTCACCCAGCCCCAGCTAGAAGAAGAAGTTGCCCAAGTAAGTGTCTATGCACGGGTAGCTCCAGAGCATAAGCTCCGCATTGTCAAAGCCCTACAAACTAGAGGGGAAACCGTAGCTATGACAGGGGATGGGGTTAACGATGCTCCGGCGCTGAAGCAGGCAGATATTGGGATTGCCATGGGGATCACGGGGACGGATGTGAGCAAAGAAGCCAGTGATATGGTGTTGCTAGATGATAACTTTGCCACGATCGTCGCCGCCACAGAAGAAGGTAGGGTTGTATATACCAATATTCGCCGCTTTATTAAGTACATCCTCGGCAGTAATATTGGGGAAGTTTTGGTGATTGCCGCTGCGCCAATTCTCGGCTTGGGTGGTGTGCCTTTGACTCCGTTACAAATTCTCTGGATGAACCTAGTCACCGATGGTTTACCTGCCCTAGCTCTAGCCGTGGAACCCGCCGAACCCAATGTCATGCAACGTCCGCCTTACAATCCTAGGGAAAGTATTTTTGCCCGGGGCTTGGGTGCTTATATGGTCAGGTTTGGGGTGGTGTTTGCGATCGTGACGATTATTCTCATGGTTTGGGCCTACGACTATACCCATCAAGTGGGTTTCCGAGATCCAGAAGTTTGGAAAACTATGGTATTCACCACGCTCTGTGTTGCCCAGATGGGTCATGCGATCGCGATTCGTTCCAATTCCCAATTCGTTTTTGAGATCAATCCCTTCTCTAACCCCTACATTCTCTGGGCAGTGGGCGGTACTACTCTGCTGCAACTGATGCTCATCTACGTGGCTCCCCTCAGAAGTTTCTTTGGGACTCGAGTCTTAACTATAGAAGAGTTGGGGATTTGTTTTGGATTTAGTTTGATCATGCTGGTGTGGGTAGAGCTAGAAAAACTCTTTATGCGTTTCCGGCGGAAGGCGGTAGATTAACTCTAGGGCTTTGGTAATTGTAAATTTCCTGTATTGATCTGCCATTAGTCTGCAATTAGCTTCCAAATTAGTCTGCAAATTAGACCGAGATTAATGGGGATCACTGAAAGCAGGATTAGTTAGGAAATTTTCATCGGTGAGACTGTTGAGAAACTCTAGGAGGTCTTGTTTTTCTTGGGGAGAAAGAGTAAAGCCATTGATAAAACTACTCTTGAGGGGGTTGCCTCTCCCTACTCCGGCGTATTGACCAGCGGCGATCGTCCTGCCCCCAGCCGCATAATGATCGATCGCCTCCTCTAGGGTTGCCACACTGCCATCGTGCATGTAGGGAGCCGTCAAGGCAATATTCCGTAAACTGGGAGCCTTAAATTTCCCCATATCTGTTGGGTTCTCGGTGATTTCGTAGAGTCCAGTATTCTCTGGAGGATAGGCTCCCTGATCATCCAAATTGTATAATCCCGTATTGTGGAAAGCGATTTCCTTAAAGGCGAGGCGATCGTGCTGGATCGAATCCGTAAAATTCAAGCCGCTATGACAATGGAAACATTCCAGATTTTCACTATTAAATAAAATCTCCCCTCGTTTAGCCGCCACCGAAATTGCATTAGATTCCCCCCGGTAACGATAGCGATCGTAGGGAGAATCAAAAGAAATCAGGCTCCGTTGAAAAGCTGCCAAAGCCTTAGTGAGGTTGCTAATTGTGATTAAGTCAGGGGCGGCAGGAGGGACGGGATTCTTGAGGGGATTAATTCCTGAATTTTCGGGAGGGACGGGTAGAGTTGAGTTCCCAAAGGCAGCAGCAAACATCTGGGGATAGAGGCGATCGTTCCCCAGCATGGCTAATATTTCCTCCTCCCTGCCGACCATGCCCATTTCCACCGGATGCTCCCCAAACAAAGGGATCAGAGACTGAAATTCTAGGTTCGTCAAGAGGGGATTAGCCCAAGTCAGGACGGGACTATAGGCAATATTGGTTAAACTCATGGAATTGCGGGGATGGATTTCTCCCGTTGCTCCCATCGATAGAGGTTTGCCATCAGTGAAAGCTAGTTTCTGGAGATGACAGGAAGCACAGGAAAAATCTTGAGTTATGGACAGACGCTTTTCATAGAATAAATAGCGCCCCAGTTCTACCTTGGCTGCATTCATGGGGTTATCCGCCGGGATCACAGGTTTAGGAATTCCCGGCGGCAGATTCTCATAACCTTGGTAACTTTCGTGATTTTGATAACTCAGGGCTGGGGAAGACTTTGCCCACTCCATCCCTACCGCTATCATCACCGACAGTAGCCCAAGGAGAAAGAGCGACGCAATTTTGCTGAAATTCATTTGCATTTTATTAGCATTGACACTCCCCGCTCTAAAGAAACGAGGATTCTTTAATAGAGATTGATCTCTAGGGATTGGCGTTTTCAAGGCGGAAGAACTTCTGCTCTGGGCTGGGCTTGCCTCCAAAAGGTAAACCAAAATTGGGCATAATGCTACTACAATCGGGGTCATTGGGGCTAGACATGCAACCGGGAGGGGTTTCTGGCTGATTGATTGTGATATTAGTCTCGGCAACTAGGGGTTTAAGATCGGCAACAATTACCTGTCTTTGGGGATCAAAATCGGTAAAGCTGAGATTGACGGTATTGGGATTGGTGCAATTAACAGGGCGTTGATTTGTGCCTTCACTTTGACAGCCAGTGCTACCTAAATGGATGGGGAATCCCGGACTACTGCCAGAGTTTTGAGACCCTCGATCGCCGTGGTTTGGTCGGGCTGTAGGCATCATGTTGGGGGTTTTCAGGTCAATGCGAACAAACTTATAGCCGCCCCGCCAGTTCCACCAGAGAGCCGAGAGATTTAGAGGGCTGTTGGCAAGGGTGACATCTTCATGGTTGAGGTTGAAGGGAACTCCGAGGGTGAATTGGACTCCTTTGTAATTGCCTTTGGGAACTGTACCCACAATCCGATCGCGAGTCTCCACTGTCCCGTTGGTACAACCCGCCGATTTATCTTCAAAATCTAACAAGGCTACGTTTTGATGCTGCCATCGATCGTCCTGTTGCAGAGTTAAGGGAACCGCTACCCCGTTGTTATCAATCAAGTTAACTCCAGAGATATAAAAACGAAAATCTGTAGCACTGGCAGTGGTGTTCTGCGCCCCTAGATTAGGGTAATTTTCTGCACAGCTAAAGGGTCGATCGCCCACTTTGGCCTGAAACCGGATAGTAACTTCTTGGGTTTCCTGCCCTTGAGCAAGACGAGTAAAATCAAAAATATTTGTAGCTGCACTCCCGCCTATGGCTAAACTAAGGGTCGCAGCAGTGAGTAATACTTGGGAGCGGGTGATCATTTCGAGAATCCTCTGAGGTTTAAACTTTTAACCATTCAACAAAGTTATTAAAAGTTCTATTGGAGTTCTTGCGGAGTCAAAAGTCAAAAGACAGCATGTCATAGCAAGGCAAAATCCGACAAATTATTTTCTAGAGTCGGGGTGATTCTCAAAATCTCACAGTACAATATTCTTAATGAAGTTTTATTCTGCCTTCCCCACTCTCCCATGCCAGAACTATCTATATATCAGAAAAGCACTCCTACCTTCGCCAATCAATACATCCCGACCTTGGAGCCTCTACCGTTAACAGATTTTCTGCCCTCAGAATTCATCGCCTCCCAGCCCCCGGAGCTACCTAGGGTGAGTGAGCGAGAAGTGGTCAAGCATTACACTCGTTTGTCACAGAAAAACTTTTCCATCGATACGGGCTTTTATCCCTTGGGTTCCTGCACCATGAAGTACAACCCCAAGGTGAACGACTGGGCGGCGTTTCTGCCGGGTTTGGCGCAAATTCATCCCTACCAGCCGGAGACAACAGTACAGGGAGCCTTAAAGCTTATCTATGATTTGGGAACCTTACTCTGTGAGATTACGGGTTTAGCTGAAGCCAGTTTGCAGCCAGCCGCTGGAGCGCACGGAGAATTAACGGGGATTTTGATGATCCGGGCTTACCATGAAGCCAAGGGGCAAACAGCGCAACGGCGGGTAGTCCTCGTCCCTGATTCTGCCCACGGTACAAACCCAGCAACGGCTACTATGGCGGGGTATCAGGTGAAGGAAGTTCGATCGAACTCTGAGGGCTTGGTAGATATTGACCATCTCAAGTCCCTTTTGGATGAGAGTACGGCGGCTTTAATGTTAACGAACCCTAACACTGTGGGCTTGTTTGAAGAAAATATTGTAGAAATCGCCCGCCTAGTTCATGAAGCTGGGGGGCTTTTGTATTATGATGGGGCAAATTTGAATGCGATCGCTGGTATTGCTCGTCCCGGTGATATGGGTTTTGATGTGGTGCATCTCAATTTACACAAGACTTTTTCCACTCCCCACGGTGGCGGCGGGCCCGGTTGCGGTCCAGTGGTAGCCAACCAACAACTCGCACCTTTTCTGCCTAAACCAAGGGTAGTTAAGGAATCCAGCCCAGAGGGTGATATCTACCACCTAGAGGCAAATTATCCAGACTCGATCGGGCGCATTAAGGGCTTTTACGGTAATTTTGGGGTCATGGTCAGGGCGTTTACTTACATTACAACCTTGGGAGCCGACGGTCTGCGGCAGTCTAGCCAAGATGCCATCCTCAATGCTAACTTCCTCCGGCATCTCCTCAAGGCACATTACACCCCATCCCACGGTCATAAACCCTGTATGCACGAGTTTGTAGTTTCTGCGATCAAACAGAAAAAAGCCGGAACTAGTGCCGGAGGCATTGCAAAGAGGTTATTAGACTATGGTTTCCATTCTCCGACTATGTATTGGCCGGCGATCGTCCCCGAAGCTCTGATGATCGAACCTACAGAAACGGAAACCCCTACTACCCTAAGACAGTTTGCAGATGCTTTAATAAAGATAGACCACGAAATTGAGCAAGACCCGGAATTTGTCAACCATGCTCCCCATAATCTGGCGATCGGCAGGGTAGACGAAGCAAAAGCCGCTCGAAATCCTCAATTAACGTGGCAATAATGTGGTAGTGATTCCCTAGTCAGCTTTCTAATTAACCAAATTTAACAACCCTTTTACTAACTAATCACCAACTTAAACCTTCTCCCACACTTTTAATTTATGTTGACCGATAGCCAAACCATCCGCTACTACCAAAAACTTACTGATGCTCTTGTGGAAATGTGGAATCGGGGTTATAGATTTGATGACCTCAGACTTTATATTGATGGCTATCTTGCAGCCCTCCGCCAGACAAACATCCTAGAACCCCATCACATTCATCGCCTAGAGGAAGAAGTTACTCGTTATATGTACGACACTTCCAATTTTGAACTCCTCCAACCCCAAACCCAAACGGAGAAGGATTACTACAATAACTTCTAGTAAATAAATAACTTCTAAAAATAACCCTCTGGAAATAGCTTCTAGGGGGTCATTAGTTTTAACATCAATTTGCAAAAGCGGTTAGGCGGATATGATTACAAGGCGTAGATTTTTCTGACCTCGGTGACTGGTAAATGCCACTGCAATTCTGGCTGCCAAGTATCTATATTGAAGGTGGATTTACGCCCTCGATCGAAGACGGCGGTTAATCTAATCTTCAGTTTACTGCGGTCATAGTTTGGTATTTTACGGCGGATCAAGGGCAGCAAATTCAAGACATTGCTTTCCATGTCTACTAGTTCCATTAATTTTGCTCATTGGATATGATTAATATAAGATTAAGGAATTAAAGAAGAGTTCCTAATTAGGGTGTAAGTATTTTCTCTGAATAGTTAATAGTCTAAATTTAGATATGGAGGAGAAAAATGTTAGTTATCCTCACCGAATCCCAAGTTATTCAGCCCCAGAGGGTTTGTCAAAGTTGCTTACTTGCAGATCAGGGCGGTCAACCTCGATCGACCAACGGCAAACCGACCTGCGCCTATGCTCTCAATAAATTAGCAAATCAACAAGCAACTCAGTACGAGTGTCAAATGGGCTTTCTCCTAGCAGAAATAGATTAATTAAAATCACTACAAAAAATTAGCTGGATAAGCACGAATTGCTGCATCTTATCTTAGATATTTGAGTGGATCCCATTGGATTTCATTAATAGTTACCTTTGACATTAGAACCCCCCATTATTTTTAGACAGAGCCTTAATTGGAATTTGATTCACTGCTATCTGTTTTGAGTTGTCGCCGTTGCTGAAACTTATCCACAATCAGTGACAGCCCATAGCCAGCTACCACACAAATAATGGGCATCAAAGGATGGCGATACCGACCCTGACCAACAGTGCCACCACCAACCACCACAAAATAAGCCCCGACACTCAATACTGTAAAGAGTTGTAAACCCCCAATGGGCAATCTTCCTGCCAGTCCGACGATCGTCAACACAATAAACGATGCTGATAAGATCCCCAAGAGGAAATACATAGATAATAACTCCGGGGCTTTTATCACCATATTTTGTAGGTGGAGAAAAATACCATCTTGAAAAGTTGTTCCGGTGAGACGGGGAAAGTCGATAGGTTTACCAAAAAGGGATTGGTAATCACTCACAGCCGGGCCCAAGAGAGTACGGAGAATCCCGTCAATGTGCATCAAAGTGTAGCGGGGCAGATTATCTTTGATTACTTTGGCTCCTTCTTTTTCCATCTCCTCAAAAACTTCACTCTTCTTACAGGTTATTTGCTCTGGAGACATCTTGGGGCCGTAGAGACTTTGGTTAAAGCACATGACTTTGGGATCTCGGACTTCCATCTCATCTTGAATAGCATCGAAGTTTTTGCCAGTTTTATTCGCCTCGATCGCCGGAGCCGTCCAGTAGTAAAGATTCACCCCATTCACCCCCGAAAACCCAGAATAGCCGATCACCATTTGATTACGAAGATTCCAAACCCCCAAAAGACTGATACATACTAAGAAAAATCCCCC
>JAIMKT010000010.1:70316-82176 GCA_020692245.1 Microcoleus sp. GA_180221_E-2-1-MAG-45_12
CAATCTTTTTTTATCAGACTCTTGCCAAACCACCCAAAAAGCCATCCCCAGAGAGATCAACACTGGTAAATAGTAGCTGATGGGGCGGACGTAGGCGGAAATAACTAGGGTAATGGCAGCAATAAATAAGTCTCGAAATTTCTTGGTTTCTACATATTTGAGAAAGTAGTAGAAAAAGATACTAAAGACTGTCGAGAACAGGGTTTCTGTGAGAATTTTGCTCACAAACAAAACTGACAAAGGCTCTAGGGCATAAATCCCCAGACAAAATAGGGCAATTCGCTCTTGCTTGAATAGGAGTAAACCCGTGCGGTAAATATAGTAACCAGTTAAACAACTAAGCAAGGCTTGGAGAAAAATAGTCACAGCCTCGACATTGCCTAGCCAGACGCTGGGAACGAGGAATAGAGGATAGCCGGGAGTCCGAAATAGTTCTGGCAAACCATCGTAATAGCTATTAAATTTGCCAGTAGTGGCTAGTTCTACGGCGGGGCGGACGTAGGAATCGGTGTCGGCAGCATGGAAGATGCTGGGGTCTTGGGGATTGAGCATCCAAGCAAGGATCGGTAATCCCAGTCTGAGGACAAAAGCAAAGGTAAGGATGCGGATGAGAGGATTTTTCACAGGATTTTCCGGGGGTATGGTGGTCTAGAGGTGGTAAAACTGGAGAATCTGGGGGCGAGAAACTATTTTTTTTAAGTGTTCTTGAGTGGGATGAAATTTCTTTGGTGTTAATCTTGAGTTTTAATTTTAGAGACTAATTATTTTATTCGGTACTAATTCTAAGATATTATTCCGTTAGACTACTTAGGTTAGAAAGCAATTCACAAGAAAATTACATAGATTATCAGTAATTTTACTAAAATTTCATAATTTGCCGACTTATTTTTCTCCCTAGTCTTTTACTATTAGGGTGTATCCAATCTAACTTTGGTAGCTAGACTATCAGTTGGACTAGCTACCGAGCCATCTCTTGCAAAATCAAAGGAAACCTAAATTTTGGCTTTTTTTAATATTTGCAAGCCATAAATCTCTACTATCCTAAAAGCCTAAGAGAGATTTCGTATTTGAGAGAAAGCCTAGAAATTCAAGTCTAGTATCTAGTTAAAGCTGGTCTCAGGGCATGAATTTAAGATAAAGAAGTATTAATCCCAACTTAATCCCCACGCTATTACCTCTGACGGATGAAAGCCAAACCATCAACGCTAAAAAATATTAATCTGTACATCGATCGCCAAGCCACGGGCTGGGGTAGATACTTATTGGAGCAGTTAATTATGGCTCTGGTGGGCTGGATTCCTACACTTTTGGGGGTGGGAGTGCGGGCGGTAGTGTATCGATTAATCTTGCAAATGGATGGTTTGGCGGCGATCGAGCATGGGGTCCGGCTGAGGATGTGTAATCAAATTCGTTTAGGGAAGGGAGTATACCTAGACCAAGGAGTTTATCTCCACGCCTGTCTCCACGGCATTGATATCGGAGCCGACTCCATTGTTATGCACGGGGCAGTCCTCCATGTATACAACTTTCGCAATCTACCCCATTCGCAGATTAAGATCGGTTGCCAGAGTTTAATTGGGGAGTACACAGTGATTCGAGGGCAGGGGGGAGTCACCCTTGGCGATCGAGTCTATACTTCTCCTTTTGTGCAGATTTTGGCAGTCAATCATGTGTTTAGCGATCCCCACCGTTCCTTTGTGGAGCAGGGAATCACGGCGGAGGGCATTGTCATTGAAGATGATGTGTGGATTGGGGCAGGAGCCATCATTACTGATGGGGTACACATTGGCAAGGGATCCGTAATTGCAGCCGGAGCCGTGGTCACTAAAGACGTACCTGCTCATACTGTGGTTGCGGGTATTCCTGCTAAACCCATTAAGGAAATTACTGATGATCCCGGGACTCCCTCCCCTAAGGTCATCTACATGGACAAACCAAATTAAATTAGAGCCATGACTACACTTTCAGTTGTTATTCCAGCCTACAACGAAGAAAACGGCATTGCCGAGATTGTCGATCGAGTCCTGAAAATCAAACCTGCCCTGGCAGCAGTGGGAGTGGAAGACCTCGAACTTATCGTGGTTAATGATGCTTCTAAAGACCGGACGGCGGAAGTTGTCAAGGGCATTCCCGGAGTGAGACTCATCACTCATCCAGTTAACAAAGGCTATGGCGGGGCACTAAAAACAGGCTTCTCCAATGCTAAAGGTGATTTAGTTGGGTTCCTCGATGCCGATGGCACTTATCCGCCAGAGTATTTTCCCCAGCTTTGTCAAGTTGCCATGCAAGATGCAGAGTTGGTAATTGGCTCCCGCTTAGCCGGAGAAAAGAGCCAAATGCCAGCCATCCGTAGAGTCGGCAATATTTTCTTTGCGGGGTTACTTACCCTGATTACCCGTCAAAAAGTCACAGATAGTGCCAGTGGGATGCGGGTGTTTCGCCGAGATGTGATTTCTCGGATATTTCCCCTGCCCGATGGCTTAAACCTGACTCCTGTGATGAGTACCCGGGCAATCCATGAGGGGGTAAAAATTGCTGAAGTGCCAATTCCCTATAGTGTCCGGGTTGGTCGATCGAAGCTGAGTGTTGTCAAAGATGGCAGGATTTTTCTGCAATCCATGGTCTGGACAGCCCTAACTTATAACCCTGTGCGGATTCTGGGGATGGTGGGTTTGGTGGGGATGGCGATCGCCTTTGCTCTGGCGGTTCACTTTATTCTTGGCAGACTTTCTGGGATCACCACTATTCAAAACTGGCAAGTTGTCCAGCTCTGTGTTGGCATGGTGGCTGGAGTGACAGGTTTAAATATTTTCATTCTTGGGGTGGCATTTAACTATCTAGTTTCCCTCTTTGTGAAGCAACCAGTCCGCCATGGACTCTTTGGGAGAATGTTATTCCGGCAACCCCTAGACCAACAGTTTGGCTGGATTGGAGCTTTAGCGATCGTCATTGGGATCATAGCCGGGATTACCACCGTAGTTTTGGGACTAGAAACTTGGTCAATTAATAGCATTTGGCTCTATCTGATTAGTAGCTCGATGTTAATTTTGCTGGGGGTGCAGTTAATGATCTACTGGGCAATTTTGCGAGTCTTAGATGAGTTGGGGCAACGGGATCTCTTGACTCAAAAAGATTTGGGCAGTACTGAGGCGGGTGAATATTCCGTCTCTCCCTAGGATTCGGTGGCATAATGGAGATACCTTAGTTCCCTAGGGATATCGCCTGAGTTCGATCGATGCAACTACTACTATTAATTAACAAGTCTCGTTAACACTTTAGTAACACACTAGTAATACGCTAGTAATATGCTAGTCACACGGAGGAATTAGGAAAATGGCTGTCAAAGATTTATCCAAACAAAATCGTGGTAAGGGCGCAACATTGAAAGTTCCCCCCCCCATGTTCCCCAACGCTGATGATATTGTGCGGCAAGGACTTCTAGAAGATCAGCAGCACGTTGATATGGTAGATATCTTACTAGTCAATCCTCCTTCTCCCGATGGCGATATCTGGATCCGGAGTCAACACCGGGTCGGGCGACGGACTAGGGAAAATATGATCTGGCCACAAGTCTCCCTTGCCCAGATGGCAGCTCTCCTGCATCCTACCTATTCGGTAAAAATTGTTGATGCGATCGCCGAGCGGATGGACTGGAAAACCTTTACCAAAATCCTTGATAAATACCAACCCCGTTTTTACCTGACTCAAGTTACGGCTCCGACTCTAGAAAATGATATGTACGGAGCATTTCTAGCGAAGGCAAGGGGAGCTTATACGATCGCCTTTGGTACCCACGTTACCCCCATTCCCAAGGAAACTCTCCGCAGTTTTCCCTCCCTTGATTTTGTCCTAGTCGGGGAACCAGACCTGACGATCCGGGATTTGATGGATTATGTGGATCAAAAGTATGAGCAGCGTCCTGAGAATATCAAGAAACTATTTGCAGAACACGATCCCAGCTACAAGCCCGCTATCCGAGAAGCTGATGCGCCCCTAGATTTTTCCGAAATTAAAGGTGTTGCTTGGCGTAAAGATGGGGAAGCGGTGATTAACCTTAGTCGCCCCTTTATTCATAATCTCAGCGATCTACCCCTGCCACTCCATGAGCTGCTGCCCCTGCAAAAGTATCGGATGCCCCTGATCAAAGGAGCCTTTACCTTTATCGTCACTGCCCGTGGTTGTCCTGCTGCCTGCACCTACTGCATTAAGCACGTGAGCTACCAGTTCAGCGCTCGGATTCGCACCCCAGAAAATATTATGCAGGAATTATGGCTCCTGAAGAAACTGGGGATCAACAACATCCACATGTATGCCGACTTGTTTACTGTCAACCGTGACCAAGTAATTGGGCTATGCAAGCTGATGATTGAGCAGAAAATTAATCTGCGCTGGACTTGCAATAGTCGGGTTGATTACGTTGATGAAGAAATGCTCACCCTCATGGCCCAGGCGGGTTGCTGGTTAATTTCTTGGGGCTTGGAAAGTGGCAATGAACAAATTCTCAAACACGCTCGGAAGGGTGCTTATCCAGAGAAAGCTGCCAACTCCTTGACCATTGCCCGGAAGGTGGGGATCAAGAACTGGGGTTATTTCATCATTGGTTTACCCGGGGAAACGGAGACAACCATTAAAGAGACGATCGCCTTCTCGAAGAAATTACCCGTAGATATTGCCCTCTTCCACGTGGCAGCCCCCTATCCCGGTACGCCCTTCTTCTTTGAAGTGGTGAAAAATGGCTGGTTCCGTCCGGGGACTCGTTGGGAACAGGTTGATATGGACAAAGGCACGGTGCTAGATTACCCAGATCTCCCGGCAGAGCGTCTCCTCTACTGGCAAAAAGAAGCCTTCCGCCAGTGGGCTTTCCGTCCTGAGCCGATCATGACTTACCTCAAAATGGTGGTATCTGATGTCTCTACCATCAAATCTGCGGTCAACGTGGGGATCCAACATCTAACTTGGTCTTTAGGCAATGCTGAAGATTAATTAAATTAGGCGATCCTAGTTTGATTTATGAATGTTTGGGGGCGGCTAATGTCCGTCCCTTTATAATTTTTAGGGTAATTTTAGGATAATTTTAGGGCAACTTTAGGGGTTGGGAGTTATGAGTTCAACACAACTATTTTTGTTGGTGATGACGGCGGCAGTGGGGGCAGTGGGGCAGTTTTTTTTGAAGGCGGGAGCCATTAAGATTCCGGCGATCGCCGCAACGGATTTGATCGGTAAGGTCTGGGGCATCTTCACAATCCCAGAGTTACTATTTGGTTTATTGTGCTACGGCTTGGGTTCCGTGGGTTATGTGGCTCTGTTAACCAAAGTTCCATTGAGCGTAGTGGGGCCTTCGATCGCCATGGGCTACATATTCTCGGTAATCATTGGCTACTTCTGGTTTCGAGAAGCAATTTCTCCCCTGCGCTTGTTAGGATTGGTGATGATTTTTACTGGGGTGTTATTAGTGATCCTCAAGAAATAATTTCCAGAAATATCTAAGTAAATAAAAATAACCAGAGGGGCAGGGCAAGGAACAAGCCTAGAAAAGTTAGGGCAATACTGCTGGCTAATAGATCTCGATCGAGATCATAAACCTCTGCCAAGATCAGTACTGATAAACCCGTAGGTGTGCCAGACATGAGGACTAAAACTAAACGCTCCTCCCCAGTCACTCCCCAGTAGGTTGCCCCCAGACCCACTAAGAGAGGGATGATAAAAACTTTTATTAAGCTGACCAAAGAAGCCATTGGTAAACTCTTCCGCCCTTTGATCATGCCTAGCCTCAACCCAACTAATAATAAGGCAAAGGCAATCACCACCAATACCGCCTGATCTAAACCAGTCTCGATCGCTGTTGGTAACTGCACAAACTGCGTATTTAAGCCAATAAAAAAAGTCCATAAACTAGGGACAGTCGCCACCGCTTGCAATTGAGTCCACCAGTGATTGGAGGTCTTTTTTTGTCCAAAATAACTAGCGATCATAATGGCAAGCCCATAGGTTCCCACCACATTATTAGTTACGCTAAACAACACCGCCCAGTTATTATTCAGGCTATGGTCATGGCTGGTTAAAACTTGGGTCAGGGTCAAGCCTACAAACCCCGTATTTCCTAAAATAGTTGCCAAAACAAAACTGCCTAAAGTTGCTCTTTGGGCTTCTGGGGATTTTGATTCTAGTTTTAGATCTAATTTTGCCTCTAGGTTTGTCTCTAGATTTGCCTCTGATTTGGGCTGAAGTTGCTGGAACCATTGCCAGCTAAACCAAGTGACCAGAGCAATGGTTAAACTGAGAAGCAGAACAGCGATCGCCACCGACACAGGAACCCCTACACCCTTAGTCGTATCAGTCTGGCGGGCGAGGACAAATAATTGGAGGGGAACCCCCACCCAGTAAAGTCCTTGTCCGAGGAATTTGAGAAATTTATCTGGAGTCAGTCGAGAAAATATTAACCCCAAGCCAATCCAAATGACCAGAGGGATATAGGCTTGGGTCAGTTCTTCAATCATTGGTTGAGAAACGAATAGGGCGATCGATGAGGCTGTAGGTATGTTGCACGACTTAATACTAAAATTCTAGGGGGCTAAAGTTTCAGGAAAATTAACTACATCCAAATATCCTAAGCTATACTAGTCAATTGTAAAGGATTGTTGCCACAAATAATGACTCAAGGCCATGGCTGATAATAATTATTTTAGGTCTACGGGACTGACGGGGTTCGAACCCGCAACTTCCGCCGTGACAGGGCGGTGCTCTAACCAATTGAACTACAGTCCCAAACTCTGCAAATTATTGTGTGTACACAAAGAGACTTTTTACAGACTTTTATTAGTATTGCAGTTAAGGAGATATTTGTCAAATCTTGGCTGACAAATTCAACAGTTCTTCTAAAAAGCCTGCTCACTCCACGGTTGAACAGGTTTCTTAGAGAAATTGCCGTACTAGGTTTGGCTGGTTTCTATCAATTTCCTTTTTTTGTAAAAATTTTGTAAAAATAGAAGTAAGTACCTATATCGAAGTTGCGGACGAAGCTGATACTATAGCGGTTCAAGGCAGAATTGATATTTTAGTAATCCAAGATAGTTTTTGGATTTTGGTCATTGAATCAACACTTGCAAGGAGACGTGACGGCGGGAATTCCCTAAGCACTTACTTATTTGTTGAATGCTCCCAAATTACAGACAAGTTGTTAGGGAATGGTTACAAAAGGCAGAAAAGTATTATTAAAGTATTATTTTTGAAATGCGATCGCCACTAATATATCCCTCGATATACACGATCGCCTATGGTTACTAGAAAATACGGCAGAACGCATCCAAGTTTTGCAGAGACTTAAACAAATTGGAGCTTATATTAACGATTGATGGAAAGTAGCTTGACCCCCGGCTCGATCGTCGCCCTTGGCAGTGCCATGATGATTTTGGCAGCAATTCCCAGTGTTAGTGTTTTGGCTGTCTCCACCAGATCTGCTACCTATGGACTAATTCACGGGATTTTTACCAGTCTAGGCATAGTCATGGGGGACATAGTTTTCATCATTCTTGCCCTCTGGGGTTTATCTTTTTTGGTGGAAACCTTGGGTGATCTCTTTGTATTTGTGAAATACCTCGGTGGTGCTTATCTAATATTTCTGGGAGTAGGCTTATGTAGATCAAAACTATCAGATTTAGAGGTAGAAACAGCCCTAAAATCATCCTTAATATCTAGCTTCTTAACAGGATTATTTATTACCTTTGCTGATCAAAAAGCAGTTTTATTTTATCTTGGATTTTTTCCAGCCTTTTTTGATATTTCTCAGATATCTTATATTGATACAGGGATTATTATTGGGATTACAATTGTTGCTGTAGGCGGGGTAAAAGTTGGCTATGCCCTGATGGCCGATCGAGCTAGGTTGTTAATTAATCAGCAAACGAGAAAATGGCTAAATATTGTAGCTGGTTGGGTGATGATGGCAGCGGGAATATTTGTCATAGTCAAACCTTAATTATGCTGATGTTGACCATTAAATGTTGGGAATTAAGATAGCTTCATTAAATCTAAATTAAATCTAACTACTCTGGTTTTGCATCCCGCAGCATGAGGGCAGCCACGGCAGCTTGGGGAGTAATTTCCTGATTTAATAACTTTTGGACTTGGGAAGAAATGGGTAAATAAATCCCCTTATTTTCTCCACGCTGCACTAATACAGAAGTAGTATTCACACCCTCGGCAGTGCTGCCAATTTCTTGGAGGATGGCGGGTAAAGTTTTCCCCTGTGCTAGACCGTAGCCCACTTGATAATTCCGGCTGAGGGAACTATTGCAAGTTGCCAGTAAATCTCCCAATCCCGACAGCCCATAGAAAGTTTCTGCCTGCGCTCCCCAGTCAGTGCCAATGCGGATCATTTCGGCTAAACCCCTAGTTAGGAGGGCGGCTTTGGCATTCGTGCCTAACTGTAAACCATCACAGGCTCCAGAGGCGATCGCCATCACGTTTTTTAAAGTTCCCCCCAGTTCCACTCCCAAGGGATCATTGTTGGTATACACCCGAAATTGTGGGGAAGAAAATACCTGTTGGACAAAATTTGCAGCACTCAAATCTAGACTTGCTGCCACACTAGCGGCGGGTAAACCTTGGCAGATTTCTGTGGATAAATTGGGCCCAGATAAAACAACTAAAGGTATCTGAGGGATGGCTTCTTGCCAAATTTGGGAGGCGGTATTTGTGGTGAGGGAATCTAAGCCTTTGGTAGCAGTAATTAAGATAGCATTCTTGGGTAATTCTAGGGAGCTTAATTGATTAACGGTGGGTCTAACTCCCCCCATAGAAACGGCAGAAATAATTAGATCAACTCCGCTCAAGATTGGCTCTAATGGTTGGGGATTTCTCACAGACCAAAAATTAATTTTATGCCCATTAATCCCTAGTAAAAACCCTAAAGTTTCTCCCCAATTTCCCCGCCCCAGAATCACAATTTTCATGGTTAATCTGTAGTCAAATATCTGATTCTCAGGCTAGACGAAGGTTCGATCGGTCAAAATCTCATAACCTGTTTCTGTGACTAACACCGTATGTTCAAACTGGGCAGATAGGGCATTATCTGTGGTGACAACCGTCCATTGATCCTTGAGAACCCGAGTAAATTTACTGCCAGCATTGACAATGGGTTCGATCGCCAGAGTCATGCCCGGTACTAGTTTCACGTTGGGCAACTGCCGAGTCCGAAAGTTAAACACAGCTGGCTCCTCGTGGAGATTGCGCCCCACCCCATGCCCTGTATAATCTTCCACCACACTAAATCCTTGACTAAGGACATAATCCTCGATCGCCCCAGCAATATCTAATAAATATTTCCCCGGAGCCACTTGCTCAATTCCTGTATACAAGGCTGTCTCGGCGGTGGTCATTAACTTAGCAGCGGCGGGCTTGACTTGACCGATGGCGATCGTCACACAGGAATCTCCATGAAATCCTTCAAAAAAAGCACCCGTGTCTACCTTCAATAGGTCTCCCTTGCGGATCACCTGCCTCGCACTAGGAATCCCATGAACTACTTCTTGATTGATGCTGGCACAAATAGAACCGGGAAACCCGTGATAACCCAAAAAGCTGGGAGTTGCCCCCATTTCTCGAATCCGTTTCTCAGCGTAGGCATCTAGATCTGCCGTTGTCATTCCCGGTTTCACCATTTGGGAAATTTCTTTGAGTACCGTTGCCACAATTTTTGATGCTTGACGCATGGTGGCAATTTCTGGGGCTGTTTTAATTTCTATGCCCCGTTTTTTTTTCCGAGGAGGTGTAGTGGGCTTTGGCGCAAAAATTTTACTGAGAATTTTCATAGATGGTCTAGATATTTCGGGAGTAGATAATAAGTATTTAATGGGGACTCTACTAGTATTTAATAGGGGCTTCACTTCAGCCATATACACCCTATCTTTAGTTGACAATAACTAGATATTCTCCTATTTTGTAGGATTTTGCTACAATTTGATCTTGTTTAATTTAGTAAAAATAGCATGAATAGAGTTGACTGGCAATTGTGGCGGAAGTTCTGGGCGATCGCCAGGCCCTATTGGTTGTCAACAGAGCGGCGGGGAGCCTTAACCCTGTTAATTTTGCTAATTGTTTTATCAATCTCCGTGAGTGGGTTGAATATTACCATTAGCTATGTAGGCAGACTCTTTCAAAATGCACTAGTTGAAAAGAAACCCGATGACTACAATAAATCCCTCGCCACGGTTTAACTATCACGATTTAACTTCTGTCAATTCCCCCATCCCCACAAATTTGTCTAAACAAAAAAGATGAGACTCAACTACCTACTACCTTTCTTTGATGCTGAACCCCAAACTTGGGCGGGGACTGCCAGACTGCTCAGGTGGCTAACTCTGCTCTGGTTGTTTGTGGGTTTAGTAGTATTGTTTTCTGCTTCCTACCCTATTGCTGATGCCCAGAAGTTGGATGGACTATTTTATATGAAGCGGCAACTTGTTTGGGTGGTGGTGGGTTTGGGGTTGATGAATTTGGTTGTGCGATCGCCCCTCTACCAGAGCTTGCGAATTTCCCCATTATTTATGCTGATCTTTCTGTTGTTAATCTGCATTACCCTAATTCCGGGACTAGGAAAATCGGTGAATGGAGCGTCTCGGTGGATAGCCATCGGCTCGATCGACATTCCCATCCAGCCTTCAGAGTTGATCAAGCCATTTTTGATCTTGCAGAGTGCCAGAATTTTTGGGCAATGGCAGGAAATGCGGTTCGATCGCTTCCTGCTCTGGATTGGGATTTTTGCCAGTATGTTATTGGTGATTCTCCTGCAACCAAACTTAAGCACGGCGGCACTTTGTGGGATTGCCCTGTGGTTAATGGCTCTTGCAGGTCGGTTTCCTTGGCAATATCTCTGGAAAACAGCTTTCACTGGAGTGTTACTGGCAGTAATTAGTATTAGTCTACGGACTTACCAACAACGGCGGATCATGTCCTTTCTAAATCCGTGGGAAGACCCGACCCAAGACGGCTATCAATTAATTCAAAGTCTTTTGGCGATCGGCTCCGGGGGCTTATCTGGTGTTGGCTTCGGTCTATCACAACAGAAATTATTTTATTTACCCATTCAGTTTACAGATTTTATCTTTGCTGTCTATGCGGAGGAATTTGGGTTGATTGGCTGTGTATTGTTACTGGGCTTACTGGTTGTCTACGCTACTCTCGGTTTGATTGTGGCAAAAAAAGCAAAAACTCCTGTGCATCAACTAGTGGCGATCGGCTGCACAATTTTTCTCGTCGGGCAGTCTCTCCTAAATATTGGCGTGACTACGGGGGTACTTCCCACCACTGGTTTACCCTTGCCCCTCTTTAGCTACGGCGGCAGTTCTATGCTGTCTAGTCTTTTTTGTGCAGGGTTATTAATTCGGGTTGCCAGAGAAAGTAATGAAGCGGAGGTGGTTTCGTTGATCGATCGACGGAAAATCAAAGACCCTAACTTCCCCGGCTAGAGTGCCTAGAAATCTTTTCCCAATTTTTTCTGATCTGCTCCAGATATTTTTCTGAAAATTTCTCAAACAAAAGAGAGGCAAAGATACACTCTGCCCCCTCAATTGCCATGCATGGCTCGATCGAAACTTACAGCAAATTTAATTCTTCTACGCTAAGTTGCTGATCTTCCAGTCCCCTTTTGTTGGCGTAGCCTGTCTAAGGACTCAGGAGATTTAGGGCGATCGTCCTAGGTTATATCTGAACGCAGACTGCTATAACTATTCATCCTCCTCATATTCTTCATCGTCTTCTAAATCTTCCTCATCCTCTTCGTCTTCCTCCTCATATTCTTCATCGTCCTCTAAATCTTCATCATCCTCATCTTCACTCTCCTCATATTCTTCATCGTCTTCTA
>JAIMKT010000096.1 GCA_020692245.1 Microcoleus sp. GA_180221_E-2-1-MAG-45_12
ATCCAAAAACCAGAAGTGCATCTCTTTGAAACGGGGATCATCCGCATTACTCGCCATCCCCAAATGGTCGGACAGGTGATTTGGTGCATTGCTCACACCCTCTGGATTGGTACTAGCTTTACTCTGTTAACTTCTGTGGGATTAGTCCTTCATCATGTATTTGCTGTCTGGCATGGCGATCGACGACTAGAGAAACGCTATGGAGAGGCTTTTTTGGCAGCGAAGGCAAGGACTTCGATCGTCCCTTTTCAAGCGATCCTTAATGGGCGGCAAACCTTCCAAATCCTCGAATTTCTCCGTCCCGCCTACCTCGGAGTTACGGGGTTTATCATCCTCTTAGCTTGGGGACATCCGTGGTTGATGCAAGTTACAGCCCAAGTTCCTTGGTAGGATAAGTTTAGGTAGGCTGAACCCCAAGGCTTCCCCGGCTTTAGATAATCATCTTTTAGGTAATATCCGTGTCGATCACTAGCTCCAACATCCGCCATTTAATGATTGTGCATTTTCTCTATGGAATTTTCAATGAGCAAATCAATCAACATTTTCCTAATTGGTTTGTGGCTAATTATGTAGTGGGGGTGGAAGATACCAAGGAGCAGCAGCGCTATTATCCAGAGATCAGCGTGGTCGAAGTGGAATGTTTATTTAACCTCGATCGACACAATACAATTCCGGGACAGCGTCCCCTCCGCATCGCTGTAGAAGTGGTCAAACCGGGGCGACGGAATACTCAACGGGATTACACCATCAAAAAATCAGCCTACGAAATTCTGGAAATTCCTGAATACTGGATCGTTGATCCCCAAAAAGATTTAATTACCATCCATCAATTAATCAACGGTCATTACCGCCCCCGGACTTTCCAAGACAGCCAAAAAATCATCTCTCCCAGCCTGCCCCATCTAGGTATTACGGCAGCTCAACTCCTCTCTGCTTCCTTGGGATAATTCAGAACTTAAGATAATCTTCACAAGACAATAATGGGGATCAAGTTACCCTAGTTGGCAATGATGTAATTTAACGGCGCAATTTGACAACGTTAAGCAAGATTTAAGGAATTTTTTATGGCACAGCAGAGCTTTGGAGTAATCGGTCTCGCCGTGATGGGGGAAAATATCGCTTTGAATGTGGAGCGCAATGGATTCCCGATCGCTGTCTACAATCGCACAGGAGCCAAGACTGATGAGTTTATGGCAAAAAGAGCAGTGGGCAAAAATGTAGTTGCTGCCTACTCGATCGAAGATTTCGTGAAATCCCTCGCCCGTCCCCGGAAAATTCTGGTTATGGTGCAAGCAGGCGCTCCCGTAGATGCGGTAATCAAACAATTACAACCATTTCTAGAAAAAGATGACATGATCATCGATGGTGGTAACTCTCTCTACGAAGATACCGAACGCCGGACAAGGGAGCTAGAACCCACAGGTTTGGGCTTTGTGGGCATGGGTGTTAGCGGTGGGGAAGAAGGCGCTCTCAACGGGCCGAGTCTCATGCCGGGGGGAACGGAAACTGCCTACAAGGAACTGGAGCCGATCCTGCTAAAAATCGCTGCCCAAGTTGACGACGGAGCCTGTGTTACCTATATTGGGCCCGGTGGTGCTGGTCACTACGTGAAGATGGTACACAACGGCATCGAGTACGGAGATATGCAGTTAATTGCAGAGGCTTACGATCTCCTGAAAAGTACCCTCGGTCTGAACCATGAGCAGCTCCACGAAATCTTTGCTGAATGGAACACCACCGATGAGCTGAATTCTTTCTTGATTGAAATTACCGCCGATATTTTCAAATACATTGATCCCGATACCCAAGAACCCCTAGTAGAATTGATCCTTGATGCAGCGGGGCAGAAGGGAACCGGACGCTGGACTGTCCAGAGTGCCTTGGAACTGGGAGTACCGATCCCGACCATGATTGCGGCGGTGAATGCCCGGATTACTTCTTCTTATAAGGCAGAACGGGTGGCAGCTTCTCAGGAAATCTCTGGGCCCACGGGCAAGTATGAAGGAGATGCAAAGGCTTTTATTTCCAAAATTCGGGATGCTCTCTACTGCTCAAAAATTTGTTCCTACGCCCAAGGCATGGCTCTGTTGAGTAAGGCTTCTCAGGAATATAACTACAACTTGACCCTGAGTGAAATGGCGCGCATCTGGAAGGGCGGCTGTATTATCCGGGCGGGATTCCTAGATAAGATCAAGAATGCTTTTAATGAAAATCCAACTCTGCCAAATCTCCTCTTGGCTCCAGAGTTTAAGCAGACAATTCTCGATCGCCAGTCCGCATGGCGGGAAGTATTGGTGGTTTCTAATCAGCTAGGTATCCCCGTCCCAGCCTTTAGTTCTTCCTTAGATTACTTCGATAGCTATCGTCGCGCTCGTCTTCCCCAGAACCTCACCCAAGCCCAACGGGATTACTTCGGCGCCCATACCTACAAACGGATCGACAAAGAAGGGACTTTCCATACCGAGTGGGCATCCCAAGCCTAGGGTTGTCAATGCTAGGGGCTAAATTCTAAACTTCAGCTTCTAGTGATAAATGCTAAATGCTAAATGCTGAATATTGGGTTTCTGTAATTTGACTCTATAGGTTTAGAGCAGTGAAACAGAGACCCATTTTTTTTGTTGATTCCCTTGGTTATCCGGGACTTGGCAGCTAGAAATCTGATTAAAGTACAAGACATAGCACCTTAGATTGTTAGGCAATACCTAGATATTTTTTTTCCAGAATTGCCTACAGATTTTAATTAGGTTCAAACTAGATTTGAGCTTAGACTTCATCGAGAGCAGCAATGCCGGGGAGGACTTTGCCTTCGAGGAGTTCGAGACTAGCTCCGCCCCCTGTGGAAATATGGCTCATTTCTGAGGCAAGATTGAGTTTTTCTACTGCCGCCACAGAATCACCACCACCGATGATGGTGCAAGCTCCCTGTTTGGTCAGTTGGGAAAGACTCTGGGCGATCGCTTCCGTACCAACCGCAAATTTATCAAACTCAAATACACCCATGGGGCCATTCCAGATCACAGTTTTGCAATCAGCCAAAGCAGCTTGGAAGGTTTGTACCGCATCGGGTCCAATATCTAAACCCATCCAGCCATCGGGGATATTTTCAATATTTACCACTTGGGAGTTAGCATCGGGGGCAAAGTTATCTGCCACGACCACATCCGTGGGCAACAAGAGGCTCACTCCCCGTTCCTTAGCTTTGGCTTCCAAGGATTTGGCTAATTCTAGCTTGTCTTCTTCCACAAGGGATTTACCGACATTTAAGCCCCGTGCCTTGTAGAAGGTGAAAATCATGCCGCCGCCGAGGAGGAGTTTATCGCATTTTTCGAGGAGAGTTTCAATTACACCAATTTTGCTAGAGACTTTGGAACCCCCAATAATTGCTGCCAGGGGACGCTGGGGTTCGGCGATCGCGCCTTCGAGGTATTGGAGTTCTTTGTCGATCAAAAAGCCAGCCACGGAAGGGCTGAGATAATGGGTAACGCCTTCGGTGGAAGCATGGGCGCGGTGGGCAGTACCAAAAGCATCATTGACGTACAGGTCAGCAACAGAGGCTAGTTTCTTGGCAAATTCGGGATCGTTCTTTTCTTCTTCTGGGTAAAAGCGGACATTTTCTAGGAGAGCTACTTGACCATTCTGCATAGCTCCCACTTGGGCGGCGACTTCATCCCCAATGCAATCATTACACTTAATAACTTCCTGACCCAAAAGCTCCGAGAGACGGTGGGCAACGGGGGTGAGACGGAGTGTTTCGGTGACTCCCTTGGGACGACCAAAATGGCTACAGAGGATGACTTTAGCTCCTTTCCCAGTCAGGTCATTAATTGTCGGTAGGGCAGCCCGGATGCGGGTATCATCGGTAATTGTGCCGTTATCTAGGGGAACATTAAAATCGACCCGGACTAGCACTCGTTTGCCAGCAACATCTGCTGCCGATAGGTTTGCTAAAGTTTTCTTAGCCATTCGTCATAACCTCTTTTTTTATTAACAGTTAATTAACAGTATTGATTTTTACAGTTACCTGAGATTTTATCAAAAATTGGGATCAAGCCTAGGCTAAAGGTAAATAAAACTGGAAGGTGCTGCCCTGTCCTAATTGACTACTGACGGTAATCTCGCCCCCTTGCAATTCCACGAGGCGACGACAAATAGCAAGCCCGATGCCTGTACCCCGGAGATTTAGTTCGCTGGCCTGACGACCCCGCCAAAACCTTTCAAAAATATAGGGAATCTCTTCAGGAGCGATGCCCAATCCGGTATCTGTGACGGCAAAGGAGATGGAGCGATTTTCTAAACTGGCTTGGAGGATGATTTTGCCCGATCGAGTGTAGTTGATGGCATTACCTAGGAGATTAATTAATACCTGTTCAAGGCGATCGATATCTGCTAAAACTGGGGGTAACTGGGGACTACAATCCAAAATTAACAAGGGTTCATCATCCACTAATTGATCCCGGAATCTATCTACCAAAGCGTGTAATAACGGATAGACCTGCACAG
Organism: Microcoleus sp. GA_180221_E-2-1-MAG-45_12; assembly: GCA_020692245.1. GTDB lineage: Bacteria > Cyanobacteriota > Cyanobacteriia > Cyanobacteriales > JAAUUE01 > JAAUUE01. The sequence goes on from JAIMKT010000096.1 coordinate 4,501, forward strand.
ATTGGAGATTGATAGGCAGACAGCCCGCCTCCGCCTTGGAAAGTTCCTGCACATCGTTGACTAGGCGTTGTAGTCTTCGGGTTTCTCGGAGCAGTCGATCGTACACCTCCACCGATGGCGGGATTTTTTCATCTGCTAATTCCTCTAAGTAACCCTGAACTACCGTTAAAGGAGTCCGCAATTCATGGGTTAGATCGCCAATAATCTCCTGTCGCCGTTCCTCCACCCCCGCCAGACTCGCAGCCATCCGGTTAAAGCTACTACTGAGGCGATTAATTTCGGGAATTTCACTCGCTGGTAGCCGCTCTGCTAGATCTCCTGCCGCAAATCGCCGAGTAATCTTTTCCATCTGGATCAGGTTTTTGACAATCCGTTGAGACATCAAATAGCTCAAGCCCCCCGCCGTCCCTGCCCCAGTGATCACCGCCCAAAAAGTGCCGTGGTTCCAAGCCGCCTCAAATCCATCAATCAAAACAGTCCGCACTCCGTAGCTAATCGTATAGTTCCGGGCTTGTAGTTGTTCTAGGTACAGCACAAAATACCGAGGCGAGGAGAGCTTGCCAATAATAACTAGGCTGCTCACCCCCACCAGCAGAACTAGCAAATGGGATAGGAACAGGCGTGACTGGAGATTAATTTTTGACATAAATTTTGGGCATGAATTTTTGACATAAATTTCTAGAGATTGACTTGGATATTTTACTTTGAGCTACAAATAATAGTGAGGGAGTAGTCAAAGGAGTCACTAATACATTCTCCAGTCACCCAAAGAAATAGATTTTCTATCAAGGGATAAATAATTAGGTTGATATTTGGCATGAAGAAACGTAAAGGTATAGGCAGAGGTATTCCCTTGCAGTGGGTGCTAATTGTGCCATTTGTTTTCCAAATTTTCTTAGCAGTGGGTCTAACGGGATGGCTGTCTTGGCAGAGTGGACAAACCGCTGTACAAGCTCTGGTAAACGAGTTGCAGAGTAATATTAGCGATCGCATCCAGACTCGTACCCAAAATTTTCTGAGTACGCCGATCCAAGTTAATCAAATCAATGCTAAAGGAATCCAATCTGCTCAACTTGATCTCAATAATTCAGAACAAATAATCCGCCATTTTATTACTCTCCAGCAAATATTCCCTCAGATCAATCATATTTCTATTGGGAAAGAAGATGGAAACTATATCGCAGTCCGCCAGAGCAAAACTAAAGGTTTACTTGATATTTTATTAGTTACCCCCCAAGAACCAAAGAGTGTTTATGTCTACCTCGCAGACGAGCAGGGAAAACGGATTTCATTACAACGGATTCGGGAAAACTATGATCTCCATAACCGTCCTTGGTATAAAAAAGCAATCCAAGCTAGTAAGCCGAGTTGGAGTGATATTTATAACTATTTTGCGGCTACGACTACGGGCATTTCCCATCTTTACCCCCTCCATGCTAAACAATCTTTAACTATTCCGTCTCCCCCATCAACTCCTCAATCCACTACTCAACTAACTTCCCAATCAAACTCTCAATCAAATTCTCAATCAAACTCTCAATCAAATTCTCAATCAAACTCTCAATCAAATTCTCAATCAAATTCTCAAATCCCCGCTCCGCAGTCCCCACTGATTGGAGTTTTAGCAACGGATTTTGATCTTGCTGATATCAGTAGCTTTCTCCGGGGTATTACGATCGGCAAAACTGGTCAAGCCTTCATCCTTGAGCGTAACTATGATCTTGTTGCTAGTTCTTACCCAGAAAAATTATTTACAGTCGATCGAGAGAAGACTCACCGGGTTAGAGCTGATCAGAGCCAAAATTCTTTGATCCAAGAAGCTGCCCTTGGTCTCCGGGCTATGTTTCCAAACCTAGAGGCAATCAAGCAAAAGGAACAATTGATCCTACCGACTAGCAGTGGCGAAAAGTTTGTGCAGATTAGACCGCTAATTCAAGAGGAAGGTCTCGATTGGTTGTTGGTGGTGGTAATTCCGAAGGCAGATTTTACGGAGCAGATCGATCGCAATGCCTACACGACCTTGGGAATATGTTTAATAATTTTTCTCCTTTCTAGTCTTTTGAGTTTTGCGATCTATCGTCAGCTAAGTGACTGGATTTTGCGCTTTAGCCATGCCGCCCAAGCTATTTCCTTTGGACAGTTAGCTGCTCCCAACCCGAATACGGTGCCGAGAATTCGAGAGTTAGCTATCTTGGCTCGGGCGATCGAACAGATGCGACAACAACTCCATGATTCCTTTGCAGCCTTGGAATCTACCAACCGAGATTTAGAGGAGCGAGTGATCCAGCGCACCACCGAACTTCAACAAGCCAATCAAAATCTCCAATATTTAGCGACCATCGATGCCCTCACCGGGGCGGCAAATCGGCGGTATTTCAATGATTATCTAGAGCAGCAGTGGCGACAAGCCTTGAGATATTCACAGCCCTTGACTTTGATAATTTGTGATGTTGATTGTTTTAAGATCTACAACGATACCTATGGGCATCAAGCGGGAGATTTGTGTTTGCAACAGGTGGTTTCCGCAATTTGTCAGGTAGTACAGCGTCCTCAAGATTTGTTGGCTCGCTATGGGGGGGAAGAGTTTGCGGTGATTCTGCCCGATACTCATCTCGAAGGGGCTAGATCTATAGCGGCGGAGATCATCAAAGCAGTGGCGGATCTCAAAATTCCTAATATTCGATCGACCGTTGCGCCCTACGTCACTGTTAGTCTGGGTTTTTGTTGTGTGGTGCCGACTCCAGAACTCTCGATCGATCAACTAATTAATAGAGCAGATCAGGCTCTCTATGCTGCCAAGGAGCAAGGACGCAATAGCTACCAAGAAGCGCTAACAAAGCTAAATTGAGTACACTGGCGAGAGAAGTCCCACCGATGCAGCTATCCTGTCCAAAACCCTGCCAAAGTTATGGTTATTAACCGATTAGTTAAAGTTTCTCTAGGTCTAAGTCTGAGTTTCGGTTTAAGTTTTGGTCTAAATTTTCATCTCAGTTTTTATGTTCCCAAGCCAGCGATCGCCCAGATCACTCCCAATGGTGCAGGAACTTTAGCTAATACCCAAGGCAACCAAATTAATATCGCTGGAGGAACCCAAGCCGGGGGGAATCTTTTCCATAGTTTTCAAGATTTCAATGTTAATGCAGGTCAAGTTGCTAATTTCTTGAGCAATCCCCAAACTCAGAACATTCTCGGTCGGGTCAACGGTGGTAATCCTTCGGTGATTAATGGCTTATTGCAAGTGACAGGGGGAAATTCTAATTTATTTTTAATGAATCCGGCGGGGATCGTGTTTGGGCAAGGGGCAAGTCTGAATGTACCAGCGAGTTTCACAGCAACGACAGCGAATCAAATTGGGTTTGGCAATCAAGTATTTAATGCCTTTGGGGAGAATAATTTCTCGGCTTTAACTGGAAATCCTGATAGTTTTCTGTTCACCACCAGTCAAGCAGGGAGTATCGTCAATGCGGGGACTTTATCAGTGCTACCGGGACAAAATATTAATTTGCTTGGGGGAAATGTTGTTAACACAGGGAATCTGAATGCTGGAAATATTACCCTTGCGGCAGTACCCGGAACGAATAGAGTGAGGATTTCCCAACCGGGACATTTATTAAGTTTGGAAATAATTCCTGCTGGAGATAGCTCGATCGCTCCCCTCGATTTACCAAGATTGCTCACAGGGCAAAGCCTACTGGGAATTAGTAGCAATGGGGAAATGGTGCAAGTTGTCGGGGTGACGATTCCTGCTGGTCAGGGTATCAATGTTACTTCTGGAAATCTCAGCACCTTCTCTCAAGGCGGATTTATAAATATTCTGGGCGATCGAGTAACTCTATTAAACGCCAACCTGAATGCTAGGGGAGTTAATGGCGGCACGATCCGAGTCGGTGGAGAATATCAGGGCGAGGGAACTAATCCTTTTAATTCTAGATTTACCTACGTGGATGCTAGTTCGTTTTTGAGTGCAGATGCGATCGATACAGGGAATGGCGGTCGGGTGATTGTTTGGGGTGATGGTACAACCAGATTTTATGGAAATATTTCAGCTAGGGGTGGGGCGAATGGTGGGAATGGTGGTTTTGCGGAGGTATCGGGAGCGCAGACTCTAACTTTTGCGGGGAATGCGGATTTGTCAGCACCGAGGGGAAATTTTGGCACTTTGCTATTAGACCCGGTGAACATTTTTATTAACAATGGGGCGGATGCTCTGGGAGGTTGCACGCTGCCGAATATTACCTTGGGGTGCGATCCGGGCGATATCACCATTTCTGAAGCAACTCTAGAAGCTTTGGGGGCAGGGGCAAATGTTTTGCTAGAGGCGAGTAACAATATCTCGATCGGCCCTTTAGCTGACAACCTTCTAGATTTTGCCGTAGGGCCCGGTGGCTTTGTCTCTTTTCGGGCTGATGCAGATGGTAACGGGGTTGGTAGTTTCTTGATGAATCCGGGGGATACCTTGAGAGCGCAGGGCAGAAATATCACCATCAATGCTGCCAGTATTACAGCCGGGAATATCAATGCCTCCATCTCTGCACCGACCCAACCCGGAGGCAATGTGAGCCTAACTGCAACTGCGGGAAATATTTCCACTAGGGATATCACTACAGGCTCTAGTTTGATGGCAGCTATTACTGGCAGAGGTGGTGATATTGATATTTCTGCCCCCAACGGTCTTGTGAATACGAGGAATGTCGATAGCCGTTCTGTGGTTGCTGGAACTGGTGTATCCAACGGGGCAGGAGATATTACGATTACAGCCCAAGACATCACTACCGACATTATTGCTGCCTATTCCCGTGTGAATGGAGGTACAGCAGGGAATGGGGGAGATGTTACCGTTCGGGCAACTAATGGCAGTGTGACAGCGAGGGCGATAACTTCTCTTTCAGGAGCTTCTGTGTCAGGAACTGCCGGAATTGGGGGAAATATCATCCTTGATGCAACTAGCAACATCGATATTACTGGTATCCCCGGTACTACTCTTGATCCCAGTTTACCTGCAAACATTTTTGCCCTTGATAGTCGATCGATCTCTTTAGGTAGTGGTAATGCTGGAAATGGAGGAAATATTCGGATTAATCAAAATCTTGTTAGTAGTGGTAACTTCAACGCTACAGGAGAAATCAATAGTAGTTCTGCTGTAGTTAATCCTGCTGGCGATGCTATGGGAAATTCTTCTAGAGGAGGAGATATTAATATTACAGCCCAGAGTGTGTTTGTAAATAATGCTATTGGTGCTTATTCTAATGCTGATCGTGGCACTTCTAATGATGGTGGAAATATCAGTATAAATGCTATCAACGGCGGCATAGATATTCCCTATAGTCTTCAAAGTTCAATTTTCACTGGAAGCCGCTCTGGAGATGGAAATCCGGGTAATGGGGGTAATATCGACATAAGGGCTACCCAAGATGTAATAATTGCGGGTTCAGTATTTAATAGTTCTGTCGGTCGCACTAGCTCTGGTAATGGAGGTAATATCAACATAAATGCTCAAAATATAACAACTTCTGACTTAGCTAATGATTCTCTAGTTAATAGCAGTGTCAATTCTGGAAATGCTGGAAATACTACTCTTAATGCTCAGAATAATGTTGTAGTTAATGGCGAAATTTTTAGCCATTCTTGGTCTTTCTTTGGAGGAGGTAATTCTGGAAATGGTGGGAATATTAATATTAATGCAAATAGTGGCAATATTAGATTGTTAAGACTTATTAATGAGTCTAGATATGGCAGCACTGGGACAGGTGGGAGAGTTGATATTAATGCGGGGAATTTATTCTTAGTGACAGGAAGTTTTCCTGCTAGAGATGGCACGTTAGCGAGTATTTCTAGCCAAGGTGGGGCTGGAGGCGGGGCGATTACTATTACTCATGGGGGTAGCACTTCTGTTCCTTTTCTGGTTGGGAATGCTACCAATAACGGAACTGTTGCAGCGATCTCCAATGGAACCGGGGCTAATACTGTCAATAATCTGATTGTGCCTGTGCCTCCAGCTATCAACAATTACGGGACAAATATCAGTATTAGAACCACCGCCCCGACACCTTTACCTGTCGAGCTTATCCCTCTACTAACGAATCCGGCTCCCCCAGTTACTCCCGCCCCAGTGATTGTGGGTACACCTCCTGTAGTTGCAGATGATCCAGAGTTTACTCCGGCTCCTGTGGTTAACTTGATTGATCCCCCAATCCCCACTCCCGACCCTAATGTCATCACTCCACCAATAATTTCCCCGATTATTTCCCCAACTCCCCCCATAGTTACCAATACACCAATAGTTGCCGACATCACTAATGATCCTCCACAAGAACGTCCCGGCAACCTCGATCGCACTACTCCCGGTGTCCAAATTTCCCTTGCGACCACCACTAACGAGATCAACCTGCCCATCATTACCCAAATTCCCATCTCCTCGATCGGTGACAATATTCGCCTATTAGACCAACCCTTCAAAGAAGAATTTCAAACCTTTACTGGGCTTGCCAACGAGATCGCCACCCTTGATGTGAACCAAGCTCAAGATATTTTGCAACGGATCATGAGGGAAACCGACACCAAGCCAGTATTTATCTACGTCTTCTTTGCCCCAGAAAATGATCTTGGCAGAAATGCTGACTCTGCCCGTGGTGGTATCTTCCGTACCCCCAATGACACTGACATCCTCGAAGTGGTTCTCATTCCCCCTACTGGAGATTTAATTCGAGTCCGGCATCCCGGCTTGCGCTATCCTCAAGTCATTGAAACCGCCCGGAGATTTGTCAGCCTCACCGCCAATAATAGTAATGGTTATATTGGTTCTGCTCGACAATTTCATGAATGGATTATTGCTCCTCTTCAAGAAGAACTCAAAAAACGAGAAATTGATAACCTAGTATTTCTCATGGATATCGGTCTGCGTTCCATTCCCCTTGCTGCCATTCGGGATAAAAATAATGGCGATCGCTTCATCATCGAAGATTACAGTGTCGGTTTAATGCCCTCGTTAACCCTGACTGATACCAGCTACACATCCCTCAAAGGCTCTGAAGTTCTGGGCATGGGAGCCGCTACTTTTATGGGGGCAAATCCTTTACCCGCCGTTCCCCTAGAACTAAACGCCATCAATCAACTCTGGGGAGGGAGTACCCTGCTCAATGAAAACTTCACCCTAAGTAACCTCCGTCAAGCCCGTCGCCCCGCCCAGCGCATTGTCCACCTTGCTACCCACGGCGTATTTGCACCGGGAGAAAAATCCAATTCCTACATCCAACTCTGGGGCAATGAAAGATTAACCCTAGATCAAATTCGGCAATCAGGTTGGGGTAGTCCTCCAGTAGATTTGTTGGTTCTTAGTGCCTGTCAGACGGCTCTGGGCGATCGGGAAGCAGAACTAGGTTTTGCGGGATTAGCAGTGCAAACCGGGGTGAAATCTGCCCTAGCGAGTTTGTGGCTAGTGAGCGATGAGGGGACTTTGGGGTTAATGACCGATTTTTATCAGCAATTGCAGGAAACGACTACCAAATCTGAGGCTCTACGCCTTGCCCAGTTAGCGATGCTCCGGGGTGAGGTGCGTTTGGAGAGTGGGAACTTGATTACACCCCAAGGGAAATTTCCCCTGAATGAGGAGTTGCAGAAATTGGGCGATCGATCGCTCCGACATCCGTACTATTGGAGTGGTTTCACTATAGTCGGTAATCCTTGGTAAGTCTAGGAATAAGTTTTCGGGTTAAGCCTTGAAAATTTTTAAGATATGATGCGTAAAAGTACATAGAGATTAGAAGGCTCACCCATAATATACTGGTAATAATCCGGGTGACATTGATTATTAGCATAAGTTATTTTGAATCTACTCAATCACACATCTCTCAGCCCAATTTACTGTTTTCTATGCTCACTTTCCCCCTGATAACTAGAGCCTCCCTAGGCTTTGGTCTAACTTTGGCTCTAATCTACCCTGTTACTGCTCAGATCACTCCCAACGGAGCCGGAACTCTAGTTAGTCCCCAAGGCAATCAAATTAATATTTCTGGCGGTACGCAGACCGGAGCTAATCTCTTCCATAGCTTCCAAGATTTCAACCTCAACTCTGCCCAAGTTGCCAATTTCTTGAGCAATCCCCAAACTCAAAATATTCTTGGTCGGATCAATGGTGGTAATCCTTCTGTGATCAATGGTTTACTACAAGTAACCGGAGGCAACTCTAATTTATTTTTGATGAATCCGGCGGGGATTGTGTTTGGAGCAAATGCTAGCTTAAACGTACCTGCAAGTTTCACGGCAACTACCGCTAATGGGATTGGGTTTGGGAATCAAGTATTTAATGCCTTTGGGAATAATAATTTCTCAGCCCTAACTGGGAATCCTGATAGTTTCATTTTTAGTGCCAATCAAGCTGGAAGTATTGTGAATGCTGGGAATTTGGCTGTGGGAACTGATCAAAATCTAAGTTTGATTGCAGGGAATAGTGTCAATACAGGAAATTTAACTGCTTCTGGGGGAGAGATTCAACTTTTGGCTGTGCCGGGAACCAATCGGGTGAGGTTATCCCAGCCGGGACAGGTGCTGAGTTTGGAGTTTGTGCCACCAGATAGCAATGAATTTAGAGCGATCGATTTACCAACATTACTCACAGGAAGTGATTTACTAGGAATTGCTGTTAACCCATCAGGACAAGTTGAAATAGCAGGAACCAGTTTACCCAATCAGCAGGGGGTGGCGGTGGCTTCCGGCAGGATTGATGTGAGTAGTGCCACTGGGAATGGTGGTGTGGTGCAGGTGATGGGCGACAGGGTGGCTGCTCTGAATTCTCGAATTAATGCCAATGGAGCTATGGGTGGCGGTGTAGTTCGTCTCGGCGGGGAATATCTGGGCGGGATCAATACAGGGATTGCCCCGGCTTTACGATTCAATTCTCAAAGAACGGTGGTCGATCGAAACTCATTAATCAGAGCCAATGCCACAACTACGGGCGAAGGAGGCAGAGTCATAGTTTGGGCGGATGAAAATACGGGATATTTTGGCAGAATCACAGGTCGAGGAGCTACTGGTAGAGGAGCCTTTGTGGAAGTTTCGGGCAGGGAGAATTTGGCTTTTGATGGGCGAGTGGAAATACCCGGAGCTAGTGGATTATTAGGAACTTTATTGCTTGATCCTCAAGATATCGTTATCAGTGGAGTAGGAACCAATAATGCTGAAATTACAGATGGGATCATTGGAGCAGGGGAAGACCCCGGAGCAACATGGTTTATTTCCGCAGCAGCCTTAGGGGCGATTCCCGCAGCTACAGCTATAAATATCGTTGCCAGTGGCAATATTGCTTTTAATGCCAACGTTACCCTTGCTGGTGGCTTAGGAGCAGCACCAGTCTCCTTCACTGCGGCAACCATTACTTCTGGTGCATTTAACTTACGTACCCAAGGACGAAATTTGAATCTGGTGGCAGATGACATCAATGCCCCTAATTTAAGCATCCTTTCAAATAATACCGGCATATTATCTGGCAATATTCAAGTTACTGCCAATACTGGAAATTTGATTCTAGGACTCCTACAGACCGCCAATAATAGTGTTAATGCAGGCTCGCTTACCCTCAATGCTTCCCAAGGAGATATCACAACGGGGAATATAAATGCCTTCACGACTACAGGTAATGGGGGAGTCGTTACCCTCAATGCTACTCAAGGAAACCTGACAACGGGGATCATTAATACCGTCACTACTACTGGTAATGGAGGAGATGTTAACTTTACTTCCCAAGGAAATATGACAACGGGA
>JAIMKT010000097.1:0-3244 GCA_020692245.1 Microcoleus sp. GA_180221_E-2-1-MAG-45_12
CTCAATTTCCCTTCTCTCTCTTTCCGTTTGCGTTCCCCTTCTCCTTTTTACCTTTCCCTTTCCGCTTTCCTAACCTGAATCCGACTCTAGAAAAGTTAGTTGCCGACAAGGTAGAAGAAGGAGCCGGAGATGGCTGCCCCTGTGCCACGGTCATTAACCAACAACAGCCCAACCCGGTTACAGACATAATTCGGGGAACCGCCAGAAACGATCGCCTAGTTAGCCAATCGAAAGCGAAAGCCCTTGGTAAAAAAGATAAAGACGATGACGATCAGAAATCTCTTAAGCAACCAGCTAACACCGTTTATGGATTACAAGGTAATGACCGAATCTTTGGCGGCGCAGGGGATGACAATCTCTTTGGTGGGGCTGGCGATGATGTAATTCGTGGTGGTAAAGGCAGAGACTTCATCAAAGGGGGAGCCGGGAACGATCGCCTCTTTGGTGGAGCTGGGAGTGACGTGATTTTTGGTGGCGCAGGGAATGATATTATCTACGGCGGCAAAGGCAATGACTTCCTTTCTGGCGGGGCTGGAAACGATATTATCTACGGCGAACAAGGTGATGACGTGATTGCTGGCGGCGCAGGGAATGATATTATCTACGGCGGTGCTGGCAAAGATACCATCTGTGGTTGTGATGGAGATGATCTCATCTACGGCGGTCAGGGTGACGACATCCTCTACGGCGGCAGAGGCAATGATCTCATCTACGGCGGCAAGGGCAAGGATCTTATCTATGGCGGCTCTGGGAGCGATATTCTCTTTGGTGAAGCCGGGAATGATTTCCTCTCTGGTGGGGCTGGGGATGATGCCCTCTACGGCGGCAAGGGGAATGATATTCTCTTTGGTGGTGAGGGAAATGATCTATTGGTGGGGGGTGACGGCAATGACATCCTCTGGGGCGGGGCGGGTAATGACCTACTCATCGGTGGCAAGGGGAATAATGTTCTCATAGGTGGAGAGGGGAGCGATCGCTTCCGGTTAGCAGCTAATAATGGCATGGATACGATCGTGGACTTTAATGTGGGCGAAGATTTCCTCGAACTTGCTAAGGGGCTAAAAATCTCTGATCTACAAATTGTCCAAGTTATCGGTGCAACAGTGATCGGTCTGCAACCTAAAACCCCATTCCCCAGTGATAAACCCTTGGCAATCCTGCTAGGAGTAAATGCTGATAGTATTACCCCCAATAGTTTTCTGTCGGCGTGATAGTCGGAGCTTAAAATCAATTAGGATATTTAGATATCTATCTATGTGGGCGGATTTCTCGACTCTAGAAGTTTGGGAAGCCGCCTATTTTAAATTCAATCTCAATTTTTCTCAATTATGGCAACCATTAACGACAACTACCTGAAACTGAAAGCCGGATATTTATTTCCAGAAATTGCCCGCCGAGTTAATACCTTTGTCGCCGAAAATCCTGAAGCGGCAGTGATTCGCCTAGGGATTGGGGATGTGACCGAACCTTTACCTGTGGCTTGCCGGACAGCCATGATGCAAGCGATCGAGGACATGGGTGATCGAGATACCTTCAAGGGCTACGGGCCAGAACAGGGCTATGCTTGGCTCCGGGAAAAGATTGCTGCCCACGACTTCCAAGCTAGGGGCTGTGATATCAGTGCAGAGGAAATTTTTATCTCTGACGGCTCCAAGTGCGACAACGGAAATATTTTAGATATTTTAGGCAACGATAACAAAATTGCCGTAACGGATCCGGTGTATCCAGTTTATGTAGATACCAACGTTATGGCGGGGCATACGGGGGAAGCCAATGAAAAAGGCGAGTACGCTGGATTAGTTTATCTGCCTGTAACAGCAGAAAATAATTTCACAGCCCAGATTCCCACGGAAAAAGTAGATTTGATCTATCTCTGTTTTCCTAATAATCCCACCGGAGCCACGGCTACCAAGGAACACCTGCAAGCCTGGGTAGATTATGCCAGAGCCAACGGTTCGATCATTTTCTTTGATGCCGCCTACGAGGCTTATATTACGGATCCGGCTCTACCCCATTCCATCTACGAGATTCCCGGAGCCAAAGAATGTGCGATCGAGTTTCGGTCTTTCTCCAAAAATGCCGGATTCACCGGAACCCGTTGCGCCCTGACTGTGGTTCCCAAAAATCTTACGGGTAAGGCAAAAGACGGTACTGACGTAGAACTCTGGAAGCTCTGGAATCGCCGTCAATCCACCAAATTTAACGGAGTTTCCTACATTGTCCAACGGGGAGCCGAGGCGGTGTATACCCCAGAGGGACAAGCCCAAATTAAGGAGTTAGTGAGCTTCTATCTCGAAAATGCTCAAATTATCCGAGAACAACTCACCGCCGCAGGTTTACAAGTTTATGGCGGTGTCAATGCGCCCTACGTTTGGGTCAAAACTCCCCACGGACTCTCTAGCTGGGATTTCTTTGATAAGCTCCTCCACACCTGCCACGTAGTCGGCACTCCCGGTTCTGGCTTCGGGGCGGCGGGGGAAGGCTATTTCCGCATTTCTGCCTTCAATAGTCGGGAAAATGTCACTACCGCCATGGCAAGAATCACCCAGAAGTTCAAGCTAGGTTAGGTTAGAGTTGATTAGGACAGGCAAGGGGCTTAAGCCCCTTGTTCATTAGGCTATTGAGTATCCTAGCTATCCCTTTCTTTGCTATAGGTTAGGTTAATTAATTTTAAAGGCGGGAGCTTAGGTCGATCGCAAGAGTTCCCACCAATAACTGTTCACTGATAAATGCTAACTGTTCACTGATAATAGAGGTTCCCACCAATCTTGATGGCTGAGATACCAAGCTACGGTTTGGCGCAGACCCTCAGCCACCGTCACCGAGGGAGTCCAGCCTAGTTCTTCGGTGATTTTGGTCGCATTAATGCTGTAGCGGCGATCGTGTCCCGCCCGGTCTTGGACAAAGGTAATTAATTTACTTGCGGGAGTCACAGGTAAATCGGGGGCGAGTTCATCCATGAGGTCACAAATGAGATTAACCAAATCTATATTTTTCACCTCATTGTTGCCGCCAATATTATAGGTTTCGCCGGGAGTTCCCTTGTGGATCACCGCATCCAAAGCTCGACAGTGATCCCCCACGTAGAGCCAATCCCGGATATTTTGTCCATCGCCATAGACAGGGAGATTTTTGCCGAGCAGGATATTTGTCAGGATCAGGGGAATCAGTTTTTCGGGAAACTGGTAGGCTCCGTAGTTGTTGGAGCAGTTGGTGATCAGGGTGGGCAAGCCGTAGGTGTGAT
>JAIMKT010000097.1:3288-12062 GCA_020692245.1 Microcoleus sp. GA_180221_E-2-1-MAG-45_12
TAGGGACTGTTGGGAGCGTAGGGTGTGGTTTCACTGAAGGGCGGATCCGTAGGGCTGAGGCTGCCGTAGACTTCATCGGTGGAGACGTGGAGGAAAACCCCCGGATTGTTGCTGGTGGGGCGATGGTGACGGAAGGCTTCGAGGAGGGTGAAAGTCCCAATCACATTAGTTTGGATGAAAGCACCGGGCTGAAGAATCGATCGATCGACGTGGGATTCGGCAGCAAAGTGGGCGATGGTTTCAATATTTTCTGTCTTTAAAATTTCGGTAACTAGCAGTTGATTACAGATATCGCCTTTAATAAAATGAAAATTTGCTTTCTCTGATAATCCGGCTAAGTTTGCCAAATTTCCCGCATAGGTCAGGGCATCGAGGACAACAATGCGATCGCCCTTGTATTTTTCTGCCCAATAATGCACGAAATTGGAGCCAATAAATCCTGCTCCGCCAGTCACCAAAATATTAGTCATAGTTACAAATGTAAAATTAAAGTATTGTCTTAAAAAAAATATCAGCGAAATAATATTAGAGAAATACTAGAGAAATATCAAAAATATCTCAAACCACTCTAGCCAAAAGTAGAACCGTTCCATCCCCACATGGCTCCCTTTGCATCAGCAAATTCGATATAAATTCGGTTGCTGGGAATCTGCAATTTCTCAGTAATTTCTGTACAAAAATCTAGACTCATCGCCTTGGTCTGATTAGGATTCATCGTGCCGATACTTTTAATTTCTACATAGCAGACTGGCTCAAAGGTTCCCCCAAAGGTCATGGCGATCCCCGCCTCCAGCATGGTCATCACGTAGGATTCTGGTTTCCCTAAATGGTTTGCCAACTTGCTAGATAGGGTTTTTAGCAGAGTCTGAGTAACTTCTTGCTCTGGGGCGATCGAGGAAATTTGAACTTTAATTAAAGGCATGGATATTGATTAAATACTGATAAATACTAATAAATACTGATTAAATTAGGCTCGATACTATTTCAGATTATTATTGCAAATATTGCAAATTATTAACAGCTTTGTAAATAAATTTTCTCTACTTTTCCATACTTTTTCATGAAAAATCCCCCTAGGGTGGGGGAGATAGGTCAGCCTAATTGTTAACTAATTGCGCTCCCAAGGGCATTGTTTGTTGCAGGTTTGCGAGCAGGGAGTTGTGGCTCTGGTGGCAGATTCGTAGTCGGCACAGGCGATCGCTTCTTCCGTCAAGGCTCGGCTGGGATGGACAGTACATTTGAGGCAGTAGTTATTGGTGAAATAGGTGCAACTATGGCAGGGAATTTCGTGTAAGCGTTTGAGGTAAAGGATTCCCTGCCTTAAAGTCCTTAAAAAAGCAAGGATAGTTACAGTTAAAATACTGCCTATAAAAAATGTGTAGGATACTGGAACAGAAGAGCTAACTTGCAAAATTAGACTGGTTAACATTGTGAGTATTTATTGAGTTTAGAGAGAGCCAAAAACTAAGAATTTGCCGAGCGACTTTATGAGGGTAAAAATATTGGAAAAAATGCTTTCCCCCCGGACATTGCCAAATTTGATCCAACTCTCCTAACTTCTGCTGCCAGCCCTGCAACTCATGGGCGGAGACGATCGCATCTTCGCTACCTCCACAAAATAGAGTGGGCACACCCACCACTCCCTGAGGCACAGAAGCAGAGTGCCATAAACTATGGGGAGAGGGTGAACTAAATAAATCCTGCTCCAAAATTTCCGTCAAGGTCGAAATCATGCTTTTGGGATGACAGCCAAAGAGGTGATCCACCATCTGCCGGAGAATAGTCTGGCGGCTACAGGGCAGGAGCTTGAGATGAGCATAGTAAAAAGATTGCCAATCTAGTCCGGGATGACAGCCCACGGATAGCAGGGTGAGGGATTTGACTCGATCGGGATAGCGGCGAGCATAGAGCAAACCGACTAAGCCACTCACGCCATGACCAATCAGATGGACGGCATAACCACGATCGAGTTCTTCGCTGGATTCTAGGTATTCTTGGAGGAGGTTAACTGCAATTTCTAGATCACTGGGTTCATCGGGGGTTTGATAGTATTCCCACCGAGCGATCGACACCTGCCAAGACAAGTAGCGCATGAGGGGTCGATCGAACTCCTGAAAACTAGGACTCGCATTCAACAACAGAGCTTTGGGTAATTCAAGCATTTTCTATACTCCGAAATCACGCTTCAATTGGCTAACCCAAGCCTTAATCCGATCGCTAGTTAGTTCTGATTGATTATCTTCATCGATCGCCAAACCCACAAACTTGCCATTTTTCACTGCCTTAGATTCACTAAAATCGTAGCCTTCCGTTGACCAATAACCGACAGTAGTTCCTCCTAGTTCTGTAATTTTTTCTTCCAGAATCCCGATCGCATCCTGAAAATTATCAGCATAACCAATCTGATCCCCAGCCCCAAAATAAGCCACTTTCTTATTGACAAAACTTACATTTTCTAAATCATCATCATAAAAGCCAGCCCAATCACTTTGCAATTCCCCTACATTCCATGTTGGACAACCCATAATTAGACAATCATATTCACTAAAATCATCTACACTTGCCTGAGCAATATCGTGCATCGTTACCACACTATCACCCCCAAATTCCTTCTGAATAGCCTCGGCAATGGTTTCGGTATTGCCAGTTTGTGTGCCAAAAAATAGTCCAATCTTCGCCATATTTACTCCTAAATCTATTGATTACCTAATTACTTAGTTACTTAATTACTTCCCTGTAGGGTGGACATTGCCCACATTCCTAACTGATTACTTGCTAGAAAAATTCACCTGCTCTATTAATAAGAGAAATTGTTGAGAGAAATAAATTATCAATTTCTGTAATGACTATTAGTAACCAGATGAGTTAGAACTAATTCCTATTTAGCCTCTTGGGATCGATCGATTCATTTCCTCAAACAAATTCCCTCAAAACAAATTTCCTAAATTAGAGCCAAGAACCAGTTATAAACCAGTTATGAATTATCGAAATCAAACATGAGGCAGATTCTAGTTTTCTACTAAATTCAGAGCCTTTTCTACCCGCCGGAAGTCAAAGCCCATAGCTCTGAGGGCGTGCCACAGGTGTCCTTGTAAGAAAAAGAAACCCAAGAAGAAATGAGCATTTGCCAACCAAGCACGGGAAGTATGAATCCCAAATGGTAGCTCTGCCGTATCCGCAAAATAGGGACTAATTCCCAGCTTTACTTCTAGGATCGGCCCATAAAACTCCACAGGATACGCTAAGGTATTCACGGCACAGAAGTAGGCTGCCACAAAAGCCGCCAGGGCAATGCCTCCCAGAGAATAGGAGAGAATCGCCTCCCCAGAGAAAATCAGCACTTTCTTAGCCCATTTCAGAGGCGGCACGAGGATATGCCAAACCCCACCGCCCAACAACAACAGCCCTACATAGATGTGTCCTCCAACCAAATCTTCTAGGTTGTTAACGCTGGCAAAATGAGTTTGATAGCCGTAGATCACCAAAGGATCAAGGGTCGGAGCCATAACCGTTCGTACCGTTTGGGTTGTGGCATCATACAGTCCCCCAAAATACATTGCCTTTGCTGCGAGAAGTAAGGCTCCCAAGCCAAGGAATAGTAAGTGATGTCCGAGGATCAGTCCCAGTTGTTTGGGATCATCCCAGCTAAAGTGAAATCTCCGGGCTTGTCCAGTAGCATCCTTGAGATTTTCGGGAGCTTTGAAGGTGTGAAACAATGCCCCTGCTCCTAAAACTGCTGAGGAAATTAGATGAATTACCCCCACGACAAAAAAGGGATAGGTATCTATGACTTGTCCACCATCGCCCACTCCAAAACCAAGGGTTGCTAGATGGGGCAAGAGGATTAGTCCCTGTTCACCCATGGGAAACTCTGGGTTAAAGCGAGAGATTTCAAATAAGGTGAAAGCTCCAGCCCAAAAGGTAGTCAGGGCAGCTTGACCAACATGGGCAGCAATGAATAGCCCAGATAGATTGGCAAATCGAGCATTACCCGCCCACCAGTCGTATTTAACGTTGGGATTATCGTAGGTCTGCATAATTCTCCATGATTAATTTCGAGTGATTTTGTGTAACTTTGACTAATTACGTTAGACAGCTATTGAGAACTATCTTCAATAAAATAAATCATATGTAGGGAATCAATTGCAACTCTTTTTCAATAAGATTGTGTTAAGTTTTATGTATTGCCTCTCTTGAGGTTAGGTTAAATGTTCTCTTATAAAGGGTTTTGGTCTTTAGGGACTAACGATATATTTTCGGCAAGAGGCTTATGAATTCTAAAAAATTAATTTACTATCTATCTTAATTCTCAATTCCTGGCATTAGTTCTCAAAAATCTGGACAAAAATCTGTAATCTATACAAAACCACATAAAAATATGGAGAACTATGTAGAAAAAAGTAAAAGCTGAAATAAGTATGTAAAAGTTTCGGTAAAGCCCAAGTAAAAAGCGTCTCAAGGATTAGATCACACAAAAGATTGCGGAAGATCACACTTTGTATAAGCGGGAAATCACTTAGCATCCAAGCAATATCCCTATACTAAAACCAGTACAAAGAAACATCTAGAATCCTACCTGTGCGTCATCCTATGGTTCCTAATACGTTTCCTCAAATTCGTTTAATCCCCGGAGCGGTTTCTGACCTATTTGCCCAAGCTAGTAGTTCTGGAAAAGTCACGATCGCCGATCGCTACGGGCTAATGGCTGCGGTTTTAGAAGAAGAATTATCAGAAGATGAACGAATGTCGATCGATCGGATTCTCTACGCTCTCAACCGGGGTAGAGTACAAGTAGTCGATGAAATTTCCTGTGTAGGTTTTGGACTCAGAAACCTGAGCTAAGAATTTTGATGACGAATTTTGATTTAAGAACTCAAGCTCCCTAAAATTTTTCAGGTTTTAAGGTTTGATTTTTCAGGTTTGATAAATATTTTCTGTGATTAGTTCTTGGGGATGTTCTCCTTGGGCTAATCTTTTGTAGGGAATAAATATTTATTTTATTCAAGTTTTATTCAAGTTTTATCTAAATACTTTATGCCCTCAGAACTAAAACCGGGGACTCTCTACGTGGTGGCGACCCCGATCGGGAATCTTGATGATATGACCTTTCGAGCCGTACAGGTTTTGCAGGGGGTCGATCGCATTGCCGCCGAAGATACTCGACACACGGGCAGATTGTTACAACATTTTCAAATTACTACGCCCCAGATTAGTTACCATGAGCATAACTATAGCCAGCGAGGTGGGGAAATTATTGCCAAACTCCAGCAGGGGGAGGCGATCGCCCTTGTGACGGATGCGGGGATGCCGGGGATTTCTGATCCCGGTTATGAGCTAATTACTGCTTGTCTCCGAGAGGCGATCCTGATCGTGCCAATTCCGGGCTGCACTGCGGTGACTACGGCTCTGAGTGCTGGCGGGTTGCCCACCGATCGTTTTGTGTTTGAGGGATTTCTGCCCCCCAAAGGACAGGAACGAGCCACAAGATTAAGGAGTTTAGCCACCGAAGAGCGGACGATCGTGCTTTATGAATCTCCCCATCGGCTCCGGCAGACCCTCCAAGATTTGGCTACTACCCTAGGGGCAGACAGACTAGTCGTTTTAGCACGGGAGTTGACTAAACTTTATGAAGAATTTTGGCGGGGAACCTTGGGGGGTGCGATCGAGCATTATCAACGTCAAGAACCACGGGGAGAGTTTACGATTCTACTCCAAGGAAGTATGGTAGAACCAAAAATGCTTTCAGCAGAGGTAATCAAGGCAGAGCTTAAGGATTTAATTATGAATGGTATGTCTCGATCGCAAGCCAGCCGCCATCTCGCAAAACTCACTCCCATGCCCAGACAACAGCTATACCAGATTGCCCTAGGAATTAATCTAGAGTCTGACTTAGATATTGCTCTAGAAGCTGAGCCAGAGACTGATTTATAAATGAATTTGGAGATTGATTTAGAGACTAGCAATAAGCAATAATAACTAACAGAAATTATCTAGAGAAACCTATGGATCACCAATTACCCTCTGTTGCCAACCGAGCATTTATTGATGAAGAAGACGATAACCTATTTGAGCTTTTTTATGATGATCAAGGCAGTATTCCCGGCACCCTTGTAATCGAACCTGATGCTACTCCTTCGACCATTGAATTAATTGACTACAACGCAACTAATAAAACTTCAATCAAGCTATCTATGCCAGAAGAATGTATCCCTTATTTGGATACGGAATCTGTTTCTTGGGTAGACGTTGCTGGTTTGGGGAGTGAAGATATTTTACAAAGAGTGGGGAAGGTTTTTAATTTACACCCAATTTTAATTGAAGATGTGGTTAATGTACCCCAACGCCCCAAGGTAGATGAGTATGACGAACAATTACTAATCATTTCTCAAATGGTGATGCCGAAGCCAAATTATTCGGGATTTTGGATTGAGCAGGTAAGTTTAATTTTGGGAAAACACTATTTATTGACAGTGCAGGAAGAACCAGAAAGAGATTGCTTTGATCAGGTGCGCGATCGGATTCGTACTGACAAAGGAAATATTCGTAAACAAGGGGCAGATTATCTAACCTATACCCTGTTAGATGCCATTATTGATGGTTTCTTTCCAGTCCTAGAAGCCTACGGTGAACGCATAGAAGAACTTGAGGATGAAGTAGTTACTAACCCCAGCAAAAGTACCCTAGAAAAAATCTATCGTCTCCGTCGGGAACTCCTTGCGCTCCGGCGTTGTATTTGGCCTCAAAGAGATGCCATTAATATCTTAATTCGGGACGGCAGTTCCCTGATTTCTGATGAAGTAAAAATCTATATGCGAGATTGCTATGACCATACAGTGCAAGTAATGGACATGGTAGAAACTTATCGAGAATTGACTTCGGGATTAATGGATGTATATTTATCTTCGGTAAGTAACAAAATGAATGAAATCATGAAGTTATTAACAGTAATTTCCTCAATTTTCATTCCTCTTACCTTTATCGCTGGAGTTTATGGCATGAATTTTAATACAAGTACATCACCTCTAAATATGCCAGAATTAGATTGGTATTGGGGTTATCCACTCTGTTGGTTATTAATGATTGGAGTGAGTGGATGTTTGGTATATTTCTTCTGGAAAAGAGGCTGGTTTAAGGATCATTCTACCTTAGAAGAATAAATAAATTTTAATAAGGGAATTTCAATAAATAAAGCCTAGTTGTTGTATGACTGAACAAGACCTATTGATTTTAGTAATTTATATATTATCTGTAGTTTTTGTTTATAACAATGCTTTAGATTCTTTGAAAGATATTATTTCTGTGGAATTTGATCCAGCCTTTTTACAACAACAAATTACAACTCAAGAGTTAGGGAATTTATTAAGTATTAAAGGAGAGATTAGTGGGAAGTCGATTAAAGCCTTAAAAGAAATTTCTTTAACTGTAGAAAATAAATCTCAGGAGCGATTTTTGTATGTGGTGTGGGATCAGAGTGTGATCAGTGATTTTAATAAACGATCGAGGCGCTTAATCCGTCTAACTCCGGGGGGAACTCTAGATTTAATTCAATCTCAAGCCTATAGCTCGATCGCTCCCGGACAAACCCTCAAAGAAAAAGTTACCGCCGAAGATATTCTCAATCGCAATAAGGAAACTCAGGCTCTAGAAATAAATAAGGCTTTATTTGAGGACAAAGATTTACAAAAAGCATGGGTTAATGGGGAAGCAAAGTTTTCCTTAGTTTTAGTTCTGCAAAGCAACAGTCCGGGCATGAGTCTCGACCCTCCACATCTCCTAGTCTGCCAATTTCGGATCACCAAAACCTCTTGGATCAAAGCCATTACTTGGAAACCCAAACCGATTAAGAAGTAATTACATTTATCTTTTCCAAGATTTGAATAAAGTTAGATAGAATAAAAATATAAACTTTTTGAATTACTCAAATAAATTACAACTAAATTATCAAGGTTCAATAATGTTGGAGATTCCTAAGAAATATATTCTTGACGATCAACAGCGTCCTATTGCGGTTCAGATTCCTATAGAAGTTTACAATCAAATCGAAGAAATTTTAGAAGATTTTTGTTTAGCAAAACTAATAGAAGAAGTGAAAAACGACGAATTGCTTTCTGGTAATGCTGCGTATTCTTACTACGAATTATTAAAAGATCAAAATGCTGCATAGCTCAAGCAAGCTAAAATATCCTCTTGAGTTAGACAGGGAAAATCTTCAAGAATTTCTTGGTACGTCATACCTGATGCTAGATAAGACAAAACATCATACACAGTAATCCGCATTCCCCGAATACAAGGTTTGCCGCTACGTTTGCCGGGTTCGATCGTAATCCGTTCTTGATAATTCATAAGTTTAGGATTTTAACTAGGATTTTAATACATTTAATAATCGAATAAATTCTAGGGGTAAACCATCACTATCGGCGAGGAAGGCGACTTCATAGATAGCATTGCCAATTTGTTGCTGAGTGGGAGGCAGGAGAACTTTTAGGGGAGATAAATCAGGATTTTCTTGATGAGCTTGAGAGAATTTTTCTGTGAGATTTTCTAACCACTGGGGCAGATTATCAGTGTAGTTTGCCAAATCAAAGGAAAGGTGATAATAACCTGTGTAGTGTTCATCCCCAAAGGCATCAGCAGTGGGAGCAGGTTCGGGAATTTGGATCAGTTCGAGACGACTATCTAAACCTTCTAGCCAACAGGCAAGGGTGTAACCAGTAGTGAATCTTTCGGTGACTTGGAAACCGAGGATTTCGTAAAAAGAGATCGATCGATGAATG
>JAIMKT010000097.1:12106-13732 GCA_020692245.1 Microcoleus sp. GA_180221_E-2-1-MAG-45_12
AACCGAAAATAAGGGTAACGAACGGGGACTCCCTGCTCTTTTTCGAGGTCAAAATTGATCACTTCCCAACAAGGTTCCTCGGTAGAATCGGGGCTGAATTCCACGGGCAGACCATAGAGCCGGGGTTTAGTTTCATTTTGTCCCCGCCATGGGGTGCTGCGTTCGAGGTAGGAACTAACTAGTTCTTTGTAACGGCTGGCAATAATAACTCTGGTAGCTCGGTAGCCTTGGGTGTAGAGGCGATCGAGGGCTTCATGAATTTCAAAGCGAATGCCGTCGGGGTGCGTATGCTGGCGATACCACTCATTATTCCATCTGCGCCAGTGCCGACTAGACTGTAAATGAACTAAATCTCCTGTTTTTGGGTCTGCCTCAAACGCCCCATGGCGGGGACAAAGATAGGTATCAGTCAAGGTCAGGGCCGGAATTAGCTGCCGACAGTGAGGACACTGAATTTCAGCGCCAAATATGGGGTACTGTAAAAGGGGATTAATCATTACTTTTGATCACCATCATTTAATCACCATCAATATTAAATAACTACACCAGTACCTGTGCAATATTATAGCGATTAAGCATATCTACAGGTTAAGAGATTTCTAGAAGATTAAGAACCACAAGATTCAGGTCAAGGAGGCGGGGCAGGTTGGCAAATCAGGATCAAGCATTTATTTTAGCTAGTTATTGGCAGGCTGTAGATACTTCTAGGGCAGCTTTTGTGGCGGCGAATGCGACGGTGATGGGGATGGTGGAGTTGGGGTGGGGGTGTAGTATTTGGTACAACGCTGTGGTGCGGGGGGATGTGGAGCGGATTGTGATTGGCGATCGCACGAATATCCAAGACGGGGCCATTCTCCACGGCGATCCGGGCAAAGTTACAACTCTAGAGGCAGATGTCACCATTGGTCACGGGGCGGTAGTCCATGGAGCGCACATTGAACGGGGCTGTTTAATTGGCATCAAAGCGGTGATTCTGGATGGAGTCCGCATTGGGGCGGGCAGTATCGTGGGGGCGGGAGCAGTGGTAAATAAAAATGTGCCGGAGCGATCGCTGGTAGTCGGTATTCCCGGCAAAAGAATCAGGGAAATCTCCGACTCAGAAGCAGAGGAATTGATCCACCATGCCCACCGCTACGAACAATTAGCCCTAGTCCACGCAGGAAAAGGCACTAACCTCGGTTTTCTCTAATTCCCACTGCAACCCCCCATTGAATTATCATCGTCTCCTCTGCTCTGCCAAGCGCCGCTCCGCATCCCGGAGATTATTTTGAATAGCAGTTTGCAGGGTGTTGTCAGCAGGAGTTCGGTTAGGATTCACACGCAGAGCAGTACGGTAATTATCAATTGCCTCTGTCAGGTTTCCTTGTCTGGATAAAGCATAACCTAGACCATTGTAAGCATAAGCATTGTTAGGATCGAGACGGATAGCAGTACGGTGGTTGGTAATAGCTTCTTATAGATTTCCTTGGTCGGACAGGGTAAGACCCAGACTGTTGTAAGCAGCAGAATAATTAGGATCAAGGCGGATAGCAGTACGGTAATTGGTAATGGCTTCTGCTAGATTTCTTTGTTGCCTTAGAGCATTACCCAGGTTGTAGTAAGTACCAGCAACGAGAGGATCAAGGC
>JAIMKT010000098.1:0-147 GCA_020692245.1 Microcoleus sp. GA_180221_E-2-1-MAG-45_12
GATCTGGGGTTGAGTGATGAGAGGCTCCGAGCCATTTCTCGTGGGGTCGATTTTGTTGGACACCAAGATTCTAGTAAGGAAAATTCCATTAAAGAAAAAGAAAACCTAGAACCTTTACAAAAAAGTAACTGGAGCCGGGGAACTCAG
>JAIMKT010000098.1:253-3564 GCA_020692245.1 Microcoleus sp. GA_180221_E-2-1-MAG-45_12
ACCTGAGTGGGGTGGTGATCTTAAATATTTTTGGGATTGCTCTAGCCACCTACTACGGGGACACGAAAAAACGGCGGGGTTGGGGAGGAACTGTGAAGGCGATCTTGCAAAATCCGGGGATTTGGGCTTTTACTTTTGGCTATTTTGTCTTTCGGACTCTACCCCTACCAGAGCCAATAGATCAAGTAGTCAGAAATGGCGGTTGGGTAGTAGTGACTTTATTTCTGATTATGATTGGCATCCAGCTTAGTAAACTCAGGACGCTGAAGAACTTGAAACAAGGTTTAACTTGCCTGGCCATCAAAATGCTCCTCACTCCCTTAGTTGTCGGCACAGGTTTAATGTTTTTTGAAGTGACAGGGCCCCTGCGTTTATCGATGGTGTTATTGATGGGGATGCCGCCAGCCTTTAGTACCACTCTCTTAGCAGAAACCTATAAGCTCGATCGAGACCTCGCCGTCACCACCGTATTTCTGGGCTGTTTTACCCTCCTCTTCACCATTCCCATCTGGATGTGGCTGTTTAAGTAGAAAAAGTAGAAAGTTTAAAGCAAAAAATCTAGGCAAGGGCTGAGTAAAGATAATTCGCTTGCAGGACTTGATCTAGGTCAAGGAGATAAACCACCAGCCTTTTGTCTTCCCTGGGCAGAATGGCGACGTATTTTGCCAAGCCTTGGAGATTGTTTTGGCGGTAGGCTTCCGGCAGGGTTTGCACTGTGTTGGCAGGAATATCTAGCATATCTGGCAATCGATCGACCCGCAGCCCGCACAATTCCCCGGCTCGACTCTGGGTTAGCACTAAAAATGGGTCTGAGGTTGTCACTTTATTTTTGGAAGTAGTCCCAGTTAGTTGGGGAGATGGGGGAGAAGAGGCAAGGCGAGCTTGGAGATTCAAAACCAACACCGGACGATTTTCCAGATGAATCAATTCCGCATCCACAGGGCTATGCCGCAGTTCTGGGGGACAACGCCGCACCTGCAAGACCGTATTCATCGGTACAGCAAATAGATAGTTAGCGATCGGGAGGATAATTACTTTGAAGGTAGTCATAAAATTTTTATTGAGAAGTAAGAATTTCTTTGACCTTCGCTAGCAGTTGATAGTCTAGGTAGGGTTTGGTGAAGTAGGCGATCGCCCCCAAGGAACGGGCAATTTGTTGGTATTGGGCGCTGCCCCTAGAGGTGAGCATAATTACGGGGATTTTAGCCAGATGGGGTTGTTGTCTGGTGACGCTGAGGAATTCAAAACCAGTCATTCGGGGCATTTCTAGATCACAAATGATTAGGGGAATGGCAAGATTTTTTTGGAGCTGATCGAGGGCATCCACCCCATCTTTTGCCTGTTGGACTTGAAAACCGCTCTTTTGCAAAACTAGGGAGAGTTTCTGGCGCTCAGTAATGGAGTCATCAACAATTAAGATCGTAGTCTTAACCGGGGCTTGGGCTTGAGGAAGTTGGGGGATTTCTCCACTCCGGCTCGGTTTTAGGGTGAGCTTGTCGAATTGCTCAGGAATTGCTTCTCTACTATAGCTTGGTGTTTTCCCGGTAGTTACATTTGCGAACTCTTCATTGGTGTAGTCTTTTCCTTGGAGAATACTTAATTCTGCCGAATTTCCTCCTCGGAGTTTTGAACCTAGATCAGCCGAAGTGTAGTCAATTAGTTCCACCCCGTCGATTACCAAGGTCATACTGCCATCGGCTAGTACCGTGCAACCATAAATATATTCTGGGGAAGGAATAGCGGCAGGAATCGGCTTAATCACTAACTCCTGTTCCTCGATTACCTGATCCACTTCCAGACCCACAAAACCACTGCCCTTGGGTAAGAGCAACACAGGAATCCGTCCCTGTCTAGGTGTCAGCAGAGGGGTTAATTCTGGAGCTTCTACGTCCGTGGTGGGCAGTTTGGGATCAGCGTACTCAAAGAGTTCTGATAGGTTGTATAGAGGGACAGAAACTGACTTGGTGCCGTCATGCCAATCGAGAATTTTCTGCTCACCGACAGATTTAATTTGTTCGGCAAAGGGCATCAAGGTCTGGGTGATTTCGTTGGCAACAAAGGTATAAATTCTCCCCCCCGCTCGACAGGATAGGAGCCTTGCGCTCATGAGCGAGCCTTTGATTTGCAGGGAAAAAGTTGTCCCTTGGTGGCGTTGGGATTGGAGGAAGAGATTGCCCCGGATGTGCTGGAGTTGCGATCGCACCACATTTAAGCCAATCCCTCTCCCAGCCAGATCATTGACATCATCTTTGGTGGACATCCCCGGACTACAGAGGAGATCAAGAATTTGGGGTTCTGGTTGGGGTAAATTCTTCAGATGGTCGCCTTGAGCTGGAGTTAAGAGCTTTTGAGTAATAGCAGTGGTGACAATGCGATCGACATCTAACCCCGCCCCATCATCTCGGACTTCGATTACTGTCCGGTTTCCTTGGTTGTAGGCACTTACCTCAATAGTTCCCACTTCTGGTTTTTGGTGTTGACGGCGGATTTCTGGGGATTCGATGCCGTGGGCAAAGGCATTGCGGACTAAATGCAAAAGAGCTTCGTAGAGACTTTCGGCGATCGCCTTATCGATGAGGACATCTAGCCCTTGGAGCTTAATTTCTACAGGTTTATTGTAGGCATTTGTTAACTGTTGGGTAATCAAAGCCAACCGATTGAGGACATTACCCACGGGCATCATCCGGATCTGCTGCATACTCTCCCGGACTTGCTTCAGCAAACGCTGCTCCCGTTCCACAAATTGCTGCCCATTCTGACTAAACAGGTTCAAATCCGCCGTCGCCTGTTCTAGCTGCACCGTTTCTTCTAGCACCGTATCCATCAGGTCGGTAACTTCAGGCATCTCTAAATTTTGGGCAAGGTGTTTCTTGAGTTTGCCGATCGTCTGGCGGTGTTGCTGGAGCCAACCAAATAATTTTTGGACTGTCTCTTCTACCTGTTCCCCTTGGAGAGTTAGCTGGTTTTGATTAATCAGCAGTTCCCC
The DNA here is from genome assembly GCA_020692245.1 of Microcoleus sp. GA_180221_E-2-1-MAG-45_12. Taxonomy (GTDB): domain Bacteria; phylum Cyanobacteriota; class Cyanobacteriia; order Cyanobacteriales; family JAAUUE01; genus JAAUUE01. Next base: position 3,240 of record JAIMKT010000098.1, read on the forward strand.
AGCTAGATAGTTTTGATGCTCTAAATGCTCTAACTCCACTCGCAGGGACAAACTAGTTTGGGGGCGTTCAAAGTTCCTTGGCTCTGGGTTGAGGATTTCTGGGGGGGCGGGGGGAGCAAGGTTATCGGTTTCCAACAAAGCTAGGTTTTCTGTCAATACTGCCGTTAATTCACCCGTTGATTCGCTCATTGATTCTGTAGCTGCATCTTCTGCCAAAGACGGTGGGGAAATTTCTGAGAGCAGTTGGTCAGAGAGGTCTAAGTTCCCAAATACTTCTACGAGGGCGGCTTCTTCTGGGTTAACTTCGGGGGAAGGAGGTACAGAG
>JAIMKT010000098.1:3585-4415 GCA_020692245.1 Microcoleus sp. GA_180221_E-2-1-MAG-45_12
GGAGGTACAGGGAGGTAAGGGGAGGTAAAGGAGTTTGAAGAAGAATTAGAAGAAGAGGTTTGATTTAGAGTTGGTTCTGGAGTTTGGTCATGGAGGAGGGGATCGGGATCGTTGGTGTAGCCTTGATCTAGGGAAATCGAGTCGGCGTAGGGATTGGGGTAGTAATCGATCGAGTCAGAAAAAACAACCTCTTCTTGATTATTCTCGGTTTGATTATTCTCAGTAAACTGGGTACTAATAACCCTTGGCTCTAGAGTTGGTTCTGGGGTAGGGAGCGTTGGTGTGGTTGCTCTAGCTGCGATAGGTGGGGAGATTTGCTTAGAAGTTGTTTCAATAACTGGATTAGCTGCCTTAGTAGCTGGATTAGTAGGTGGCTTATTAACTGTCTTAGTAGCTGTCTTAGTAGCTGGCTGGGTTGTTGATTGGGTTGCAGTGGATTGCTTCACAGTTTGAGCAGTTTGAGCAGTTTGAGCAGTTTGGGCAGGTTTGCTCCCGGATGGAGAATTAGTTGCTGGAATTTTTGCCGCTCCCTGAGAACTTGTAGCTGGGTTTGTTCTGGGTACATTTTGAGGAGAACTAGCCGGGGAAGTTGGAGGATGTGTGGCAGTCTTCCCAGCAATTTTGCCAGTCTTTGCTAGCTCTAATAACTGGGTTGAAGGACTCCCCCCTTGGGTACGATCGCCTCCAAGCACCGCTTCATAGCCTTTTTGTAAATCCCCCAGGGCAACCTTGGCAAGGATCATAGCTTGGGATGGATAGGCTTGGAGAGCTTGGGTCATGGTCGTGGCGATCGCCTGAAATCCGGGCAGATTTAACGATTCCCCCAAACC
>JAIMKT010000098.1:4464-10169 GCA_020692245.1 Microcoleus sp. GA_180221_E-2-1-MAG-45_12
TTCCCCGCCTCCCAAGTTGAAGTGAGGATGGCGAGTTTTTCCTTCACCCCCACTTCAAACACCGACTTGACAATATCAAAACCCAACTCCGCCGAACTGGGGATCATGTTCTCCTTAGCGAGGGCTTCTCCCAACTTTTGCTCGATTTGACTAAAAACATCTGCTCCCCGATTCTGGATATCCTCCAGATTGTAGGTATCACCCCGAATTTCCGCCGCCAACGCTAGCCGCATACACTCGTAGCCCTGAAATAACAAGGTTTCCAATTCCGCATCAATTTCTAGAGTCGGGTCGAGGAGAGCCTGAAACACATTTTCGAGGAAGTGGGCAAGGTTTTGGATAGTCTTCTGCTCTACGATCGCCGCCGCTCCCTTGAGGGTATGGGTCGCCCGCATCAAACCATAGACCTTTGCCTGAGTTCGTTGCTCCCGCAGGTTCAACAGTTCTGTCTCGATCGTCCGCAACAAATCCTCCGACTCATGGAGAAAGTAGACGTAATTTTCTTGATGAATTTTGGTACTCATAGATGGGGAAGGAGGTAGAGGGAGGTAAGAGGAGGTAAGGGGGAGTTAGGAAGAAGCAGGCTTAGAAGTTTAGTTTTTACCTAAATTTCAGAAGATATCAAGGTTCTACGCTAATATCTCTTGCTCGTCTGCTCCAACGTGCTGTTCGACCGGACTTTCGCGACAAGTTCACAATTTCTCTTCCGCTTTCGGTTTGCTTTTTGCGTAAATCTGTAAATATTGCATCGAGATCGTAGTTAAAAGACTTGGCATACTCATCACGGATTCGGTGAATCTCTTCGACAATTTCATCTGTCCACATAATTTAATCTCCCATTAGTTCGTTTGGTGTGCAAAGAATAGGAAGAACATATCCGAAATCAAGACTGATCTCTGCTAGTTTCCCCTGAATCTGAGCATTGGCAATATGCTTACAATTCCACGTTAATAAATAATCCATGCCATGAACCGTGGCGGCGGCAATGTGAATTGCATCAACTTCTGCCTTTGGAGGTAGACTACTTTGAGCTAGGAATTGTACAGCTAAGTTTTGAACCGCTTGGTTTAATGCCAACAGCTGCAAGGATCAGGTTTTTAGTTGATCTAGCTGTGAGATAACCCAAAATGCTTGTTTCGATGTACACTGTCTCTCTCATTCAAATATCTTTTTACCTCCTTTACCTTACTTTGTCTTCTTTACCTCCTCTACCTCCTTCTAATTCACTTGGAACTGAGCCACGGTTTCCTGTAGCTGGTTGGCAGTTTTTAGGAGTTCTTGGAAAGAGGCAGTCACTTGGGTGGATTCTTGGGAAGTTTCCTTAGAAGTAGCGGCGACCCCTTCCATGGTCTGGGTGACGGATTTTCCTTGGTTGATCTGGGCGGTGGTAGCTTGGGTAATACTCACAACCAGTTCGCTGATCTCCGTGGTAGCTTGGGCGATCGCATTTAAGCTATCTCTGGTTTCCTGAGCCAAGTTGGTGCCGTTAGTCACCTGCCCAATAACGGTTTCAATGACCTTAAATAGCTCACTGGTTTGACTTTGGATTTCCTGCACCATCAACTCAATTTCGGTCGTCGCCTTGGCAGATTGGCGGGCTAGGGAACGCACCTCATCGGCAACCACAGCAAAACCCCGTCCGTACTCTCCTGCCCTCGTGGCTTCGATCGCCGCATTCAGGGATAACAGTTGGGTTTGGGTGGCAAAGTCACTAATCAGGTTGACTACCCTGGAAATCTTCTGGGAAGACTCCCCTAGGGATTTAATCTTTTCTCCGGCTTCCGTTACCGTGCCTTTAATATCCAGAATCCCCGCCACAGTACGCTGCGTGGTGGTATCCCCAGATTGCACCGTTTGGTTTGCCTTGAGGACGGCTTGGTCGATCGCCTGAGCATTGCTGGCTACTTCTTGGGTAGAATTCACCATTAACTGCACTTCTTCTAGGGCTTGAATCACCTTCTGAAACTGGGTTTGGGCTTGGATTGAGAGTTGGTTAACCGCTTCTTCGCTCTTGGTGGAAGTCGTGGCTACTTGGGTGGCAGCTCCTTGGACTTGAACCACAATTTGACAGAGAGATTTCAGGGTGTTGTTATACACATCAGCGATCGTCCCTAGCTCATCATTGGTTAAGGGCGCCCGGACTGTGAGGTTCCCATCCAAAGCTGGCATCACTGCTGCGAGGAGATTAATTGCCCGTTGTTGTAGGAGTTCCTTGGCTTCTTTTTCCCGTTGGGCGGCCATGGCTAGCTGTTCTGACTGATTTTGGAGTTGTTGCAGGTATTCGGTTCTTTGGATGGCAAAACCAAGCTGGGCAGCAATTTGTTCCATGGTGCTAATTTCTGCTGCTAACCAAGTCCGAGGAGCCGAATTTTGGTACGCCGAGAGCAGACCCCAGAGTTTATCCCCCACGAAGATTGGCACAATTAAATAGGCTCGTGCTTGGATGCCTTCCAGAGCCTCCACGTAACAGGGAGAGAAACCCGCCGTGTAAATATCTGTGACGATCGAGTTCTTTTTGAATACGTACTGTCCACCCTTGCTTTCTTGGAGGTAGGAATCTTTTTGCAGGGCTGTATCTACAAACCGGATATTGCCGCCGACTTGGGGGGGAGCCACCTTGGGGTCTAGCACTCGTACCCAGCCACTAGCAACGGATTCTGCTACATAGGAGCCACTGAAATCTGGTTCAAATCGATAGACAGCTACCCGATCGCTCTTCACTAGCTGCATTCGGACTTCTTGGGTAGTGGTGCGGAAAATGTTTTCCAAGTCTTGAGATTGCCGAATCTTGTCTACAATTTTGCCGATCGCCCGTTCCCTTTCTACTGCTAGGCGCAATTGTTCTGATTGTTTTCTCTCTTGCTCCACAAATTCTGATTGTTTAATGGCAATCCCCAAGTGAGCGGCAATTTGGGTAATTAGACTCACCTCTACCTCTGTCCAGTGCCTAGGCCCGGAGTTTTGATACACTGCCAGCAAGCCCCAGAGTTCATCACTCCCCACAAAGATGGGCATAATTACGTAGGCTCTAGCTTGAATGACTTCCAAGGTTTCCACATGGCAGGGAGAGAAGCCATGATTATAGACATCATCAACTACAGAGCATTGCTTTTTCACGTACATCCCGCCCTGAGTTTCCTTCAGGTAGGTGTCCACCGACCACACCGTTGAGCCAATATATTCATCACCGGGGTTATCTTTCAAAACCTTCACCCAACCGGAAGCCACAGATTCTGAAACGTATTCCCCACTAAAATCTGGATTAAAACGATAAATGGCAACCCGATCGCTCTTCACCAGTTGCGATCGAACCTCTTGGGTAATTGTCCGGAAGTTATTTTCCAAGTCTTGGGATTGCCGGACTTTATCCACAATCTTGATCACGATCTGCTCCCGGATTACCGCTTGCTTGAGTTGCTCGGCTTGATCTCGTTGCAGGTCTAGATACTCTGCCTGTTGGATAGTTGCTGCCACCTGAGACGCTACCTGAGTCAAGAGGTTAATATCCATTTCCTGCCACTGACGAGGAGCGGAGTTTTGATAGAGGGCAAATAAACCCCAGAGCCGTTCCCCCAGAAAAATGGGAATAATCAAGTAAGCCCGGGCTTGAATCTTTTCGAGGGCTTCCACATAGCAGGGGGTGAGATTAGCTTGGTAGATATCCTCAACCACAGCGTAGGGTTTTTGCCAAAACTGGGCAGATTTTGTTTCTTGGAGATAGCTATCCACAAAGGGAACAGCATCATGGTCATCTAAAGAATTTGCTCCCTTCCCTACGGGATTGAGAACTCGCACCCAATCGCCTACAGACTCGGCAACATAATGTCCACTGAAATCTGCATGGAATTGATAAATCGTGGCTCGATCGCACGGTATGAGTTGCGTCCGCACTTCTTGGGTAGCAGTTTTCAAGGCGGTGGCTAAATCACGGGATTGGCGAATTTTATCAATGATACTGACTAGGAGTTTTTCTCGATCGAAGGACTGCTGGAGAGAACTTGCTTGTTGGCGTTGCTGTTCTCGGAAATGCGCCTGTTGAATGGCAATTCCTAACTGGGAACCCATCTGCACCACGAGGTTAACCTCAGAATCTGTCCACTGGCGGGGGTTAGAGCATTGATAGTTTGCCAACAATCCCCACAGTTGATCATTTTGATAGATCGCAACGTGGACATAGGCTTTGGCTTGAAACTGCTCTAGGGTGTTGAGGTAGCAACGAGAAAACCCCGCTTGATAAACATCATTGACTACTCGATAGGTTTTACCACGGGCATAGGCTCCGCCTTGATTATCTTGGAGATAGGTATCCACGGTTCCGGGAGCGTACTGATTGGGATATTGATTGGGAGCATAGGTCGCTGCTTGGGGAAAATCTCGCTGATCTACCCCGCCCCAGCCCTGATCTTCGCCTCTGGTTGCCTCGTTTTTGTAGGCAGGATTGTAGTTGTAGGGATTGTTGTCTGCACGTCTAGGGGCGTTGCTGGGATTATTCCCCGTCCACCCATTTTGGTTATTAAGGGGTGCTGGAGTCCGGTTACTGAGAGTCGCTGAAGTATTAATCTTACTTTGGTCACGCTGGGGAGGAGTTGCAAGGAGCCGGAGATTACAATCGGCGGTATTTTCCATCATGGCAGGATTCTGTTCTTGGGCTTCCAGGAGCGATCGCCAGCCCACCCCCACGGATTCCATCACAAATTCTCCACTCCAATCGGGGTTAAATTTATACACCACCACTCGATCGACTCCCAAAATCTGCCGGAGTTCTTGGGTAGCAGTGCGGAAGATTGTGTTTAAGTCCACAGTTGAGCGGATGGTTTCAATAACCCGGACGATCGCCCGTTCTCGGTTTGTCTGCTGCTCTAACTGGATCACCGATTCAAAGGTAATTAATTTCAGAGCTAGTTCTGTGGCAACTTGGTACAACACACCCATCAAACCATTACTCCAAGACCCTTCACTCCGGCTACGCTCAGTGACCCCACTTCGGCTATCTGTAACTCCAATGTTTTGGCTACACTGTTGGACAACCAGTAAACCCCAGACCTTCCCTTCGAGGACGATCGGTACACTCAGGCTGGCTCTCACTTGGTACTTACTCAAGAGTTGTTGCTGGTAGGGAGTGGCTTGATGGTCGTCATAGATAGCGACAATTTTTTCTTGGAGATAATCTGCCTGTTGATCGGCTCCAAAGTAGGTAGCATCAATGGTTTCCCCTAGAGAAGGAGTCCAGCCTCTTGCCACAAGTTCATTAATTACAATTCCTTGGGTTGGAGTTTGAAACCGATAGATCAAAACTCTTTCTGCGGCTGAAACTTTCTGGATCTCTGCAAGAACGGTATTTAATAAAACCTCACGACTAGGAGCCTGCTGAATCAAGGTACTAATCCCCAACACCTGATCCTGCCGCCATCCCGGAAGTCCCCCACCATTGCCTTGATTACCCTGACTATTTCTAAATTCTGCTAATTCCCGCTTGAATTCCTGAAACTCCCGGTTGACAGTCCCGGTGAATTTTTCTACCTGTTCCCCAAAGCGTTGGAATTTTTGCAGCTTCTCCCGGACTTCCGATCGATCGAGGCGACCCACCCGTTCTAGTTCTTCTTGAAATTCGCCGATCGTGGACAAGAACTGGGACACATTGGGGGCGGGCAGGGAAATATCGGGCAGGGGTTCCTTGGGGGCGGCGGTTTGCTTGCCGAGGGAGA
>JAIMKT010000098.1:10176-13181 GCA_020692245.1 Microcoleus sp. GA_180221_E-2-1-MAG-45_12
AGCAGAGGAAGCAGAGGAGGTGGGTTGATAGGTTCCGGTCATAGGTTTGGGTCAGGTGTCAGGTGTCAGTTATCAGTGAACAGTTATCAGGAGTAGATTGTAGTAGAGGCTTTAGCTGCCTTTTATTTAGGAAATTTAGCGATCGAAATGGTTAGTTAATGTATTTAGTGTAGCCAGTGTTAATTAATTTAGTTAGGAGTAAATAATTTGGATAGTTAATTTGGATAACTAGCTGGTGAATTGTTGAATTCCTGCCATGAGGCGATCGGGGGCGAGGATGATGCTATTGGTGGAATTGATGTACCCCCGCACGTAGGGCAGCAAATGAGACGGCACTAGTCCGGGAACAGGTTCTTGCAATTTGTCAGGAGTGTGTTGTTCGATTTCCTCCACTTGGGGGATAAAGAAACCAATGGTTTTCTGTTGAATTTGCAAAGAAATCATCATGCCACCACCGGGAAGATCAGCCCGACTAAAACCCAAGAGACGATTTAGGTCTGCTAACCAGATTAATTCTCCCCGCCAATCGTAGATTCCTAGCAACCAGTCTGGGCTATGGGGAACTGCCAAAACTTTTTGGGGAGCAATTTTTACCACCTCTCTAATATTATCCAACGGCAGGAGTGTAGTGAGGCGATCGCCCAAAATGAAACGTAAATATTTTTTACCTTCACTAAAAGCTACCCTCGGCGCATAACCCCAGGTGGCGGGATTGATTTTTAGATCTCCCTGAGACCACTGGACTAAATCCCTAGCGAGGATCAGGTTATTCAGTTCTACTTTTTCTACCCAAACTGGGGTACTATCTCCTTTCCGTTGCGCCCCGACCTTCACAGTGGTGATCCCCGATTGGTGCAGGGGGTCTAGGGCTTGTTGAAGGATTTCTTTGACCTGTTGTTGCTGGGGGGGCTTTTCGCCTAGGAACTCCAAAATTATGTACAGGTTATTATTTTTGCGGGCAACTTTGACGGTGATTCCCTCCTGTTTGAGTTGGAGTTGGAGGTGAGAGACGATCGCCTGCCAATTCTTGGTTTGCAGGTTTTGGGGGGATTGCTCTACCAGATTTGTCTGAGCCATATCTGAGCCATAGTTTGCTGAGTATTACTAGTTTAATTATGCCCACAGAAATTCTGAGTTATCACCCCCCACCCCCAAGCGACACAACTATTTACAGTTTGAATTGGATTATCAAGTTAAATTATCAGGTTAAATTTCAGGACAACAAATTAAGACAACACATTCATCAGCAGCCCGATCGCCCCCCCGGCGAGGACTAACCAAACGGAATTGATGGGGAACCGGAACACTGTGACTAAGCTCAAACCAGCAATAACTATAGTTTGCCAATCTACTAGGGCAGCCTGCGCTAAGGTAAACAGTACCCCCGCCATTAACCCCAAGGAAGCGGCATTAACTCCATCCAGTAAGCCACTAGTCCAGGGAGATTGGCGTAATTTATCTACCCAAGGGTTGACGAGGAGAACTAGCAAAAAAGAGGGCAGAAATATTCCCGCAGTTCCGGCGATCGCCCCCGCATTTCCAGCGAGGAGGTAGCCAATAAAAGTCGCTGTGGTAAACAACGGGCCTGGAGTAATCTGGCCGATCGCCACCGCATCTAGCAATTGCTGGGAAGTTAACCACTGGTTGCGCTCCACAAATTCCTTCTGGAGAAAGGCTAACAGTACGTAGCCCCCACCGTACAGCACAAAGCCAATTTTTAGAAAGGCAAGAAATATAGTACTCCAACTGGCAGCCACAATCCCAGAATTAACCCCCGAATTTACGAGGGGGCTAGCCTGTCCTAGTTGAGCAAAGATGGAGGAGATGGGGAAGAGCAAAAGCCCTGTGGTTGGTTTTGAGTTCTGCCAATTTCTGATCACCATCACGGCGATCCCCAAGAGAATTAACAAAAGAATTTCATCTACTCCTGCTAGGTAGCCCACAATAGCTAAAATTCCAGCGATTGTAGTCGGTACATCTTTGGCTGCTTTTTTACCCAACTTGCCCAGTGCTTGAATAATGATTACTAAGATTACGGGTTTAATACCGTAGAGTAGCCAACCCAGTTGCGGCAGAGTCTGGTAGCGATCGTACACAATAGCCAAGCACCACACGATCGCCATCGCCGGAAAAATAAAGCAACTACCTGCAATCAATAACCCTCGCCATCCAGCCCGTTCATAGCCAATATGAATTGCTAACTCAGTAGAATTTGGCCCCGGAATCAAGTTCGTAATCCCCAACAAATCTAATAATCTGGCTCGACTCATCCAGCGACGATTGGTGACAACTTCTCGATCGATCATGGCAATATGGGCTGCTGGTCCCCCAAAGGCGATCGTCCCCAGCCGCAAAAATACTAGGGCAAGTTCCTTTAAGCGTTCTCGTTTTTCTTGAGGATTCAATAGTTTATAGGAGATAATTTCCTCAACCTCAGTAGCCTCAAACTCAGTAGCCTCAATCTCTCTAGTCGGTTCCTCCTGAGCCACTTCTTTCTCCTTATGCTTAAATTGTTTCTACAGCATTTTATGAACTAAAATCTTGGCATTTAAAAAACTCATTTCTTAATGTCGAATTTCAAGAGCGAAAGTCCATGCACTAAAAGTCTGCCTATGCTACCATTAATCTAATAATTAAGCACAGTATTCCAATCGGCATTATGTAGTATGAAAGCATCTAGAAATTTTTAGGAGTACCGATGAGCGATATCAAAAATACAATAGATAAATAAATATGGCAGCAGATCAACAACTCCAAGACCAACAACATCCCCAAGAAGGACGCGATCGCCTCACCCTCGACCAAATTCTCAAGGGAGAACCCACGGAACTACACTTCGCTGAATTAGCCAGATTACGGATTCGCTATCAAGGTTTCCCCGGTGCTAGGGATATCCAGCGTCAACTTGATGAAGTCTTAGTAAGATGGCAGATGAGCGAGGCGGAGCTATTTACCAAAACCAGAGAAATTCACGAAAAGGGACAAATTTATCGGCGGCGGGGGGC
>JAIMKT010000099.1 GCA_020692245.1 Microcoleus sp. GA_180221_E-2-1-MAG-45_12
CAGCCTCTTTCTGAGGCACGTCCGACTGCAATGGTCATGGTCTTTGTAAATCCTCTTACCTTAAAAGGTAGATTTTGGTTTATGATTGCCAATTCTGAGAAAAATATAAACTTTCTTTCAGATTACCAGTATAGTTAACTAGCTGCCCCAAAGCTTGAGAAGTTAGCTAGGATTTGACTACAAGGCATATAGATTGGCTGAAAATTGCTTAATGTTTCTTAAACTATCACAAATTTTATAGATTGGCACGAACTCTATCAGAAAAATCTGCTGAACAGAGCTAATGCTGAGTTAGTCTTTATCCAGTACCGGGAAACCTATGGACACAGCCAATGGGTTTTTCCATGGTCTTGTATAATGATACAGAAAACTCATAATTTTAATAAAGTAGCACATTAGAAAATTTAGGAGTACTGCTCCTCCAGCGTAAATTTTTATGAATACCCCGACAACTACAAATGTAACTGGATCGATCGCCTCCCCAGTCTTGCGTCAATCCATTCTTGGTTCCCGTCGCTTTAGCAACTATTGGTGGGCAACTATCGTCTCCCTCGGAGGCAGTGGATTTCTCTTGGCGGGTCTTTCGAGCTATCTCCGGATGAATCTCCTCCCTTTTACCGACTCCAGCCAATTGGTATTCTTACCCCAAGGTATTGCGCTTACTTTCTACGGTGTAGCGGGGACATTGCTGGCTACTTACCTGTGGCTAGTCACTGTCTGGGATGTGGGCGGCGGTTACAACGAGTTTAATCGGCAATCTGGAGAAGTCACCATCTTTCGCTGGGGCTATCCGGGGAAAAATCGGCGGATCGAACTCAAATGCAAAACTAGTGAGGTCCAGTCTGTTCGGGTCGAAATCAAGGACGGCTTAAATCCCAAACGAGCCATCTACCTAAGAATTAAGGGTAAGCGAGATATTCCCCTCACCCGGGTCGGTGTGCCGATGTCTTTGACAGAGCTAGAAAATCAGGGAGCAGAATTAGCCAAATTTCTTCAAGTTCCCCTAGAAGGCTTATAACCTAGAAAGGTTTAAACCTAGAAGGCTTGTAATTATTATTGATAGAGATTTTTATGCAACGTAATTTAATTACCCAGATTCAGAAGTGGTTAGTTTTGTTGGTAGTAGCGGTAGTTTTCTTGAGTGGTTGTGCTACTAATGGGACTCAGGCTAACGCTTCTCCGGAAAATAGTCCTGAAAATACTGCGGCAGAGTCCAGTGGGTCGATCGCAGGTTCTCCCACAAATTCTCCAGCTATAGCAACTCCAGCCCAGTCTGGGACAAGGCAAACAGGAAATAATCTGCCCCGATTACAAGGAACGGCTACGGTGGTACTCACAGTCAAGGGACAACCGATCACGATCGAGCTAGATGGTAGCAAAGCTCCTGTAACAGCCGGGAATTTTGTTGATCTGGTGAATAAAGGAGTTTACGATGGCTTAGTCTTTCATAGGGTGATTCGGGAACCCCAGCCCTTTGTTGCCCAAGGCGGTGATCCCCAAGGTAAAGATACCTCAGTTCCTCTCAGCTCTCTGGGTACGGGTGGATACATTGATCCCGCCACCAATCGTCCCCGCAATATTCCCCTAGAAATTGTCCCCAGTGGAGCTACCGAGCCTACCTACAGCCGGACTATTTCCACACCGCCTGCACTCCGTCACACCCGTGGAGCAGTTGCCATGGCAAGATCCCAAGCTCCAGACTCGGCTTCTTCTCAGTTTTATATCGCTTTAGCTGATCTGCCGTTTTTAGATGGTAGTTATGCAGTATTCGGTTATGTTACTGAGGGTCTAGAAGTAGTCGATCAAATTCAACAGGGCGATCGCATCGACACCGCAAAGGTTACTCAGGGTCTAGAAAATCTTCAGGCTTGAGCTAGATTCAATCCAGATTCAATCCAGATGTAAATGTTTCTTGCCACAAGGTAACTTAATCGGTCAATATATTCAGTAGTTATTTCTGAGATTATTTCTGAGATTATTTCTGAGGATTTCAAGCAGTCTCCCCCATGGATTTACAAGCCCATCGTTTTCTTTCTTATTTTGAACCGCCCCAACGATCGCAGTTAATTGACCTAGCTGGGTTGGAGGAATTTACCGAGCAGAAGATAATTTTTGAAGAGGGGGAGATTCCCGACTCTCTGTACCTTGTGCTGGCGGGGCAGGTGATTTTTAGTAAGCGGACGTTGTTGAATGGCTATCAAGAAGTGGCGATCGCTGAAGTCAATGATTTTTTTGGAGAATTTGGGGTTCTGGACGGACAACCCCGCAGTACCAGAGCTACGGCAACGGCTGGGACTACCTTGGCAAAAATTCCCCGCGATCGCCTGATGGAAATTTTAGATAATGTCAACGGCAAAGTAGTCCTCGACCTATTTCGGCACATTGTCCAACACTTACGATTTACCACCGATCGCTACGTTAACTTGATTGTGCATCGAGAAAAAATGTCCCTCGTCGGGGAAATGGTAAATACGATCGTCCATGATTTTCGTAGCCCCTTCACCGGAATTCAGCTTTCTAGTTCCATGTTGAAGGAATTGTATCCTGAAGACGAAGAAGTGCAGGAATGGTGCGACCTGATCCAAGCCCAGATTGCCCGGATGTTGGGGATGGCAGATGAAGTCCTTGCCTTTGCTAAGGGGAACGCCCAGCTAGATAAGCAACCTGTGGGAATTCTGGACTTGATCGATCGCTACCAAAAACTCAATGGTATTTATATCAATTCTGCCCAAGTAGAATTTGTAGTTTCGGGGGATAATCCCGTGATTCAGGTTGATGAAAATAAATTAATTCGGGTCTTTCAGAATTTAATTGGGAATGCGATCGAGGCAGTAGGTTCTCCGAATGGCAGGGTAGAGATTAATATCCAAACCCTAGAAGATCAAGTAGAAATTCAAATCAAAGATAATGGACCAGGAATCCCGATCCACTTGCAAGCAAATTTATTTGAGCCTTTTGTTACCTACGGAAAACGGGGCGGCACAGGGTTAGGGACAGCGATCGCCAAATCCATTATTGATGCCCACAAAGGAAATATTTCCTTCACTTCTTCACCCCAACAGGGAACTACCTTTCGGATTTTGTTACCCCTAGAATCTTAAAAAATTATTCCCTAGCTTCTCGGCTTTCGTAGGCAGCCACGATTCTCTGGACTAGGGAATGGCGTACCACATCTGCCTTAGTTAATTGACAAAAAGCCACCCCTTCCACATTTTGCAAAACTTCCTGAGCCACTGCTAAACCAGACCGCTGATGGGGAGACAAATCATTCTGAGTCAAATCTCCCGTAACCACCATCTTGGCTCGAAAGCCCAGCCGAGTCAGCACCATCTTCATTTGGGCTGGGGTTGTATTTTGCGCCTCATCTACAATTACAAAGGCATTATTCAGTGTCCGTCCCCGCATGTAAGCCAAAGGAGCTACTTCAATAATTCCCCGCTCCATCAAATTGGCAATTTTTTCTGGATCGACAAACTCATAGAGCGCATCGTAGAGGGGACGCAGGTAGGGATCAATTTTTTGTTGTAAATCTCCCGGCAGAAACCCTAACTTTTCTCCAGCTTCGACAGCGGGGCGGGTGAGGATAAGGCGATCGAACTGATTTGCCAATAGAGCTTGAGCCGCTAGTACCACAGCTAAATAAGTCTTCCCTGTCCCGGCGGGCCCCGTACAAAAAACTAAATCATTGGCAGCGATCGACTTAATATATTGCTGTTGACGGAAAGTCTTCGCCCGAATTTCTTCCCCTCGGCGTGTCCGGGCTAGGGTCTGCTGATGTAAATCTTGGAGGGCAGATTGTTGATTATTTCCTAGGGCATTAACTGCGGTGAGAATATCTACTTCCCCAAAACTTCTTTCCTCCAGCCAAAAAACCGAGAGGGCTTTGAGTAAATCCTCCACTCGGTTAATTTGGTCATCAGTTCCAGTCGCCACGAGGTCTAAGCCCCGCAAAACTAGACTCGCTCCAGTTTGTTTAGTCAGGGTTTTCAGGTTTTCTTCTCTGATCCCAGCTAGGGCGATCGCACTATTCGGGTTAGGGAGAGGGAAAGTTTTAGATGTCATTAATTAAGCAGCTAGGCTAAGTACTACGCCGAATTGGGGGGAGCGTTCTAGTCGGACGAGAAGAATTATCTCCAGACTTTGCAGGACGAGAAGGGAGGCGCTCTCTACTTTCAGAGTAACGTTTTTCTGACCTCTGCTCCTCCTTTGGTTCCCCATATACCTCTAGGTGCAGAGATTGACCCGCTTGAGCAGCTACCATTTGCAGTAGAGTCCGAATTGCTTGGATATTCTTTCCCCACCGTCCAAATAATCTACCCTTATCCTCTCCTTCCAAGGCAAGACGCAACCAAATTCGACTCCCCCCTTGGGCAGTTTCATAGTCTAGCTTTAGTCCTTCTGGAGAAACCAAAAAAGGATCTACCAAGAAATGAACTAAGGCAATGTAATCAGGACTGGCTGTTGGCTGCGGCAAGTTGTTCAAAGACATTGTTTTTGTTGAGAATACTACGGACAGTATCAGTAGGCTGGGCACCGTTTTGGAGGCGCTTGATAATTCCTTCTACATTCAACCGGACTTCATTGGTGCGGGGATTGTAAAAACCTAGCTCTTCGAGGGGACGACCATCTCTTCTGGTGTCATTATTCATAGCCACAATCCGGTAACTAGCTTCTCTTTTCTTACCGAATCTTTTTAATCTGAGCTTGATCATAATTTGCTTAGTCTACTTAAAATATTTTTAATCAATAATACCCTAATTTAGGGAAGACTTCTCATCTTCTCATACTTTTCCCGATCACGCCACCCTTTAATGCCTTGATCTAGAGCAAAATACAGCTAGAGAAGAGTAGATTTGTTTAGTCCGCCCTTATTTAGGGATAGTGGAATGGATGGGAGATAATGTAGCAAAGGCTAGTGATTTTTTGAGGTAACTGGTTATGACGGCACAATTACTAATTCCTAAAGTTGAGCATCCCCACGTTTTGAAGTTCACGATCGAGCAATTTCAGCTCATGTACGAGAAAGGCATTTTTGCTGAAAGCGATCGCTTGGAATTAATTAATGGAGAAATTGTCACGATGTCCCCCATTGGTACAAAACATGCAGCTTGTGTAAATCGTCTATTAAAACTATTAGAAAAAAAATTAGGCGATCGCATTGTCTTGTCAGTGCAGAACTCGATCGTGTTAGCCAATAATTCTCAACCCCAACCGGATCTCGCTGTTTTAAGATATCGGGATGATTTTTATGAAGAAGCGCTACCAAAACCTGAGGATATTTTGCTTATCGTTGAAGTTGCTGATAGTTCGATCGCCTACGATCGTGATGTCAAAGCACCCCTATATGCTGCTGCCGGGATTCCTGAGATGTGGCTATTTGATGTTAATACCAAAACTATTACCAGCTTTTCCCAGCCCTCAGCCTTGGGTTATAAGCAAATTTATCATCATACTCAGGGCGATCGCCTCTCCATACTTGCCTTTGATGATGTGGTATTTGAGTGGGAAGAGCTATTTTTTAGATAACTTGATTTTACTAGCTTTGCCCTAGAGTTATATCTAATTACCAGAAAACTATTGACATATACCCTGTCTCGCTTTAGGCTTTAGCCTAGGTCTGATTAATTAGGGTGTAGGGTGCATGAATAGTTGTGGAAAGAATTGCCGTACCTATCTTGATTCTGAGTTACGTCCCAGTTCTGGATATACACTTTTAGAAGTTTTGATTGTGGTGACTATCATTGGTATATTTATGGCGATCGCCCTTCCCAGTTGGCTAGGTTTTGTGGAGCGAAGAACCTTGATCCACGCTCAGGAGCGAGTCCAGAGAGCAAAGTATGAAGCCAAGAGCAATGCGAGGAAAAATAAATTAATTTGGCAAGTGAGTTTTCAAGAACATAATTCCCAGCTATTCTATGCTATCCATGAAGGAAGTATTCCCCCAAATAATATTGAGTGGCATGGGCTTGGAGATAAGGTTCAAATTGATCCAGAGAATACAACTTTGCATCGAGATAATAATCATAAACTCTGGCGGGTGCAATACAATCACCACGGGAATACCAATGGTAGGCTAGGCAAAATTACCCTCATGGGCAAGGGTGGTGGTCAAACTAGGCGGTGTGTGATTGCTAGTACGCTAATTGGCAATACTCGGCTAGCGAGGGATAAGATCTGTTTGAAGTAGCGTTGAATAGTCCTGGCAAAGCAAATCAATACAGTTCCAGACAATCTAATAGGGGATTTTCTGCAAGTTCTCGTAGGGATAATTCCCCCGATCGAAGGATTATTTCTACTTCCCTCGTTGTTGCATTTCCACATCGTAGCCAAATCACTTTTGGAGGAGAACCGTAGAGACGACTTCGTTCTGCAAAATCAGCATCTTGAGTGATAATACAAAAGTTTTGAATCTTAGCAAATTCCCAAATCTCGCTATCATTTGCTTCTGGCAAGCTGTGAAATTGAACATGGCTGGAATTAGGAAATAAATCTGCTAATCGATTAACTAACTTTCGACTCAAGTTCTGGTCAAATAGTAATCTCAATGCTCACCTACCGTGACAGTTAGACAACGCTTGCGATCAGCTGCAAACTCCAGACAAGCTATGATATCTACCTCTGTTAATTCTGGAAAATCATCTAAAATTTCTGCATGAGACATTCCTGCGGCGAGCCAGCCTAAAACATCATACACGGTGATCCGCATCCGCCGAATACAGGGTTGTCCGCCCCGCTTACCCGGCTCGATCGTAAGGAGGTTACGGTAATTCATAAGCTATAAATATTTAGTCTTCCCTTAGATTTTGCCTTAAGTTTAACCTGATTTCTAGAATTTTAGAGCGAGACATGATCAGCTAATAAGAAATTGAAAAAATTAATTTAGTCTTAGCAAGCCATCAACATGTTTAAGTTCCGACCGTAGCATTTATGCAAATTCGTTTTATTAAAAATTTCTTGCTTTGTCCCCGCCGCAATAAGTTCTTTGTTGAGCATGAGCAGGTAGTCATAGTTTTTGAGACTTTCACCAAGATCGTGGCTGATGACGAGGATGGTTTTCCCGGCGGCTTTTAATTCTGTAAAAATATCAAACATAATTTCTTCAGTTTGTCGATCGATCCCACTAAAAGGTTCATCAAAAAATAACAAACTAGCTTGGGTGGCGAGGGAACGGGCTAAAAATACTCGCTGCTGCTGCCCCCCTGATAGTTCGCCAATTTGTCGATCGCTATAATTTTCCATGCCTACCCGAACCAGAGCTTCCCGGACTAGCTGCCGAGCCTGACGACCGGGCGATCGACCCCAACCCGTGGGAACCGTGCGAGCCATCATCACTACCTGCGCCACTGTCACCGGATAATCCCAGTCAATTTGCGATCGCTGGGGAACGTAGGCAATTTGGTTTAACTGTCTTTGCAATGGTTGATTGTGGTAATGGACTAAGCCTTGGGTCGATCGAACCAAACCTAGCATTGCTTTGACAAGGGTACTTTTTCCGGCTCCATTCGGTCCAAGAATCCCTACCAAGTTCCCCGGATTGACAGCGAAGCTTACTCCAGTCAGGGCTGGAACTCCTTGATAGTTAACGCTTAGGTCTTGGACTCTCAACATGATTAGAAAATGATAATGATTCTCATGACTTGTTCTATAA
Organism: Microcoleus sp. GA_180221_E-2-1-MAG-45_12; assembly: GCA_020692245.1. Lineage (GTDB taxonomy): Bacteria > Cyanobacteriota > Cyanobacteriia > Cyanobacteriales > JAAUUE01 > JAAUUE01. The sequence continues at coordinate 7,649 of JAIMKT010000099.1, forward strand.
TAACAGAATAATGATACTCATTACCGAAAATATAGCGGCTAAGGAGCAAAATAATTATGTATTTCCAACATAGAAATCAATCTAAAAATCAAGTTAAAGACCAGATTAAAGACCAGATTAAACATCCAACTTTGTTACCAAAACTCAGCCTAGGGATTATAACTCTCGCCTTGAGCTTGACTGGATGCGGGAGCCAACCCACAGCTACTACAGAGAACACCCCTGTAGATGCCAATCCCAACTCTACCGTGACTACCCAAGACTTGCCCAGAGTGGTTGTTACTCACAGCGTGTTGTGTGATATCACCAAGGAAATTGCCCAGACGACGGTTAATCTTGATTGTTTAATTGAGGCGGGGACTGATCCCCATAATTATCAAGCGACTCCAGAGGATAAACGATCGATCGAGCAGGCAAAATTAATTCTCTACGGCGGTTATAGCTTCGAGCCGGGACTGATTAAAATGATTACCGCCAGCCAATCTCCAGCCACCAAAGTTGCAGTTAGTGAAGTGGCTGTGCCGAACCCTATTAAAGCTGAGGAACATGATCACAGTCAGGATCAGAGTACAGAAGCTAAAGGAGATGATCACGACCATGACCACGACCACGAAAAAGAAGCCGTTACTGGGGAAGCTGAGAGTGCAGAGAAAGCCGCAGGGCATGATCACGGAGAATTTGATCCCCACGTTTGGCACAATGCCCAGTATGGGGTGCAGATGGTGCAGGTAGTCCGGGATAATCTCAAAGCCATTTCTCCAGAAAATGCCGATCGCTACACCACGAATGCCGCAAACCTGACCAAGAAACTACAGGATATTGACACTTGGATTAAAGCTCAAGTTAATACAATTCCCACCGATCAAAAGAAACTAGTCACCACCCACGAATCCATGGGCTACTTCGCTGCTGCCTATGGAATCACTCTCAACGGAGCTTTGCAGGGAATCAGTACTGAAGAACAACCCACAGCAACTAGAGTTGCAGCCCTTGTAGAAGATATTAAGGCAACCAAAGTACCCACGGTATTTCCCGAAGCTAATGTGAATCCGGGGTTAATGCAGGTGGTAGCGAAGGAGGCTCAGGTGAAAGTTGCTGATACACCTATTTTCGGGGATGGTCTAGGTGCGCCGGAAACACCGGGGAATACCTACGTTAACCTGCTGACGAGTAACACCTGCACGATCGTCAACGGGCTAGGCGGTAAATGTACTCCCTTTCCGGGATGATTTTCCGTTAAGCTAGAGGGATGAGTGGTACTTACAAAGCAACGGGAATCAATCTGAAAACCATGCCCTTGGGGGAAGCCGATCGCCTCTTGACGGTGTTAACCAAGGAACATGGATTAGTTAAACTTGTGGCTCCGGGGGCAAGAAAACAAAAAAACTCCCTGAGTCCCCGGAGTGGCTTATTTATTGTTAATGATCTGTTGATTGTCTCTGGTCGATCGCTAGATAAAATGATCCAAGCCGAAACCCAAGAAGTCTATCCCGGATTGAGTAAGGATTTGGGGAAACTCACCGCTTGTCAATACCTAGCAGAAATTGTCATTTCCTATGCCCTCAGTGACCAGCCCCAAGAGCAGCTATTTGCCATTTTCACCGAACACCTGCGGCGCATCGAAGCCCTGCCTCCCAGAGCCACTACGCCCCTCCTCGCCCACCTTGCCCAAGCCGTATTTCACATTTTGGTACTCGTAGGTTTATCTCCTCAAGTCCAGACCTGCTGCCTAACTCAAGCCATGTTAACTCCCGATTTTTCCCAGACAGACTGGTTAGTTGGTTTCAATCCCCAGCTAGGGGGTGCTTTGAGTTTAGGGCATTTAGAATTAGGAGAGCCGTTACCAGCCATTACCTTAACAGCCCTTGAACTTTCTTTATTTCAACAATTAGCCCAACCTCTGCTGCCCCAAATTTTCCCTGATGCGCCGTGGCGAAAAATTGAACGCATCTTGCGAGACTATACCCAGTATCAATTGGGTCGATCGCTCCAATCGGCTAATTTTGTAGATACCCTGATCACCTAAAGTACCTATTCACCACCATTTTGTCTAACCGTATTCATCTGTCCCACACAATCTCTCACGCCAGTATCAAGGCGGTTCTCGGTGACGCAGCGTTCGTAGACAACTTGGGCAATTTGGGTACGAGGCAATTGTTCTTGTTTTGCTATGACTCGGTTAAATAGCCTTAAGGCACGTTGATCATTGTTACCTTGGCGGAAAATGATTTGAGCTTTCAGGTAATGGAGTTCTGGGTTATTGGGGGTAATGGCTAAGGCTCGATCGACGTATTCTAGAGCTTGGGGATAATTCTTCAAATCTCGATAGGCAATGGCAACACCCCGGTATACCAGATAGTCGGGAGTCCCGTAGCTTTGGAGCTTAGTAATTGCTTGCTCTGGGCTAGAAAAGGGCAGATGCACCGCTAGGAGTAAATCCATATAACCCTTGAGGAGATTTAACTCTGGGTCTTGGGGAGAAATTTTACTTGCCTGATCCAGAGATTGAAATACCTGCTGGAGCTTCAGGAGAATGCCTACCCGTTCCCCCCGGCGAAGACTGGCGGCTCCCTGCAAAAAATTACCCACTGCTGTGTACATATGCCCCCGGAGTGGATCACTCGCCATTATCTGTTGAGCAGTTTCGAGGGTTTTCACGCCGTAGCGATCGAGGGTTCCCCAGTCTTCTTGGGTATGGGCAAGGGCAGCAATCATGGCATACACCAGAGGCTCCTGAGCATTGCTAACCTCAGCTTCTTGGAGATACTGTTGAGCGGCAGGATAATCTCCTTCTTGGAAGATCGATCGAAAAGCTGCCTCAGTATTACTATCAATATTCCGGGGATTACTACTCCGAAAAGGATCCCCCGCCCAACTAGGGGCAGCACTCATGGTAATTGTGAAAGTTGCTAAAATCGCAAGGGCAAAACGACGGGGCAGAGATATCTTAGGCATAATTATTTTTTGGGGATCACGATCAAATTTAGAGCCAATCCTAAAGCTAATTTTAGAGCCAATTCTTAGCTAGTTATGGCGCTGTAGATAGTTGATTCCCCATAAAAGTTTCTCGGATATTGCAACTAAATTTTTTGAGGAAATCCCTACTAATCGAGCCAGCGAGCCACATCTTTGGCATGATAAGTCAAGATCAGATCGGCTCCTGCCCGTTTGAAGCCCAGCATAGTTTCCATTACCACCCGTTCCTCATCAATCCAACCATTGAGCGCCGCCGCTTTCACCATCGCATATTCCCCAGAAACGTTGTAGGCTGCTACGGGGAGATTGCTGGCTTGCTTCACTTGGTAAATAATATCCATGTAGGCAAGGGCGGGCTTAACCATGAGCATATCAGCTCCTTCTGCCACATCAAGATCAATTTCTTTGATGGCTTCGCGGGAGTTGCCCGGATCCATTTGGTAGGTGCGTCGATCGCCAAACTGGGGGGTAGAGTCGGCTGCATCCCGGAACGGCCCATAATAGGCAGAGGCATACTTAGCAGCGTAGGAAAGAATAGGAATATCTTGGAAACCCGCAGTATCTAGGGCTTGGCGGATACTTTGCACAAATCCATCCATCATCCCAGAAGGGGCAATAATATCAACTCCGGCTTGGGCTTGGGAGACGGCGGTTTTTCCTAAAAGAGTCAAGGTAGGATCGTTCAAAACTCTGCCAGTTAAATCTCCTACTTCCAAGTAGCCACAGTGTCCATGACTGGTGTATTCACACAAGCAGGTATCGGCAATCACAATTAATTCGGGGACGGCTTTTTTGACGGCGGCGGCGGCTTTTTGGACAATGCCACAATCATGCCAAGCTCCGGTGGCTTCGGTGTCTTTGTCGTCAGGAATCCCAAAGAGAATAATGGCGGGAATCCCCAGATCATAAACTTCCTTGGCTTCTTCCACAATTTTGTCGATCGACAGTTGATAAACTCCCGGCATGGATTTCACTTCCACAGCGACTCCCGTTCCCGGCACTGCAAACAGAGGATAAATTAAATCGCTGGTAGTCAGGACATTTTCTCGCACCATCCGGCGGAGTTGGGGGTGATTGCGGAGACGACGGGGACGCTGGGTAGGAAACATAGGTTTATATAAGGTAGTTACATAGTTAAAGTAAAAGTTGGCTAGTTTTCAGCAGAGAGCCAAATTAAATGTAAAGAAACCTTATTTTCTCAAGAGTTTTTGCAAAAATCCGCAATTCGTTATAAATTTTCACCTTTGCTCTCAAATAATTCCCTTTCCTGAGCTTCTGGCTGCGGCTCTCTGACCAATGGCTCTCCTACCCAACTACCACTAGTTTTCTCAAAAAAACCGGGCGACCAACCTAAATTTTCTAGAGTTGTTAATGGTTGAATGGTCTTTAAGTTATCCTTTTCTATTTGTTGAGCATGATATAAATCCCAACATTGCTGTAAATTCATCCAAAGTTCCGCCGAGGTGGAAAAAAACTTAGCTAGACGGAGGGCAGTGCTGGGAGTGATGCCCCGATGATGATTAATGATTTCATTTATTCGCTGATAGGGAACGTGAATTGCCCATGCTAAATCTTTTTGAGTTAGTCCTAAGGGGATCAAAAATTCTTCTAGCAGCATTTCTCCCGGATGAGTTGGTGGTCGATCACTTGGGATACGAGTCATCTTATAATTAATCTCCTGATTAGTTCTTAATTTAATTTCAGTGATAATCTATAATTTCTACTTGATTTGCACCATCACTATTCCAGCTAAAGCAAATTCGATATTGGTTATTAATTCGTATACTATGCTGACCTCTGCGATCGCCCTCTAAAGTTTCTAGTCGATTGCTTGGTGGAATCCGCAGGTCATTGAGACTAATTGCGGCGTTGAGTTGGTCAAGTTTACGGGTTGCAATTTTCCAAATAGAAACTGGACAAGTTTTTCTTGCTGCCTGAGAGTTTTTCCCATTGAAGATATCCTCAGTCCCTTAATTTTTGAAGGAGACAATCATATTTTGTCATGATAGCACGGGCATCATGCTTTTTTGGTGCGCTTTTTCTTTTCTGGGGGCAGTAAGGGGGTGCTGAGGGTTTCGTAGAGGTTAAAGAGAAATTCAATGCGGTTTAATTCGTTGACAAAGGGCTGGGGACGATAGCATAAATCCACGGCTTTATCTAGGTTTTGATGGGCTTTCACTAAGTCGGGGGGCATACTCAGGCGATCGTACAAATATGCCAATCTACTATCAGAATGTTTTGCCCTTGTATCCAAAACTGCCTGGGCTGCAATTTCAACTTTTTGTTTTTGTTTAGCGGTGATATTTTCAGGAAATGGGTAATTATTATAGACAATATCTTTAGAATATCGATAATCACTTTTCAATCTTCCACAAACATATTTAACCCAAGTCATGTGCATTTCTGAGGTAAGAATACCAAACAAAAATAAATCACCATTAGGGATAATCAGGCAGCTATCACCAGCGATACTATTTTTATCAAAGAATCCTATTGGAATATATCTCCGATTTTCTGAAGAATGTCGAGGAATAAGTAAATAATCAGTTTCTGGTTGAGCAATTTGACAAAAAATGCTAGGTGTAGCTGCAAACTTTCGAGTAGATTCTGCTTTACTTTCTAGCCTAAATTTTTTGGTAGTCCTAAAAAAGTAAGGATACAGGGTAAAAT
>JAIMKT010000011.1:0-134 GCA_020692245.1 Microcoleus sp. GA_180221_E-2-1-MAG-45_12
AATTTTCTAGTCTGCGCCAACTGTTATATCTTTGCAATACTTCTAAACTGCCCCAATCTTCCTGATTTCCTGCCGCCTGTTGGATCACCTCTGCCAAGGCAGCGCCATCTCGGATGCCCATATTTAAGCCCTGA
>JAIMKT010000011.1:162-72970 GCA_020692245.1 Microcoleus sp. GA_180221_E-2-1-MAG-45_12
CATCCCCAATCAAGGCAAGCCGGGGAGCAATGTAGCGATTACTCTGCATGAGTTGCACAGGAAAAATTGATCGCTGCCCAACCAATTCTAGTTTCCCCATGTGCTGCCCAAACCGTTTAGTTAACTCGGCTAAAAATTCGGCATCGTTCAAAGCTAATAACTCCGCAGCTTCGGCATGGGGAGCCGTCCAGACAATGTTACACAAACCATTAGGCAGGGGCAGAATCGCAAAGGGCCCACTAGTTTGAAACTTTTCGTAGGCAATATAATCAGGATTTTCTGGTTTAACTCTGGTGGTGATGCAGGATTGCCAGTATTTCCAGCCTTGGGTGTTGATCCCGGCGGCAGCCCGGATTGGCGATCGAGAGCCATCTGCTGCCACTAGCAACTGGGTTGTAATAGTTCTTTCCCCCGTAGGTGTTTGCACATGAAGCTGGACTCGATCAGGGGCATACTCCACAGCATTAACCGTAGTTTCGTAGAGAATCTGGGTTGAGGTGAGATAGTTTTGCAACACTTGAGCGATCGCCGGATGTTCTGCCACGTAACCTAAATCCTCTGAATCCAAATCTTCAGGTTGAAATTTAACCACTCCAGCATGATCATTATCAGATAAATGAATTTGTTGAAAGCGACTAATCCGGGGCAGAATCTGCTCCCACACCCCAATCTGTTCAAATATCCGCCCAGAACCGAGGGAAATAGCATAGACTTGCCGCTTACTTAAGGTTGCCTCCTGAGTTTGGGCTTCAAGGACAATTACTTTTAGTCCCGAATTTTTCAAGGCACAGGCCAGAGTTAACCCGGCAATTCCTCCCCCAGCGATCGCCACCTGAAACTGCGATCGTTCCGGCGATTTATCCAAGGCATCCTCTGCCACCAAGGGGGTTAGAAATTGCTGTACCATGATGAATTCTTGAACTTAATTAAAGTTTATATTGACTCTAACTTTTATTCTAATACAACTTTTGATAACTTTCTGGCTGTTCCCTTTCTGTATTAATACGTGCTATTTATACACAATCTTGAAACGCTCGCAAACTAAAAGCATTTCAGAGGTGGGCTGCTTTCCCATTTTAGGTAACACTCGTAAGAAATATTTCCAATGTTCCCGTCGCCAAGATTCTAGCGATCGATCATCTTCACCCTCATCAAAAGCAAACTGTGCATCTACCTCACTAAATGCTCGAATTGCTACCTCTGTAGTTTCAATCATGCAAAGTGGATGATCATTTCCATCCAGAACAATAGTTTTTGAGCCTATTTTAGGAATTTCGCAACCCTCTGCTTCCCATTCCCATAAAGCGGAACAAGTTGCAGTTTTAACACCCTTCAGTATCAGGTTTCCGAGTTCATCTGCCAGAGTGGAGCTATCTCCAAATTTATCAGCCTGATAGTCTTCTTCATTGAATGAAACCGAGGGAAGAGATGCTAAGTATGCTTGCCAATACTGAGTTAACTGTTTGTTGCTCACAAGACTTTAGTTTATGAGATCATTGAACCTAGCTTGCTAGAGGTATTTTAAATAGAAAATTCTGGGTTAGGCTATAAAAGTGTGGGTAAATCTGTAACAATTACCAAAATATTGATTGGTATATGCTTATTTGCTAAAAGCTAAAGTCTGCAAGCCTGAGCAAATTGATTCCCCACACTTAATTCTATTCACGATCTACACGATCTAATGAAGTAGGAAGGATTGAGATTATCGCCCCTTCACACCAATTAATAGATAAAGATAAATCTAGACTTTCTTTAACCAGCTAAACATAGCCCGGAGGTCTTTGCCCACTTCCTCGATCGGGTGTTCGGCTTCTTGACGGCGGATAGCGGTGAAACCGGGTTTGCCAGCTTGGTTTTCGAGGATAAATTCCCGTGCAAACTGTCCAGTCTGAATTTCCTTGAGGATTTTCCGCATTTCTGCCCGGGTCGCATCGGTGACAATTCGGGGGCCACGGGTGTAGTCGCCATACTCCGCCGTGTTGGAAATACTATCCCGCATTTTTGCCAAACCACCTTCCACTACGAGATCCACAATTAGTTTCACTTCATGGAGACATTCAAAATAGGCGATTTCTGGTTGGTATCCGGCATTCACCAAGGTTTCAAACCCAGACTTGATCAACTCGCTCAAACCACCGCAGAGAACCACCTGTTCGCCAAATAGATCGGTTTCGGTTTCTTCCCGGAAGCTAGTTTCCAAAACTCCCGCCCGGGTGCCACCAATCCCTTTAGCGTAGGCTAAGGCTCGATCGCGCGCCTCTCCAGAAGCATCTTGATACACTGCAAACAGAGCTGGAACTCCTTCTCCTTGGGCATAGGTACGGCGAACTAAATGCCCGGGGCCCTTGGGAGCCACCATGATCACATCCACATCTTCGGGGGGAACTACCTGTCCAAAGTGGATATTAAAACCGTGGGCAAAGGCCATAACTTTTCCGGCTTTGAGGTTGGGTTTGATTTCTTCAAGGTAAACAGATTTTTGGGCTTCATCGGGCAACAGGATCATGATCAAATCCGCAGCAGCAGAAGCTTCCGCAACGGAGAGAACTTTCAAACCTTCACTAGTCGCTTTCGCCGCCGATTTACTGCCTTCGTACAAACCCACCACCACGTTCACGCCACTATCCTTGAGGTTGAGGGCATGGGCATGACCTTGGGAGCCATAACCGATAATTGCTACGGTTTTCTCTTTGAATAAATCTAAATTTGCATCACCGTCGTAGTACATGCGGGCCATAATTTACAACTCCTAAATAAATTTAACGCCTAATAAAAAGCCTAATAATAACTCATACAGAAAGCTGATCATACCAGAATTTCTAATGCATTTTATTTGCGGATTTGGACGGGCATGATCAGGTAGGTGATCTGTTCACCACCCAAGGGCGTGATAATTACGGGGCTGAGGTTGGTGTTGAGTTGGATTTGGACTTCGGAAGATTGGAGGACTTTTAAGCCTTCGAGGAGATATTTGACATTAAAGCCAATCTCTAAATCTTCCCCAGAAATTTGGGCAGAAATTGATTCACAACCAGAGCCAACATCCGCAGCTTCGACGGCTAGGGAGAGGAGTTGATTTTCGCTATCGAGGTTAAATTTAACAATGTTATTTTTTTGGTCAGCAAGGACGGCAATTCTTTCTACGGAGGTCATGAGGAGCTTTCGATCGACCGTCACGGTTCGTTGAAATTGTTGAGGAATTAACTTCCGGTAACTGGGATACATGCCCTCTAAGGTGCGGGTTGTGAGACGGTGTTCGCCGCCGTGGAAAACGATCTGGGTAGTATCAAAATAAAGCTCGATCGATTCCGTGGCAGATTTACTTCCTTGGAGGAGGAATAATAATTTTTCTAATTCTCGTAAGGCTCTAGCTGGGATAGTTAGCTCGATCGGCTCTGCTTCCCCTAGGGTATCTTCGGGGCTGTCGGTGCGGACTACAGCAAGGCGATGCCCATCGGTGGCAGCAAATTCTAGACAATCGGTGAGCAAAGTGAAATGCACCCCGGTTAATACTTGCTTAGTTTCATCAGGACTGGTGGCAAAGAGGGAACCTTTTAAGCCATCTCCAAGGCTCTCGATCGACAAGCTCAGGGTTTTGCCATCTTCCACCATGGGCAATTCTGGAAACTCTCTTGCGCCAATGCCCCGAATTTCGTAGCGTCCACTGGAGGCAGTGAGGGTAGCAATTTCCCCATCTTGGTCGTCTTCTTGGGCAACTTCCAGAGTCAAATTTCCTTGGGGCAGCTTGGCAACGATATCCCCCAACAATTTCGCAGGCAGGGTAAATTCCCCCGACTCCAAGATTTCTGCATCAAAACTTGTCTGGATGCCTAGACTCAAATCAAAACCTGTAAGGCTGACCTGCTGAGTTTTTTCGTCTGCCTTCAACAAAACATTGGCTAGTACCGGGTGGGTGGGTCGGGAAGGAACTGCCCTTGCAACTAGAGAAAGATGGGTGTTGAGATCGCTCTGGTTACAAACTAACTTCATAAAAAACCTTAAAAACTTTGGCTTTGGAAAGCACTTTTTCGACTTAGCTCAAAAATATTAGCACTATTGGCTGGGTTTTTGTTGCTTGTCTGAGGATTTTGAAAAAGTTGCTTTTTCGGCAAAATTTTCGCTGCGAATACTAATCCGGATCTTTTTTAAATTTAAAATTAATAGTAGTAGTAGGGGCTGTGGAAAATGTGGATAACTAGGCATTTTTCCCTAAGTAACAATATTTTCAGCGATCACTTTTCTGTGGATAACTTGTGGATAACTGCCCGACTTTTCCACAAGTAAGTATGTACTAGAGATTTTTCTCCACAGAAACCCCTGAGTTTTCCACACAGATCCACAGGAATTCCACAGGGTTTTCCACAGGTAGAAATGTACTACTAGGGACTTTTCCCCAGAGTTATCCCCAGAAAAGGCTAGGTTTTCCACAGGTTTTTCAACAATTAATTTTTGTTAATTTATATATATATTTGTTAATTTTTGGCAGTATTTGGCAAATATCGGCAATTATTTTGAAATTTTACCTAACTTAATAGTATTTTTGTACTTACTAGAATTTTGTCTAGTGTCTTCTAAATAAACCTAGATTTGAAAAATACAAATTTAAGAATAATTATTGATTAGATGTTAATTAAGTTTTTTTAAGCAGAGCTTGGAGAAATTAGAGAAATTTGCGATAGGGTATAACGATGAGTATTTTTCCCCCTAGACCAATAATCAAATAATCAAAATATGACTATATCGGCAATTAAAAACGAAGTTTCTCCACCGATCGCTAAGGATTTACAGGATTTGAAGTTACGAGATGTGGTGCGGACTCTGCCCCGTGAAGTGTTTCTCAAGGATCGATCGAAAGCTTGGACTCAAGTAGTAATCAATGTTTCGTTAGTAGCCCTAGGTTATGCCAGCATTGCGATCGCCCCTTGGTATCTACTCCCCTTTGCTTGGATTTTTACTGGTACAGCTCTCACAGGTTTTTTTGTGATTGCCCACGATGCCGGACATCGCTCTTTTGCTGATCGGCGTTGGGTAAATGATCTAGTGGGTCATGTTCTGTTGTTACCGTTGCTCTACCCTTTCCACAGTTGGCGGATTAAGCACAATCACCACCACAAGCACACCAACAAGATGAACGAAGATAATGCGTGGCAGCCCTTCCGTCCAGAATTTTATGCTGCCCAGCATCCGGCTTTTCAACAATTTTATCGGTTAATGCGGGGGAATTTGTGGTTTCTCGCCTCGATCGCTCACTGGGCAAGTGTGCATTTTGATCCCAACAATTTCAAGGAAAAGGAACGCTCTCAAATCAAGCTATCTGTAGGCGTGGTTATTGCCTTTGCCCTAGTCATGTTCCCGACTCTATTCATTACTACAGGCGTTTGGGGAGTAATTAGCTTTTGGTTGATGCCTTGGCTGGTTTATCACTTCTGGATGAGTACCTTCACCATCTGTCACCACACCGCCTCTGATATTCCTTTTCGGGAGCCAGAACTTTGGAACGAAGCGGAATCTCAACTTTTTGGCACTGTCCACTGTGACTATCCCCGGTGGGTTGAGTATCTTTGCCATGATATCAATGTCCACATTCCCCACCACATTTCCACAGCGATTCCTTCCTACAATCTCCGGCTGGCGGATGCTGCTTTGTTAGATATCTGGGGAGACAAGCTCTATCGATCGAAGTTCTCTTGGCAGCTAATGCGGGACATCACCACAAAATGTCATCTCTACGATGCCGAAAATTGCTACACACCTTTTCCTAAATAGCATCTAGAAGTATCTAAATATCATCTAAGTAATTAAATATAGCGATCCTAATTTGATTTAAAAAATTCTCTAGGATCGCTTTTTATTTGTTGATTCTGATCTAAATTCCAAAATTTACTGAGATTGAAAAAAATTCAAACAGAGATCTGTACTAGAGATAACACCTTATAAAAATTCTATTACACCTTTTTACTGTATTTATTCCTTAAGAGATTTAAGTAATTGAATAGGACGCTCAGATACTATGTTTGAATATAAATCGGAGTGAGAGGTAAACATATAGTGTTCATATTGATACCAGTGCATTTCCCCTTTTTCTTGGTTGCAATCCCAGCAAATAACCCAAAGGTTTTGGAATTCCATCGATAGCCAAGGATATTGTGATCTAGGGAGCTTGTGATCTATAGTTCTACCACTGTTATATGTATATCGGTGTTCACAAATTGGGCAATGATAATCAGAATTATTTCTGACCCATAATTTACTTTCCTCTGTAGTTCCACACTCGCTATCGCCATTAATATATCGCCAATAATCAAACTTTCTGTAGTCATCAAAATCTTGGCTAGTTAATCTATGATATCGATTACCTCCTACTTTATTTGCAAGTTTAAATAAATCTCCAAGCTCTTTATTCTCAAGATTCTGATCTTCAAGATTCATGATTTTATGATTATTGTCTTATTAAATATAAAATATCAAAAAAACAGAAAAATCACCGATAAGATTTCTTAATTTTCTGACTAAAATCTATAAATTCAAATGTTGTATCAGGAAATTGTCTTTCTATTTCTTCTGCAACCTTACTAACTTCTTTAGCGAGCTTTTGATTAAAACTGTCAATTTCTTGCTTATCAAGATATTTGTTGCCAACATGATCAGCTTCTAAAAATAACTCTTCAAGTGTAAAATCTTCTAACTTATATTTTTCTAAAAAATCTTCGATTTTCTGATAAAGTTTAATGACTTGTTCCCATCCGACATTCTTATAGCCATTATCTTTTAACCACTTTTGATCTTTTTTGTGCAGTAATTTTCTCTTATTTGAGTTAGAGCTTTGAACTTCACAATAACTCATTTTATTGAAACTTTTCTTTTTGTTTTTTTGTTTAGCCATCAGCTTAGTTCCTCAGCCCTGTGTACTATTGAACCATTTCACTAATGCTTTACGAATTTCACTATCTTCATATTGCATCATTTTTTGCATATCAATGGTCATTTTAAGCTTAATTGCATCTATTAAGTTTTTCAAATACTTGTTATCTTTTTTAAGCCGAACATTAGCCTTTTCTAATTGATCATTCTGAAAGACTAATTCTTTAGAATTGTTTTCTAGTTCAATACTTTTTTTGTCTTTAACTTCAATTTCTTTAACTTTCTTTGTTACCATTCCTTTCTGAGCAGCTTGAAGACGCTGCCGCTTGATTAACTCTAGCCCAGCAAATAAAGAAATAGCTCTACGAATCGTAAGTTCATCTGGATCATTACTAAAATCAATTTTCTCTAAAGCTCGGACAGCATCTGCTTTTGTCCACCCCTCACTTTCTAGAATTTTGATAGTATCTAATTTATTCACAATTGTATCAAGATCAGCAGTATTTTGTTAATTCTACCTAATGAGGTAACTACATTGATAGTTTAAGTATATTTATTCTGTCAAGGACTATTTAAAATAGTTTATATAATTTATATGATTTTGAATATTTATGATTTTGAAGAGATTAAATTAATTCGTAATTTCAAAATACCTTCAAGATAAACCATAGAGTTTTTTCTATGATAGCCATAGTTTTCAATAACGATAAATAAATTTTTACAGTGTTTCTGAGTCTAACTCTTGAGTTTTGCCTGTAATGGTATTCTGCCATTTCTGCTGCTAATTTGGCAAGAGTATCTGGAGACTTAGCAAAAGAAGCTTCCTATTTAGCCTCATCTTCAAGTTCTTCTAGGATTAGTGCGGCGATCGCTATTGAAAATAAATCAAGAGTTATGGACTATAGCATATTTATTAGTCTAGAAAATATCATTGGTATAACAAAATATCTTCAAAAGATATGCTAAATTTCCCCTGTTCGCTCTACAAAATGATACATCGCTCTACAAGATTGACAATCTCATTCAGTAAACATCAGGAGGCATCGTCATGGAAGCAAAATTTTGGCATGAATCTTGGGAAATTGGCGGCAGTAAAACCAGTTTCCATCGTCTCGATATACATCCTTATGTCCAAAAATACGCTAATCCCGATCGTCTTAAGGGTAAAAATGTCTTTGTGCCCTTAGCAGGAAAAACTAATGACCTGACTTGGCTCCGTAGCCATGCGGATCATGTCATTGGCGTAGAATTAGTTGAACAGCCAATTCATGAATTTTTCACCGAAAATAAACTACCGTATAAAAATCATGGACAGGGACGATTTGAAACAGAGAAGATGACTTTTTTTAATCGCAATTTGTTTGATTTAACGGTACAGGAGGTTGGTCAGGTTGATTTTGTTTACGATCGCGCTTCTCTTATTGCTTTCCCTAATGCGATGCGGATGGATTATCTCAAAAAGATGCACGAACTATGTTCGATCGGTTCCCAAACCCTGTTAATTACCCTAGAATACGAACCTAATCTGGGCAGTCCCCCCTTTAGCGTTACCCCTAAAGATGTAGAGATTTACTACGGTGAACACTATGAGATTAACCATGTGGAGCAACCGAGTTTGCCGGAACATCGAATGAAAATCAAACTAAATCTGGATTTCTTGAAAGAACATTGCTTTATCCTGACAAAACGTCGTCATTAGTCCCCTAATTGCTCTGAGCGTAAGGCTTGCGCTCTTGCTGTTGAACCCATTTGGTATCTTTTCTAAAAGTATTGCAGGAAGGACATTTTAGATAAATATTGCTTGTCTGGGCGAAAGCCATCTGTGGCAATAGTTCTAGCGTAGATATCAAATGGGTTTTATACTAACGCTGCTCAGTTTAGGATACCAGTTGAGGATGGGTTAAGCTGTAGGGATAAATTATTGTGAAAGATAATAGGTTTTATGGGGATATTACACGGTAGTTGGTGGGCTTCGGGGCGGTTTTTTGTTTGGGGAGAGGTTTATCGATTCTCAAAGCAATCACCCCCAAGGCAAACTCTCGAAGAATCAACAGCTAACCCCGATGCGCCTCTCCATCCCTACACCATGCACCCCGGCGAGTTGGTTGAGTTCCTGGTAGAGAAAAAACTGTTGACTGCCGCAGCCCTGAAAAATTCATCCGTTACCGATCTAGTAGTGCATCTGCCTAGTTATAAATCTGGTCGATTTCCCAAAGGGAAGGCTACGCCAACGACCCTACCCTTTCTTTCTAGCCAAGAAATCACTGGTGATCTGCAAAAACCTTGGAAAATTACCGGGATCACCTTGAATTTATCCTTGGGGAAAGAATTATTGAAAGCGCTGCCCTTGGGGAATATTGCTACAGATGGTGATTACTGGGGGGGAGATTTGCGGTTTTGGAGCCATATTTATCGCTGGAGCCTAGACCTATTGGCACGAGAGAAATTTGTTCCCGGTGTTTCAACTCAGGGGGAGCAGGTGGTGATGAGTTGGCTGCCCTTGCTAGACAGTGCTTTGGATCAGGCAAGACTGACCCGCTTTACCCAAGCCATGCCCCTAGTTTGTAGCCAGTATCAAGCCCAGTTATCTAACCAGTTACCCAGTGAGATTTTGTTAGATTTTCTGGCAAGTTCGATCGATCACCATGTCCGCCAAATTATCGCCGATCTACCCCAGCCCCGTTTGACTTCACCTCTCCAAGAATGGGTACAGGGTTTAACTACCAATAATTCCAGCAAAAATTCCCTCAGCCCCGATAGTGATGCTGCCCTCCGTTTAACTGCTCTCTGGCAAAACTGGACAGCTCCAGTGCAAAAATCTTTGGTGACAAGCCCCGACTATTGGCAACAGCGCCAAGCTCAAGGGGATTTATTTCGGGTGTGTTTGGTGTTGATCCCACCGAATAATGAGGTAAATCAAGAAACTATTCAAGAACACAAATGGCGGTTGGAGTATCATTTACAGGCGATCGACCAACCAGAATTATTAATCTCGGCAGCAACGATCTGGCATCACGACTCAGAAAGATTGGTACAACATCAACGCACAATTGTCGCCCCTAGAGAAACTCTCTTGCGGGGCTTGGGGATTGCTGCCCGAATTTATCCTCCCATCAGCAATAGTTTAGAGTCACCCCGTCCCGAATTTTGTGAACTGGGGGATTTAGAAGTTTATGAATTTATCAAGGCAAGGGCTTGGCAACTGGAAGATCACGGCTTGGGGGTGATTCTGCCCTCTAGTTTGCGACCGGGAGTGGAGGAGAAAAAGCTAGGCTTGAAGATCACTGCCTTGGAACCAAATGCGGGGCAACGGTTGGGAATGCAGACTCTCCTAAACTATCGCTGGGAGTTGGCGATCGGGGATATGACTATTTCTGCCCAAGAGTTCCAACAGATTCTTGCCATGCAATCTCCTTTGGTGCAAGTTAACGGCACTTGGATCGCTCTACAACCGGGGGAAATGCGATCGGCCCAACAACTTCTGACCACACCGCCTAGTCAAACCCTGTCTGTGGCAGATTTATTGCGCTTGGGTTCTGGGGAAACGCAGGTGATGGAAAAGCTTCCGGTGGTTAGTTTTGAAGCTCAAGGGGTGTTAGAGGAACTTTTGGCAAACTTGGGCAGAAATGAGGCGATCGCTCCCATCGATCCTCCCGATACTTTCCAAGGACAACTCCGACCCTACCAAGCACGGGGTTTAGCATGGCTTGCCTTCCTCGATCGCTGGGGTTTAGGAGCCTGTCTGGCGGATGATATGGGCTTGGGGAAAACTATCCAAACGATCGCCTTTCTTCTCCATCTCCAACATCAGCAAAATCTTTTGAATCAATCCAGTCAATCTTTGCAATCTTCCCAATCCCTGCAATCTAGCCGGGCTAAAAAATCTACACAATCTCCTCCATCTCATCAACCCAGCCTCCTCCTCTGCCCTACATCTGTGTTAGGAAACTGGGAGCGGGAAGTCCAGAAATTTGCCCCGACCCTGCGAGTGGGATTGCACTATGGAGACAAGCGATCGAAGGGCAAGGATTTTGCAGCAGCGGCTCAAGAATTGGATTTAATTATTACCAGCTATCCCCTGATGGTGCGGGATTGGAAAACTCTCCACGCCGTGAGTTGGCAAGTTTTGATCCTTGATGAAGCCCAAAATATTAAAAACCCAGACACAAAACAATCAAAGGCAGTGCGGGAATTAAAGTCTCAGTTTCGGATTGCTTTGACTGGAACCCCTGTAGAAAATCGTCTTGGGGAATTGTGGTCAATTTTAGATTTCCTCAATCCGGGTTATCTGGGTTCTCGGCAGTTTTTCCAGCGCCGTTTTGCCCTGCCTATCGAAAAGTTCGGCGATCGAGCTTCTTTGCAAGTATTACGTTCCTTAGTGCAACCTTTGATTTTACGCAGACTGAAAACTGATCGCACCATCATTCAAGATTTACCAGAAAAGCAAGAAATGACGGTCTTTTGTGGTTTGGTTCCAGAGCAGGCGGCTTTATATCAAAAGTTAGTGGATGAATCTTTGACAGAAATTGACAATCTTGCAGGCACAAAACGTAATGCTATGGTGTTAACTCTGCTGATGCGTCTCAAGCAGGTGTGCAATCATCCGGCTCAATACTTGAAGGAATCTATTTCTAGTCAAGTTAACCAGAGGGAACTATGGCAGAATTTTGCTCAACGATCAGGGAAGCTGAAACGCCTTGAGGAAATGCTAGAAGAATTAATTGCTGAGGGAGATCGATCACTAATTTTTACGCAGTTTGCCGAATTAGGCACTTTACTTCAAGGTTATCTCGCTCAACAATTTCAACAGGAGATTTTCTTCTTTCATGGGGGAACCAAAAAGAACGATCGAGAACTGATGGTAGACAGATTTCAAAATGATCCCAATGCTCCCAAGGTGATGATTTTATCTCTGAAAGCAGGCGGCACGGGGCTGAATTTAACTAGGGCGAATCATGTGTTTCACTTCGATCGCTGGTGGAATCCTGCCGTGGAAAACCAAGCCACCGATCGAGCCTTTCGCATCGGGCAGACCCGCAATGTCCAAGTGCATAAATTTGTCTGTACGGGAACCCTAGAGGAGAAAATTAATAATCTCATCAACAGCAAAAAACAATTAGCAGAGCAAACTGTAGATGTGGGGGAAAGTTGGTTAACAGAACTAGATACTGACCAGTTACGAAATTTATTAGTCCTCGATCGAGCCGCCATCATCGATTTAGAGTAACCAATTTATAGAGATTTATCAGGCTATATCAGGAAAAATATGGGATATAACAAAGGTGACAGCTATGAGCAAAATATTTTCTATTTATTAGCTGCAAAACAATTAATCAACACAAATTCAATTAGGGCTGGTGCTAGTAATTTAACAGACATTAAATTTCTATACAATCTTCAAGAATATAATCTAGAGGTTAAACTCGATCTTGAAGCTGATTATGGACAGAAAATGTTGAAGTGGAAAGAAGGGGTGTGGAGTTGGTGTGTTGATGATTCTGTAACATTATTTTATACTTCTGTTGGAGTTTTAGATATTATTAACAGTAAAAACTTCATTCCGAATCGATATTCCATTCCCAAAGATGAAATCACTGCACAACAGAAAAACCAAGATCAGAAAGCTTTTGAAGATAAAATAGATATCGATATTAATAGTTTGTACGATTTCTATGGTAATAAAAACTGTTATTACATTCAGATTGGAGGATTTGGATTCTACCATCTCAAGCAAGATATTCTCTCATTAGGTACACCAAGATTTGATTGTAAGATGAAATTACGATTAAGAGCTAAAACAATTCATAGCTCACCAATATACAAATATGGATTCTATGCAGTTCTTAAGGTTGATAAACAGGGAAAACCCAAAAAATCTTGGTATGACATTGAAGAAAAAGATGGGCGTATCTTTCCACCGATAATTTAACTTTATAGTTATTTATAATTCAAAATAATGTAAGTTGTCTAGATTTATTAAACTTACTTTCTTTATAAGAAAAAGCTCTGGCTCTAATAGATTGTATATCTTCAATAGATGTAGTTTCTTCCATATGATTCTTCCTAGAATCTAAAGCAAGGATTGACTCCCCAAGAGCTTTGGCAAGAAGTGGCGGGACAGCATTGCCGATTTGTCGCCATTGTTGAGTTAGAGTCCCACAGAAAAAATAGTTAGCTGGAAAAGATTGAATGGCAGCAGCTTCTCTGGCAGTTAAATAGCGATTTTCAACTGGATGATAATAAGTTGTGCGACTAGTATTAATTGTATTGGCACAATCATTGCGATCGAGTCTGTTTAACTTTGCTTCTCTAAATCTCTCTTCATAAATACTTGACCAATCGACATCAAACCAGAGTCTTTCAGGTAAATACATGAGTTGATCTTTTTCATACCTTACACTTTTTCCCTCTGGAATATGGCTGATCCGTTCTTTTTCTAAACTATTAGCAATCTGCGATCGATCAATATCATGATTGAGTTTTTCACCATTTGTTTCTAGTAAATTTTCAAAAGCCCACACCACAGTTCTCGGTAGGGGCAAATCTTGATGATCTTGCTCTGAATCCCTAAACATTTTATCTGGATAAAGATTTTTAACACCAAAACGATTGCCTAAAAATATTGTCCGCCTTCTTTTTTCGGGAACTCCATAATGATGGGCAGAAAGAACTTTGACATCAATGGTATAACCCAAATCTGTAAAGCTAGTGATTATTTTTTTTAAGACATTTTCATTCCTTTTTGATAATAGTCCTGTTACATTTTCGACAATGATATAATCCGGTGCTAATGCTTCCACAATTCTCAGAAATTCAAGAAACAAAAAATTGCGTTCATCCTGACAATCATTTTGTCCAATAGTAGAAAATCCTTGACAAGGTGGCCCGCCACAAATCAAGTCGACTTTTTGATATTCAATAATTGCTTGAATTTGTTGGTTAGATATCTCCCGAATATCACCAGCGATCGATGGCACTTGGGGATGATTATACTGAAAAGTCTCAATAGCAGCTCGATCGTGATCAATACCTAGCAAACAGTTCCAGCCAGCCATTTGCAATCCACAGGACATGCCACCTGCACCAGAGAACAAATCTATAAAGGTCTTTTTCATGATTTTGCAATGTAGTTAATAGGTGGAGTGAGCTATCTAAAACATTTATCAAACTTTAGATATCTATTTCTACTTTTATTATCAATATCAAGTTGTAATTTAATTGCTTTAGCTAAAGCATAGCCGAGATTTACAGGCACAGCATTGCCAATCATTTTGTATCCATGAGCCAAATTTTTATAATAGAAATTAAAATTATCAGGAAATGTTTGAATTCTAGCACATTCTCTAACTGATAATCTTCGATAAGAACTTGGTGAATTAGGATCAAACATCCATTGATCTTTGCCTACCCAAATCATTTTATTAGCTTGGGGATGAATTGGTGCATGACGACCTCCCGCTTGGATTGTGAAAGATGGCTCATCCCAGTTATGTACCCGATTGCGAGACATATATATACTTGAAAATCCCCCAATCATATACTCATGGTTATTTACTAAACAGGTTTCCCCATTTGTCTTGCAGGTTGGTAAAGCAGGAATTGCTGATTCTCGTAAATCCCAAATTGCATCTTTAAGAGTTGGAATATATAAGAATTTCTGGACTAAATTAAAATCAAACTGCTTATTTAAATCTGTATGATAACCAATAAAAATTACCCGTTTTCTTTCTTGGGGAACATTGTAATTCTTGGCATTTAACAAAGTAAAAGAGACATTGTAGCCAGCTTCTTCTAAGGCAGCAATGATATTCCCAAAAGCTTGTTGATGTTTTTTATGCATCATTCCTGACACATTTTCAGCTAAAAAGAATCGAGGCTGTTTATCCTTGAGAATACGAATATATTCTAGAAATAGCTGTCCACGCGCATCATCAATTCCCTTTTGTGTACCCCCTTCACTCCAACTTTGGCAAGGTGGCCCCCCAATAATTCCCAAACAATCTGGAATTTCTTCTGAGGCAATTTTGCGGATATCCCGACGATCGAGGACAGTATCTCCATGATTGCTTTCATAGGTTTCCCAAATATCTTTGTCATATTCATTAGCCCACGTGACATTAAAGCCCGCTTGCCGAAAGCCTAAATCTAAACCGCCACAACCTGAGAATAAAGCTATTACTGATTCGTTCATAGGTTTATTAAAAAGAAAGCCTGTATATCTCAGAGCATCATGATATTTTAAGACGGATTGCCTACGAACAGTGTTGCTTATAATTTGCCTTCGACTTTGGCATTGAAACCATAAACCTCCCGGCTGCCAGCGTAGGGGACAAGATTCACTGTTTTTGTGTCTCCCGGTTCAAAACGTACCGCCGTTCCTGCTGGAATATCTAGGCGCATTCCCTTCGTTGCTTCTCGATCGAACTCTAGAGCCTCATTTACCTCATAAAAATGATAATGGGAACCCACCTGCACCGTCCGATCGCCCCCGTTCGCCACCTCGATCGTCAGCACAGGTTTCCCCGCATTTAGCTCAATATCCCCTTCTAAAGTAACAATTTCTCCCGGTATCATAGCGGAAACTCCTTATCGATTAGTTTTAATAACTAGTTAAAATTGTAGACTTTGTTCTTGTAGTTGCGACTTTAGTCGCCAGAAAATTGCAAGACTTAGCGAATAGGATTGTGGACGGTAACTAGTTTTGTGCCATCAGGAAAAGTTGCCTCTACCTGCACTTCGTGGAGCATATCAGCGATCCCCGGCATCACATCTTCCTGCGTTAACAGCGTTGTGCCGTAGCTCATCAACTGTGCCACCGTTTGTCCATCCCGTGCGCCTTCGAGGACTGCCGCCGAAATGTAGGCAACTGCTTCGGGATAATTTAGCTTTAAGCCCCGATTTTTCCGCCGTTCCGCCACTAGGGCAGCAGTGAAAATTAGTAACTTATCCTTTTCTTGGGGTGATAATTGCATTTTCTGTAGTATTTAAGGTGTCCTATTGAGGAATATTGAGAAATAGCTAGAAATCGCTGCAAAGGTTTAGTTTTATTCGTTAACAAGCAGCAGATTTTCCTGTAACCATAAACCCATAGAAACTATCAATCTTGTTCAGATTTAAGCATGAATTTATTATTTAGCCAATAGTAGCGGAGATTGACCCGAAATTCTGAGTATCTGGGGAAAATTGAGCATAAAAAAATCCCCCTATGAATGAGCATGAGGGAGATTTGGATAAATTAATTACGGTTTAATTGCAGTTTGATTTTAGCCATGTAACTTTAGTTATCTAGTTTTTAGACTGCGGCTAATTCTGGGCGCTTGCTGTGGCGGATGCCCTCGATCGCTTCCCGGTAATCTTTGGCTTTGAATACTGCCGAACCTGCCACGATCGCATTAGCCCCTGCCTCTAGCACCTGCCAAGTATTGTTACCTTTCAAGCCTCCGTCTACTTCAATCCAAGGGTTAAAACCCCGTTCATCACACATGGCTCTGAGTTTGCGAATCTTCGGTACAGCACTAGGGATAAAGCTTTGTCCCCCAAAGCCGGGGTTAACACTCATAATCAGGATCAGATCACACAAATCCAGAACATTTTCAATTAACTCTAGGGGTGTGCCGGGATTGAGAACAACTCCAGCCTTTTTGCCCAATTCCCGAATTTGTCCGAGGGTACGGTGCAGGTGAGGAGAAGCGTTGTGTTCGGCATGGACGGAGATAATATCAGCCCCAGCCTTGGCAAAATCTTCCACATACTTTTCTGGTTCCACAATCATCAGGTGGACATCCAAGGGCTTTTTGGTTACAGGACGAATGGCTTCTACAATCAAGGGGCCGATCGTGATATTGGGGACAAACCGACCATCCATCACATCGACGTGGATCCAATCGGCTCCGGCTTCATCCACAGCCCGGATTTCATCACCAAGACGGCTAAAGTCAGCAGAAAGAATGGAAGGAGAGATAACAATTTGGTTGGGCTGGGGTGCTTGGGGCATGGCTAAGTAATAACTCCGATAAGTTTTTCTTAATATTTTGTATTGATATTATCAGAATTCTATCAAGAAACTGGGATCATTAGCGAAAATATAGACAATCGTAGATTAATCTGCCATAAACAAGAGTTTGCCGATCGCCCTTAGTTCAGCCGTAGGTGTTGTCGTTAAATTTTGTCGCCACCGGAAATAGAGTTCCTGCGATCGATCCAATCTCAAAGTTAAACCCAACTCCTGACTTACCAGTAATAATCGTTGTAAATAGGGGGCTGTCATGGCTGGTGGCAAAACTTGACATTGGTTCTGGGATGAATTGAAAGATTGAGGAGCAGCTTCTTCCGGATAAAGAAGTTCCCACAAACCCTGCCACACCAGTTGTTCAAGGATTGGTTGGACTTCAATGATATTTAATCGGCAATGTAAGAGTTTAGATTCCTTGGCGATCGCCTCCAGTTCTCCCAACCACACCTGCTCCGTCTCAGCATTAACTAGGGATTGCACCCCGTTAATCACTCGATGGGACAGGGCAACTTCTGCCGCCACTTGCAACTCTGGCGGTGGGGGCAGATCATCTCGATGGAACGCCATCAGCACCCCGTAGTTATCCCGGTACGCCTGAGTATAAAGCTGATCCAATCGATTAATGGTTTCTGTCGTCAACAAGCCCATAATCCGGTGGCGTTCTTCTGCCAAGAGGTCTTGTAAACCGTAGGACTTACTATTAGCAAATAGTCGATTCATTTCCAGAATTACGATCCCCGCACTGCCTCCTTGGAGAGTAGCAAACAAATCTGTCTTAATTTGGCTGTAGGCGAGTCGACCTTCAAAGGGTTGGAGACAACAGTGGAAATCCCAGCCGCCTAAGTGTAAGACCGCAAAGACTAAGTGACTGCTTTCTAGGGTAATCTCCGAAGTAAGCTGAAGCTGCCCCACCGCAAGGGTTAAAACTCCCAGACGTTGCATTTGCCAGTCTTGCTGTTCAACTTTGTAGCAATAAACTTGCTTGGATTCTTGGAAGGTTGAGGAGGGAAAAAGGGAGCTAATGGCATACTGGGCAGCGACTTGAGTGAAATCCACCACTGCCGTCGTTACCAATTCCTCATAGATTTTGGCTCCATCATGGAATTGATCCACATTGCTGGGGGCAGCTTGTAACTGCTGGACAAATTTCTGTTCTAGCTGGACTCCCGCCACATCTCCGGCAAGCTCGATCGCCCTCGCTGCATAACGCAGGATTTGAACACCTTCCGGGCGAGAAATTTCTTCAAAAAACCAACCGCAACTGGTAAACATCAACAGGGCGTGGCGTTGCATTTCCAACAAGCGGAGGGCATCGATCTGAGCCAAGGGGCTGAGGGGAACAGGGCAGTGGGTGGCAAAAAATTTCTCAACATTCTGGGGGGAGCGATCGCCAATTACCCGGATATACTCATCCCGTGCTTGCCACACATCCCGAAATAGCTTGCTGCCCTCGGTTTCATAGACTTTAGTTAACTGATCTCGCAGCCAATTCAACGAAGTTCTTAGGGGTTTCCGCCATTTTTGATGCCAAGTGCCACCACCGCCACAACCACAGTCATCCTGCCAGCGATCGACCCCATGGGCGCAACTCCAAGCCGTCACTGGTTTTAATTCCACTTCCCATTCTGGAGGATGGAGAGTTAGATAATGGGCAAAGTTTGTCACCTGCCAACCCCGACTAGTAAATTCGTGGGTAAAAGCGTAGGCAAGGCATTTTTCCGCTCCGCCCTTGTGATGACCAAAGGTTTCCCCATCGGTAGCTACCGCAATCAACTGGTGGGGACGGTGATCTCCCCGCACTGCCTGCCCAATGCGCCCGGTGAGGAAATAGGAATTAGTCAACACATCACTGAAGCCCATGTCTCTGGAAATGGGCCCATCATAGAAAAAGATATCGATCGAAGCACTCCGATCTTGGAGATAGCAGCGATAGGGGCGGGTGGGATCAATCTGGGAACCACCAACTTCTTGCCAAGATTCTGGGTTCTCATGGTTAGTTAGGGGACGGCAGCGCTCTGCTTGGGAAGGAGCAAGAATAATAAATTTGATTCCTTCAGCAATTAATACCTCTAGGGTCGGGTAATCTACGGCAGTTTCTGCTAGCCACATGCCCTCTGGTTCTCGCCCAAACCTCGATCGAAAGTCTTCTTTCCCCCAACGGATCTGGGTATACTTATCCCGTTCGTTGGCAAGGGGCATAATAATATGGTTATAGACTTGGGCAATGGCATTCCCGTGACCCAAGCGCTGCTGACTAAGGCGATCGGCTTCAATAATTTTCTCGTAAGTTTCTCGATCGTAGCGCTCTAGCCAAGATAAAAGGGTTGCCCCGATGTTAAAGCTCAGGTACTCGTAGTTATTAACAATTTTCACCACCTCGCCCCGGTCATTGAAAATTCTGGCAAAGGCATTGGGACGGTAACATTCATGGTGAATCCGTTCATTCCAGTCGTGGAAAGGAGCAGCACTAGGCTGGCGCTCAACGGCATCAAGGTAGGGATTTTCCCTAGGAGGCTGATAAAAATGCCCGTGGACGGTGACAAAAACCCCTGTAGCAACTTCTGGGGATGTATTAGTTCCGGCTGTGGAGTGGAGGGCGATCGAGTCCTGACCTTGAGTTTTGAGGTGATCATTAATCTGATCATGAACTTGCTGACCAATATCACTAGACAGTTCTGCCTCTCTGGTAGTTGTAGCGTCGGCACTCAAGTCTAGGGTGGAAAAATTCTGATGGCTCATGGCGAAAATAAATGTAGGGCAGAATTGCCAATATTCACAGCATTATTAACCAGCTTTGTCCTCTAACCCCGATTATTTTATATCTTCTTCATATCTTCTCCATTTTTAATAAGAGTAATTTCCATCGGATTTAACTTAACTGCATAATGCTTGAACAGCTTAATACATATTCTTAACCAGAGAAACCCGATGATATAGCCAGCGATAATATCCGTGGGATAATGTACTCCTAGGTATAGGCGACTCAAGCCAATCAGCGTAATGATGACACTAGCAACCCCGTAGATAAGGGGCGATCGAGAAGGATAGCTGCGGGCAAGCAAATAGGCCAAAGAGCCGTACAACACCATCGAACCTAAGGCATGACCACTAGGGAAACTGTAGGAAGTTTCTTGAATCAAAGACTCCCACAAAGTCGGGCGGGGGCGAGTAAATATTAATTTCAGCCCTTCATTCAGCAATACTGCACCAAGGCTAGCGATCGCAAAGAACCCAAATTCTAGAAACTGTTTTTGTCCTAGGAGCCACCCTAAAATAATTACCGATATTGTTATCGCCCCAATTGGATTACCCAACTGAGTAATATCCAGCATCAATTGATCTAAAAATGGGCTTGCCCAGTGATGTACCCTCATAAGTAGGGGAGCATCAAAAAAGAAGGTTTCCTTCTCCCAGACTTCCCAAGACAACCAACTCAGAACTGATAATGCTAGAAAACTAAAGGTTAGTCCTACTAATCTTGTGATTGTTATTTGGGTAGCAAAATAATTGTAAATGGTAGCAAGTCGATGCTTTGAAGGTGACTTCATAAATTAGCAAGAATTTAGAGCAAACTAAGTATATTTACTTTGGCAAAGATCGAGAGTTAAATAGAGTCTCTCTAGAGGACTTGGACAGAGGCTTTTAAGTAGCCCCGTTTTTCTGTAAGCTAACAGATACATTTACATAAAATTTGTTATGAGGAAAAGTATTAAATCATGGTAACAGCAGTAGAAGTACCTCATTTGTTGCGGGCAGCGAGGGGTGAAGTGATCGATCGTCCCCCCGTGTGGATGATGCGTCAAGCAGGGCGGTATATGCAAGCCTATCGGGAATTGCGGGATAAATATCCAAGTTTTCGGGAGCGTTCAGAGAATCCAGACATCGCCATTGAAATTTCCCTCCAGCCTTTCCGAGCCTTTGCCCCCGATGGTGTCATTTTATTTTCAGATATTTTAACTCCCTTACCGGGGATCGGTATTCCCTTCGATATCATTGAAAGTCGGGGCCCTATTATTGATCCTCCCATTCGCAGCCTAGAACAAATAGATAAACTCACCCCCCTAGACCCCGAAACCTCCCTACCCTTCATTCGGCAGATTCTGCAAACCCTGCGCCGGGAAGTGGGTAATAAAGCAGCAGTTTTGGGTTTTGTGGGCGCACCTTGGACTTTGGCTGCCTATGCGATCGAGGGCAAAAGCTCTAAGGATTACTCGGTAATTAAAGGCATGGCGTTTTCGGAACCAGAAATTCTCCATAAACTTTTAGGCAAAATTGCAGAGGCGATCGCCGTCTATGTGCGTTACCAGATTGATTGTGGAGCGCAAGTAATTCAGATGTTTGACTCCTGGGCGGGACAGCTATCTCCCCAAGATTTTGATACCTTCGCTCTGCCCTACCAAAAACGGGTGGTGGAACTCGTGAAGCAAACCCATCCTGATACACCGTTAATCCTCTACATCAGTGGTTCCGCCGGAGTCCTTGAGCGCATGGGCAAATCTGGGGTAGATATTATCAGCGTTGACTGGACGGTAGACATGGCGGAGGCTAGAGCGAGATTGGGTAAAAATATCGGGGTGCAAGGCAATATGGATCCCTGTGTGTTGTTTGGTTCCCAGAGCCTGATCAAAGAGCGCATAGAAGATACTGTGCGCAAAGCTGGCAACATCGGGCATATTCTCAATCTGGGGCATGGAGTCTTACCAAAAACCCCGGAAGAAAACGTCCGCTTCTTCTTTGAAACTGCCAAACAAATTAGTTATGCCAAGTTGCGCTAGTTGATGGTGTTTCTTTGATTATTTTTGAGGAGATGATCTTCAAGAATATCTGAAGAGTTTCTGGCGACTAAAGAGCGACTAAAGTCGTAACTACAAGAATACAGTCCACGGCTCGACTGAGCATTGCTAAATGTCCTACGTGGACTGCCAAAACTTCGGGCTTACATTTTTAGAATGCCCCAAAAATTACCCTAAAAGCTGTACTGAGTTGCACTAATCCAATATTGAGCTACACTTCTAGGAGTTAAACTTCTGGGATTTATTTTGCTAGAGTTAACTTGAACGATTTTTACAAACAATTTTCGTAGCATGGGTTAGGAGTGAGGAGGAATTATGAGTCAGTGGGAATTTTTACTCCAGCAGGAGGGTAAGGAAGATTGGCAACCCTTGGGGGCGCAGGTCACTACAGGTAAGTATCGCCTCCTCTGCCGTTCTCCTTGGCAAGATCAGGAAGTTCCTATTACTATTACCTACACCGCCGACACTGGAAAACAACGCCAACAAAGGCGATCGCCCCGGCTCAATAGTCAGGGATTAATGGTGATCATGCCCTTTACTTCCCTCCCACCGGGGATTTGGCAATGGCAGGTTTTCCATCCTGAAGATGCAACTACACCAGTAACTACGGTTTGTCTTCAAGTGACTGCTCCTGTTGCTGAACCTGTTCCCTCTGTAGCCAAAGAAACCTCTCCAGAACTTGCCGCCCCTCAGCAATTAGAAACTCCCCTCCCCCAGACTCAGAAACCAGTCCAGAAGCCAATCTCCACTTCAGTTCCAGAAACTGGAATTTCTCAACCTTCTAGCAATCCTGAGAAGAATTTAGATAAAAATCCAGATAAACCTGCAACTATCCCCCCCCATCGTCCGTTAATTTCCATTGATGCTCTGCGGGAACAATCTTTAGCAGAAATTGATAGTGTGTTGCAGGAGGCGATCGACGGCGTGTGGGATTTAGTCCAGACTCCAGCATCTAACGAATTTTTTAGTCCTGATTTTAGTTCTAAGGAAGATTACATTCTTTTGGATTATGACCCCCTAGATGATGAGGTGGCTTATCTTTCAGAAATCAACCCAGATTTAGAAATTGGTGCTGGTAATTATCAAGGGGATTATCTAGAAAATTATCCAGTTATTCCCCAGTTGATCCCTCAATCAATCCCTCAATCAATCCCCCAATCGATCGGGGACTTTGCCCTCAATAACCAAACAGCCAACGCCCCGGTGATTAGTTTCCGCCTCGATCGAGACCATTTTATGGCACAACAGGGGGAATACCTAACCATTACAGGCAGGGTAGAAATAGCTCTGGGAGCTTTGCTCAGTGGTGAAGAATTGCCTGCGGAATTACGGGATACCTTCCTGCAAGGCAGTGTCCATTATCAACTGAGGGATCCCGATAGCTCTAGTATTTTGATCAATACCGATTATCCTTTACAGGTCAAAGTCCCCCTGGGTGAATTCTCCCACACCTTAAAAATTCCCTTCAAAACTAATTCCCATTTACTCCTAGGGGAAGCGACCCTCTACGGCAAAGAGCAGCAAGTCCTTGGCAGTAAGTCTTTTATTGTGAGTGCCAACCTCGATCGCCTCCTGCAAACGGTGCAAGATACCCCAGAGGATTTACCCCTACCCGTGCCTTCCCCCAGTAAGAGGCAAAATCAACCCGTTCTGCCCTACCAACCCAAGTTAAATGTTGATCTCAAGGCTCGGAACGCTTTCCCCAAGCCCCTGAATAGTTCTTACAATGCCAAAGGCAGAATCAAATCTCTGCACTTACCAGATTTTTCTGGGAAAACAGCGTCAAATCTAGAGGGTAATCTTGATCCTCTCGCAACTCCAGAGCAGAAACCAAATCAGACTCCTGATCGATCGAGTGTTTTGGATAACTTTACGGCGACAACTGCTAATTTTGGGCAGGAATCCCAGATCAATAACCAGATCAATAACCAGTCTGGCAAGTCGATCGAGTCCTCTACAACTCCAGAATCCCTAGAAACTCCTGAAACCATAGAATCTCTGACGATTCCCACCACCCCAGAATCCCTAGAAACCCCAGAAGCGGGGCTGAGTGAGGGTAACTTTTTGTCTCGTTTGAATACGCTGGCGATCGACAAGCACATGGCGGAAATTCTTCACACCGAGTTACTTCTTGATCAGGCGGCTCCGGGAGCGAGCGATCGACAACTCCTACCCCCGGCGAGTGATTCAGACTGGCGAGTTTTAGAAGTAGTGGTGGATGACGAACCCCCAGAACCAGAACCGGAACCAAGGTTTGATGCCTCTGGATTTCCCTATCCCCAAAAGTTAGCGACTACCCAGACCCCAGACCAAACTCTCCGCCCAGTCCCCACTCCAGAAATTATTGCTCCGGCGGGAGAATTGTTAATCGGTGAATCCGTAACCGTGACGGTGAAACTTCCGGCTCAACAGTTTTCTTTGTATGCAAAATTTTGGGTTAAGGATTGTCAAACTACCGCCATCATTGACGGGCCCCGCCTGTTGTTGGATTTCTCTCCCAATGGTCAAGGAGAATTGGAAACCCTAACCCGCTTAACGGTTCCCCCCGGTTGTTGTCGAGTCCGGCTAGAGGCGATCGCTATTGACCCACTCCAAGAAAGGGAAAGCCGCAAAGTCTCCATCGATCGAGTCGTAGTTCCCCCGGATACCCCTGATCTCTCGGCGACGGGGCTTAGTTATCTTGCCAGTTAATTTTGTTAGGTAATCTTAGTAATTCTAGGTAATATCGCTTCTATGCCTAATTCCCATTCTCGTAGGCAATTTCCCCGCAGACAATTTCTCGGAGGAGTTGGGGTTGCTGCTGGGGCGATCACTCTAAATGCTACCCAGAATCCTGCCTTGTCTGCCCCTGATTCCCTCCCTGTGATCAAGCCCCCATCTCTGCAACCGGGAGACACGATCGCCCTCATTGCCCCCGCCGCCTACTCAGAACCAGAGGAGATCATCACCGCCCGCCAAAATATGGAGCGCTACGGGTTTCGGGTTGTACTGGGGAAGAATCTTGCTGCTCAGTATGGATATCTGGCTGGGACTGACGAGCAGAGAGCCAGTGATGTGAATGAGATGTTTGCTCGATCGGACATCAAAGGGATTGCAACTTTTATGGGTGGTTTTGGCTGCAATCGCATTCTGCCCTTACTAGATTATGAGTTGATTAAAAATAATCCCAAGGTCATTATTGGACATAGTGATATTACGGCGTTACTCTTAGGAATTCATAACAAAACTGGGTTAATTACTTTCCACGGTTCCAGTGGTTTAACGGGGATCGGGGATTATGCGATTTCCCATTTTCAACGGGCGATTATGGCGACTAATCCCATTGGTGAAGTGGCTCGACCTTTGGAATCTTTGGCGAAACGAGGGCATCCCCTGACTACCTTTGTTCCCGGTGTGGCAACGGGGCAGTTAATTGGGGGCAATTTATCTCTAGTTACGAGTTTAATTGGGACAGAATTTGATACTGATACTACCGGGAAGATTCTCTTTCTAGAAGATATTGGGGAAATTCCGTGGCGGGTCGATCGAATGTTAACCCAATTAGCAATTACTGGAAAACTCCAAGCAGCAGCCGGATTTGCGATCGGCCCCTTCATTAGTTGCTTCCCCGAAACCTGCACCCCCAACCCAAATCCTAGTCCGGCGAATCCCGGCGAGTGCATCAAAGCCGATTCCTACCGTTCTTTCACCGTGGAGCAAGTCCTCCGCCAACACCTAGAACCCCTGGGCAAACCCACGGTTTATAATTTCAGCTTCGGTCATGTAGAAGAAAATGCTGTCATCCCCCTAGGAGCTGTGGCTACGATCGATGCCACTAACCAGAAATTAATCATCAATGAAAGTGCCGTGGTCTAAACTAGCAGAGAGGGTGAAAAATAGTATTATGGATATCACCGTCGCTATTCCCACCTACAACGGTGCTGCTAGATTGCCAGAGGTTTTGCAGCAACTCCAGAGACAGGTAAATACTGAGAGTATTGCTTGGGAAATCCTTGTGGTTGATAACAATAGTAGCGACAATTTGCAAGCAGTAATTAGCCACTATCAAACCCTCCTGCCCCGGCTGCGGTATTGCCAAGAATTGAGACAAGGAGCAGGATTTGCTCGCCATCGGGCTTTTAGGGAAGCTCAGGGGGAACTGGTGGCTTTTTTGGATGATGATACTATTCCCGATCGACACTGGGTGAGAGCCGTGGCAGATTTTACCCAAACCCATCCCCAAGCCGGAGCCTACGGTAGCCAAATTCACGCTGATTATGCTGTCCCTCCGCCGCCCAATTTTGCCCGCATTGCCCCATTTCTAGCAATCACGGAACGGGGATCAATACCCCTACTATACAAAAAAAATAGTCGCCTTCTACCTCCCTCTGCTGGTTTGGTGGTTAAAAAAGCCGTTTGGCAGCAATATATTCCCGCCGAGATGATCCTAAGTGGCAGAGTTGAGGGAAATATGCTGACTAGTGAAGATTTGGAAATGTTGAGCTATATTCAAGGCAGCCCTTGGGAGATTTGGTACAATCCAGCCATGGAAATTACTCATAAAATCCCGGCGGCTCGGTTGAGAAAAGAGTATTTAGTTCCCTTCCTGCGGGGGATTGGCTATAGTCGCTATGTCACGAGGACGATCGCCACCCACGGGATCAAAAAATATCTACTAACTCTCGCTTACATGGTGAATGATCTCAAAAAAATCCTGTTGCATCTCCTCAAACACCGAACTAAAGTAAAAACAGATCTAGTAGCCGCCTGTGAGCTAGAATTACTGATTAGTAGCTTAATTAGCCCATTTTTTCTCTGGCATAAGGGATATTTGAAAGGTAAAAAATAAAAGGTAAAAGATAAAAAATATTAAAGATAAAAGGTAAGAATTTTAATAGCTATGACTAAAGACTTTACTGTAGCCATTCCTACCTATAATGGTGCAGAACGTTTACCAAGAGTGCTAGATAAATTGCGATCGCAACTAGGGGCAGAATCTCTCAAATGGGAAATTATTGTGGTGGATAATAACAGCACAGATCAAACGGCGGCAGTAGTCAAAAGCTATCAAGAAAATTGGGATTTACCCTCTGAGTTAACCTATATTTTAGAAACAAAACAAGGGGCAACTTTTGCTAGATATCGAGCAGTTCAGATGGCTACTAGTGAATTAATTGGCTTTCTTGATGATGATAATTTACCTAGAGAAAATTGGGTAATTAGTGCCTATAAAGCCGGGCTTAATTATCCAGAAGTCGGGGCTTTTAATGGCAAAATTCACGGAAAATTTACCACTCCACCCCCAGCTAATTTTGAAAGAATCCAGTCTTATATTGCAATCCGAGATCATGGGGAAATAGCCCACGCCTACGTTCCTGAAAGATTACATCTGCCCCCCGGTGCTGGCTTGGTTGTCCGGCAGCAAGCATGGTTAGATAGCGTCCCCCACAATCCAAAGGTTTTGGGCAATACGGCGGGAAAAATGGCAAGGGGTGAAGATTACGAACCTCTTTTATATATGCACAATGCTGGCTGGAAAATTTGGTATGAACCTACTCTAGAAATAGAGCATGAAATTCCCCCGTGGCGCTTGACCAGAAAATATCTCATGAACCTATCTCAAAGTTGTGGTTTAGCCACCTACAATTTGGCTGTTATTACCGTTCCGCCAAAGGAAAAACCTGTACTTTTCTTGAGGACTATCTATGGTAATCTGAAACGGATTGTCAAGCATTTATTGCGCTATTACTTGCCAGGGAAAAGAGATTTAGTTAGCGATTGTGAATTGATATTTCTCTGGGGTTGTATGGTTAGTCCATTTTATCGATTTTAGTTGTTTGTAGGTGATTTTATAAATGTTTTTACTTGAAATATCAGGTGGGCAATGCCCACCCTACACAGCTTTATAATATTTTTCCATCCGGCTTTACTATGAGCTTAACTTCATCTCCTTTATCTTCAGCGATCGACCTCAAGAAACAACTAGAAAATTCCCTTGCTCAACTGGGAGAAATTAACGAATGTGTCTTATTAAACTATCCAGACTATGCCAACGTAGGTGATCATTTAATTGGTTTAGGGACAATTATTTATTTACTCAAAAATCCCCAGATCAAACTCACCTATTTATCAGCGATCGAGAATCATAATTCAGCAATATTAGATCAAAAATTAAGCAATAATTCCGGGAATACAACTATTCTTTTACAAGGTGGCGGCAATCTAGGCGATTTGTGGTACGAACAGCAGACATTTCGAGAAGAAATCATCCAAAAATATTCCCAGCATCGGATTATTATTCTGCCCCAAACAATTCATTTTCAAGACCCGGAAAAACTCCAACAAGCTGCCCAGATTTTTAATCATCATCCCAATTTGACTATCTGTGTGCGCGATCGTCATAGCCAACAATTAGCCAGAACTTATTTTTCTAACTGTCAAATTATCCTCACTCCAGACATGGCCTTTATGTTAGCTGATCTGCCGGGTTTAAAGTTTTTTAGAGCTAACTGGCAACAAAATCAAATTCTTTACCACTGTCGAGATGATCAAGAAATAGTTAGTAGCTTAAATTCTCAAGTCTTAGAATTATTTGATTCTGTATCTAATCCCTCAATTAATCCCCTATCTAACCAACTCCCAAAATTAGTAATCGAAGATTGGCTACCACCAGATAAATATTTGCATCGATCGCATATTACCCCAGAGTCTGCTTGGTATTGGCGTTTACCGGGGGCGGTGCGAATTTATCGAGAGGTTTGGCAGCAGCGATTAGCTCAATCTATGAGTTGGATATCTAGGGGATTTTGGGATCATGATCATCCTTATAGTGTTATGTTTACAAATTTATCAGCCACCGTAGAAAATACAGAAATGCTGAAGATTTCATGGGATTATTTGCATCGATCGATTTATCAGCTTAACCGCTTTCCCTTTGTAATTACTAACCGTTTGCATGGACACATTCTCTGTACGTTACTAGAAATTCCCCATATTTTTCTACCCAATTCTTACGGCAAAAATCAAAATTGGTACACAACTTGGACTCAATCAATTCCCTTTTGTCGGTATGTTGATGATTCTTCAGCAATTATCCCCACAATTAAAGAACTATGCCCCAAATTTCGATAATTATTCCTGCCTACAATAGCGAGAAAACTATTCGAGAGACGATCGATTCAGTTTTGGCTCAGACTTTTAGGGATTTAGAAATAATTGTGATTAATGACGGGTCAAGCGATCATACAGTAGAAGTTGTCCAACAAATTCTTGATTCTAGAATTAGCCTCTATTCTTATCCTAATGGTGGCCCTGCAACTAGTCGCAACCGAGGAATTATGAGATCCCACGGAGCTTATTTATCCTTTATTGATGCGGATGATCTGTGGACACCAGATAAGTTAGAAATTCAACATCAAGCCCTAGTGAATAACCCCCAAGCTGCTGTGGCTTACAGTGGGACAGATTGGATTGATGAACAGGGAAACTTTCTCCGCCATGCTTCGGCTCCGGGGCCCAGTGGAAATGTCTATGCCCAATCTCTGCTCTACCATTTATTTGGCTCAGGATCAAATTTTCTTGTCCGTCGGGAAGCTCTGTTTGCACTCCAAGAATCTGATCAGGATACTAATAGTTTTTTTGATGAATTTACTAAGCCTTCGGAAGATTGGGACATTTGCATTCGTTTGGCTAAGAAATATCAATTTATTGCCATTTCCCAAGTACAAATTCTCTACCGTCGATCGCTCAACTCCCTCTCTAGTCAACTTACCCAACAAGAGCGGGGAACTACCAGAACCCTAAAAAAAGCCTTCGATCGCGCCCCGGCTGATTTACAATACCTAAAGCGACCTAGCTTGACGAATATTTACCGCTATATTACCTACAAATCCCTCGAAGGTATTCCCAGTCATCGTCGTGGTTGGCAGGGCTTAAAGGTATTAATCCAAATGTTAGTGTATGACATTGCTCCTCTCAAACAAAAAGTCACATGGAAAATTCTTGCAAGGCTTCTCATGATGCTTTTGCTTCCTCGTAAATTACAGTTATTAATTCTCAGTAAATTTCCAGCATTATTAAAAATAGAACATTTTCTTAGTTATACGAATATTCATATCTAAATTATGCCTAAAATTTCTGTAGTTATTCCTGTGTATAATGGCGAGAAAACTATTCAAGAAACTATAGAATCAGTTTTAACTCAGACCTTTACTGATTTTGAGTTAATTATTATTGATGATGGTTCTAGCGATCGCACCGTCGAAATTATCGAAGAAATTATTAAGAAATCAATTAAAAAAAATCTAGACCAGCGCATTAGATTACATTCCTTTCCTAACAAAGGATTATCTGCAACTCGTAATCGAGGGATTCGTCGATCGAAGGGAGATTATATTGCCTTTATTGATGCTGATGATTTATGGACTCCAGACAAATTAGCTGCTCAATACCTCGCCTTACAAAATACACCAACGGCTGCTATTGCCTACAGTGGGACTAGTCGAATTGATGAACATAGCAAGACTTTGTATAATATTCCCCTAACAAATTTAAGGGGTAATCTCTACAATTATTTATTACTACGAGATATTGTGGGTTCTGGTTCTAATCCTTTGATTGAGCGTCAAGCTCTATTAGATATGGGCGATTTTGATGAATCTTTGTGGGCTGCGGAAGATTGGGATATGTGGATCAAATTAAGCTCTAAGTATGAGTTCATTGATGTTCCTTTGCACCAAATTCTTTATCGGCAATCACCTCGGTCTATGTCCAGCCAAATCAGCCGCCAAGAACGGGAAACTCTCAAGGTAATTAATAATGCTTTTGTCAAAGCTCCTGCAAATCTTCAATACTTAAAACACTATAGTTTGATTAATGTCTATATTTGTTTGACTTTTAAGTGTCTCGAAGAATCCCCTAATCCACAAAAGGGTAAAAAAGGGCTAGAATTATTTATAAAGCTACTCATAAAATCCTTAACCTCTCATCCAGTTATTATTCGGCGACGCATTACTTGGAAAGTTTTTATAAGATTGATAGTTGTGGCTATTTTTCCGCCGAAGTATGTAGTAAAGATTTTAAATAGATTGCCCCACTTGTATGATTTGAGTAGTTTTTTTGATAACATGATTAACCACCCATAGTTTATATAATTTCTCACCTGCCAAAAGTTTTCTAGTCAATTAGAATGGTGATAGTTTATAAAATGATTATAAATAATTTTGGTTTCTTAGAAAATATTAATGCTATCCATGACTAGATACAAATAAATCCTCATGATTAATCTATTACTTGTCTCCCACGGCAGCCGTGACCCTAGACCCCAACAGGCAGCTACAAGATTAGCTGACTTAATACAAACAAAACTATCTAATGCCACGATCGAGACGGCAGTTCTAGAGTTGGCAGAGCAGCCCCTACATCAACAAATTATTAATTTTGCCCATAAATTACTTGATTCCAAGCTAGTTAATTCTCAAACTAATTCTCAAACTAACTTACAAGTAAACTCAAAAACTAATTCTCCTGCTAATTCTCTAGAAATATTAATTTTGCCTCTATTCCTCTTGCCCGGAGTGCATGTAATGGAGGATATTCCCCATGAAGTTAACTTGGCTCGATCGATCCTGAATCCAATCCCTAACCCAATTTCTAACCCGATCTCTAACAGCCCTATTACTCTACAAATACTGCCCCATTTGGGTAGTCACAGTGGCATGTTTGAGATTTTGACAGAGCAGCAAATGTTCACAAAAACGAGCAGGGAAATATCTATAGATACTAATAGTACTATCAATTCCACAAATTCCATTAATCCTCTAAATTCCCCTAATTCTTCAAACTTAGATTTAGTAGAGGTATGGATTCTCCTCGCCCACGGCAGTAAATACCATCATGCTCATCAACCGATTAAAACCCTAGCTCAACAAATTAATGCCATTCCAGCTTATTGGGCAGTTTCTCCTAGTCTAGAAACTCGTGTAGAAATGTTGGTAGCTCAAGGTTATAAAACTATTGGTATTCTGCCCTATTTTCTATTTCCCGGCGGGATTACTGATGCGATCACCAAACAAATTAATAACCTCCAGCAACAATTAACCGACGTGCAGTTTAAGTTAGCTTCCCCGCTCGGCGCAACAAATAATCTAAGTGATCTGATTTTAGATTTAATATCTACTAAGGTTGAGTAGTTTACATATTTTTAGCTTTGTCTTCTAAACCCTCCCAACTATTTATTTAACACTAATAAAAGCTGCTATTTCTACTTGATCTGGGTTTATGTGAAGTTGTAGTAATCGGAGCGTAATTCCGTTGGATTCTAAGTTTTTGAGATCAAAGCGATCGAGAAAAACCCGACTAATTCCCATAACTACAGAACTAGGTAGAGGTGAACCATTAATCATTAATACTGGGGACTCTAGGTTAAACTGAGAACCATCGAGGACGGTAATTCCCGAAATCAGATCAATTTTAATTGGTGGATTATTTGGGGTTTGTAAATCTAGTTGGAGTTGAAAACGCTCATCTGAAAGAAAATTAATCCGGGGGATAATCTCGATCGCCGCCTCATTGCCCAAAAAACTACTAGCAATTTCTTTGATTAAGCCTTGAACTCTAGGAGATTGGAGAGCTTGTTGAATATCAGTTTCTGTTGCTACCACTCGAATTCCTGCCCGGAGAGGAGTCCGCAATAAACCGGGAGGCAGGAGAGATTGAGAACTATTTGCGCCAGATAAATTTCCAGATAAATTTCCAGATAACCGAGAAAGATCAAGATTAATGGGATCAGTTTCTAGCTCTAAGATATCAAGGCGTAACTCTGGAACCAGCCAAGCTCCCCGACTAGCCAAGCGGAGGCGATCGATCCGTCCTTGGGCTACTTGGTAATTTGGGGCATTATCAACCCTCACTTGGAGTTGCTCTACTCGGTGCAGACGACTCCGAAAATTATCTGCCACCACCTGATCCACAACTACGCCCACAGGACTAACTAGAGCTAGAAGCGCAGAAACAAGAGCAAAAATTCCACTGCTGATCATAGGGAAATCTTCAATAACTATGGTTTACCAGTAAGGTTCTACCATTGACACTCCCTGCTCTAAAGAGACGGGGATTCTTGCTTCAACCGTCCTCCCTAGATACTCAAGAGCTATCCCTTGATTACCCCCGGTTGGATACGTCCACAAGCTTTCACGGTCTGCCCGACCGCATTAAATAAGTAGTATTTAATTTCTTTTACTCCCACATTTATACAACTTTCTGGGTTTATTGCCCCCAGGGTTCTGGATCAGGAGTTGTCCACTCTACCTACTAGGCTCTTTTGGGTGCGCTTTACCGCTATCTCCTATTATTACATCGTTGAATACTTTAGCGATAATATTTAATATTAAAAGCCGCCCTAGAAGGACGGGGCTTTATACCCAATTTTTTGGTAATCTCTTTATCAGCACTACTTTATCAGCAATGGTTGACTAGCAATAATTTACCAGCCGTCTTCCTCTGGATCGGTTTTATTGATAATTTCTATATCCATTTCATCAAGGTAGGTAAGAGCGCTCTGAATTTGAGGATTTGAGCCTTCTATTTCTAGATCGAACCAACCCTCCTTACAGGAATTTGTCTCTAGGGAAGCCGCCGAAATATTGACTGTCACCTCATGATGGGAAACCAAACGGGAAATAATTGGTACGCCATTATATTCTTGAGGGATGCAAATCCTAATCCGGACTTTGGTAGGTCGATGCTGGGAGATTGAGTTAATGTCTAGAGGATTGTCATGAAAGGTATCCGGACTATTCTCTAGGGCGGTTTCTTGGGTTTTGTGCATAGGGAGCATCTTTTTGATCATTTTAAGGATCATCTGTTGTTTCCGTTGATCTTGTCTATTGATCGTCGATCGCTGTCACCACCAGATATCCAGCCTGATAAATGACTTAATAACTGGACGGTAGATGCTCTCCATGATAGCAAACTATTTTCCGGGGAAGCCAGATTAAAATCACAACTAGAGTCAAGATTGGGATCAAGACTACCGGGGAATAGCTATAAAATTTCTAGGTATGCAAATATACGAAACAGATTACGAACAAAGATTAAAGTAGCGGTGGTGACTCAGAAAAAACTGTTAGATTCTTTAAATTATTGATCTAGATTGATTTCAAGTTGATTTAGATCGCTAACTCAGGTTATGTAGTTAAGATTATTCAAAAAGTTCTCATCAAAAAGTTCAAAAATTTAATGTAAGTTATGCAAATCAAAAAATTTAGTTGGTTCTTTACCCTAGCGATCGCCCTAGTTGTAGCGATGAATGTCCTTGTCACTGCTTGTGGTGGCGGTAGCACTGATACTGCTGGTGGTCCTCAAAAATTAGTCATGGGTACTTCCGCAGATTATCCTCCCTACGAATACCGAGATACAGCGAGCGGCAGTAATGAAATTATTGGTTTTGATGTAGACATTGCCAACTATATTACCAAGCAACTCAACTACACCCTCGAAATTAGCGATATGGACTTCAATGGACTACTCCCAGCCCTCCAAGCTAAGCGAGTTGATTTTGTGATGGCGGGGATGACTCCCACCGAAGAAAGGAAGCAGAGCGTAGAATTTACAGATGTCTATTTTGAAGCCAAAAATACCATCATTGCTCTCAAGGGCAGTAATCTAACCAAGGTAGAAAATCTGGTTGGTAAGCAGGTAGGGGTACAGTTGGGCAGTATTCAAGAAAGTGAAATGAAAGAGACTGCCGAAAAAATTACGGGCATTAATCTCAAGCCCCTGAATAAGATTGGGGATTTGATCCAAGAAATTAAATCTAAACGTATCGATGCAGCGATCGTGGAAGATACTGTAGCTAAGGGCTACCTGGCAGCAAATTCAGACTTGGAATTTAACGTCATCCCCAGCGAAGGTCCTTCTGGTTCGGCGATCGCATTTCCCAAGGGTTCAGCCTTAGTTAAACCCTTTAACGATGTCCTGAAGCAGATGAAAGATAAAGGGGAAATCGAAACCCTAGTGAAGAAATGGTTTGACAAGGAAGCTTAGGGGTGATTAATGAATCTAGATTTTGGTCGTATTACCCCGAATATTCCCTTTATTTTGCAGGGGATTCTCCTGACTCTCCAGTTCACTGCCCTGTCGACATTTTTTGGCTTTATTTGGGGAACCATCCTCTCCCTATTCAAAATATCCAATATCACTCCCCTGACTTGGTTTTCTAACGTTTATACTTCGCTATTTCGGGGAACTCCTCTGCTGGTGCAGCTTTCCTTGATCTACTACGCTACCCCCCAGTTGACTGGCTACAACATTTCTCCCCTAGAGGCGGGCGTGTTTACCTTTTCTCTCAATTCAGGAGCGTACATTTCCGAAACCATCCGGGGGGGAATCTTAGCGGTCGATCGAGGACAGGGAGAAGCTGCAAAATCCCTTGGAGTCCCCTACACAATGATGATGTGGGATGTGATCCTGCCCCAAGCAGTGAAAAATATTCTCCCGGCTTTGGCAAACGAAAGCATCAACTTGCTCAAGGACTCTACCCTAGTTTCTGTAATTGGGGTGACAGATATCCTCCGTCGATCGCAAATAGTTGCCGCCGAGAAGTTCATTTACTTTGAGCCAATTCTGGTGGCAGCTTTGATTTATTACATAATTGTTATGGGTTTAACCACAGGAGCCTATGCCCTCGAACGAAAATTACAACGTAGCAGTTAAGGTTGATGATCTCCATAAATACTTTGGGGAATTGCAAGTTCTCAAGGGTATTTCCAACGAGATCAACAAAGGGGAAGTGGTGGCGATTATCGGGCCTTCGGGTTCTGGAAAGTCTACCTTTCTCCGGTGTATGAACCTCTTGGAAGTTCCCACTAAGGGTCATATCTATGTAGATGGGGTCGACATTACCCAGCCCAAGGTGGATATCATGAAAATCCGCCAAAATATCGGCATGGTGTTTCAACACTTTCATCTGTTTCCCCATATGACGGTCTTAGAAAATGTCATGTATGCCCCGATCAAGGTGAAAAAGCTATCCAAAGTTGAGGCAAAACAGCAAGCATCGGCTCTCCTGTTGCGGGTTGGTCTAGAAAGCAAAGCCCAAGTTTATCCCTCTCGCCTGTCGGGGGGACAAAAACAACGGGTAGCGATCGCTCGCTCTCTAGCCATGCAGCCGGAAATCATGCTCTTTGATGAACCCACCTCGGCTCTAGATCCAGAAATGGTGAAGGAAGTGCTGGATGTGATGAAAGGTTTAGCAGATAGTGGGATGACCATGGCGATCGTCACCCACGAAATGGGCTTTGCGAAGGAAGTGGCCGATCGAATTCTCTTTTTAGACGAGGGAAAATTAGCTGAAGACGCAACCCCAGAAGACTTTTTTAGTAATCCCCAGTGCGATCGAGCCAAACAATTTCTCGAAAAAATGCTCTAGTCTTAATGATTTCCATTTTTACCTCTATTATTTACCTCTGTCCCTAATTCCCCCAAGGATTCTAGGGATTTTTTTATGAATTTCTTGCTAATTCCCAGACAATTAACCAGACAAATTAAACTATGGCTCAAAAAGCAGATATTGGCAGTAAAAGATTAATTAGCCTTGCTCCTGATGCTTGGCTGCAATGGGTGACGGGCTTACCTCAAATTACCTCCCTCGAATTTCTATCTGCGGATTTTCAGTGGATCAGCCGGGAAGGAGATGTCCTCCAAAAAGCCTTTCTGCCCCAACAGGGGGAGTTTCTGGTTTTAACGGAATTACAACTGCGGTTTGATAGGCGAATGCCCCAACGAATGAGACTCTACGCTGCCCTCGCTGAAGAACGCTATGGACTTCTTACCTACCCTGTCCTTGTAAACATTCTCCCGCCGCCCCGTAATGCCTCAACCCCTAGCTTCTATCAATCAGAACTCCTCGGATTACGGGCAATACAAGATTTTCGAGTAATTAACCTCTGGGAAATAGATGCAGACTTAGTTCTCCAACAACCTCTGCCGACTCTCCTCCCGTTTGTGCCAATTTTGCAAGGAGGTAATCAACCAGCCAAAGTAGCTAGAGCAGTACAATTACTCCGAAATCAAGACCAACTAAGGGATTTAGAACCTTTACTGGCATTCTTTGCTGGTTTTGTGCTAGAAACACAGATAATTCAAGAAATTATGAGGTGGGATATGGAAATACTTAGAGAGTCACCTTGGTATAACCAAATGATTCAAGAAGGCTTACAACAGGGCTTACAACAGGGTTTGCAAGAAGGTCTACAACAAGGCTTACAACAAGGAAGGTTAGCGGCTGTTAAAAAGTCTGTAGTTAGGCTTTTGGGAGTAAATTCACAAAGTGTGCCGAGGAAGTTGGATAATTTATCGATCGACCAATTAGAGGAACTACAAGACCGAGTTTTTGATTTTACTAGTATTGCCGACCTCGAAAATTGGCTAGAATCCCAAGTTATTGAAAATAGTTAGTTCATACTTAGTTCCTAATTAGTTCATTGTCAGTAATCTAGAACTAAGGTAATCTAAGTATTACAGCCTTTTTGATTCAACCATTGAACTTGATTTTACTTATCAACCCCTATGAAAAGCCCCTTTCTTGCCCATCTCCATAGTCCCGATCGCCCCGTGATTGTTTTTGATGGAGCTATGGGAACTAACTTGCAGAGCCAAAACCTCACAGCAGCAGATTTTGGGGGGGCGGAGTATGAGGGCTGTAATGAATATTTGGTGCATACCAAGCCGGAAGCCGTGGCGAAGGTACACCGGGATTTTTTGTTGGCGGGGGCAGATGTGATCGAGACCGATACCTTTGGGGGAACCTCGATCGTTTTGGCTGAGTATGATTTGGCGGATCAAGCCTATTATCTCAATAAAGCGGCGGCAGAGTTAGCCAAAAGTGTAACGGCAGAATTTACCGATCCAGCTAAACCAAGATTTGTGGCAGGATCCATTGGACCGGGAACGAAACTGCCGACCTTGGGACACATTGACTACGACACCATGGAAGCGGGTTTTGCCGAGCAAGCGCGGGGTTTGTACGATGGCGGGGTGGATCTATTTATTGTGGAAACCTGTCAGGATGTGTTACAAATCAAGGCAGCCTTGAACGGCATCGAGCAGATATTTCAGGAGAAAGGCGATCGTCGTCCTTTGATGGTGTCGGTGACGATGGAAATTCAGGGAACTATGCTGATCGGTTCGGAAATTGGGGCGGCTTTAACAATTCTGGAGCGCTACCCCATTGATATTTTGGGCTTAAACTGTGCCACAGGACCCGATCGCATGGCAGAACATATCAAATATCTCTGTGATCATTCACCCTTTGTAGTTTCCTGTGTGCCTAATGCCGGATTGCCAGAAAATATTGGTGGTCATGCCCACTATAAGTTAACTCCTCTGGAATTGCGGATGGCTCTGCATCGGTTTGTAGAAGATTGGGGTGTACAAGTAATTGGGGGCTGTTGTGGCACTCGCCCGGAACACATCAAGGAACTGGCGGCGATCGGTTCCACCCTAAAAGCCAAACCACGGGATTATCACTTTGAACCTGCGGCTGCTTCTATCTACAGTCCCCAGCCCTACACCCAAGATAATTCTTTCTTGATCGTGGGTGAACGGCTGAATGCCAGTGGTTCCAAGAAGTGCCGGGATCTGCTCAATGCTGAAGACTGGGACGGCTTAGTGGCTCTTGCCAAGGCTCAAGTAAAAGAAGGGGCGCACATTCTGGATGTGAACGTGGATTATGTGGGTAGAGATGGCGAGAAAGATATGCGGGAGTTGGTTTCTCGCTTGGTGACAAATATTACCCTGCCCTTGATGCTAGACTCCACCGAGTGGGAAAAAATGGAAGCGGGGCTAAAAGTTGCTGGGGGGAAATGTATCCTCAACTCTACCAACTATGAAGACGGGGAACCAAGATTCCTCAAGGTGTTGGAGCTAGCGAAGAAGTACGGGGCGGGGGTGGTGATCGGCACGATCGATGAAGAGGGGATGGCAAGGACGGCTGATCGGAAGTTTGCGATCGCGCAACGTGCATATCGTCAGGCGGTAGAGTTTGGGATTCCCCCGGCGGAAATTTTCTTTGATACCCTCGCCCTGCCAGTGTCTACAGGGATTGAAGAGGATCGGGAAAATGGCAAGGCGACGATCGAATCTATTAAAATGATCCGGGAAAATTTACCGGGTTGTCATATCATGCTGGGGGTTTCTAATATTTCCTTTGGCTTGAATCCGGCAGCACGGGTAGTTTTGAATTCTATGTTTCTCCATGAGGCGATGCAGGTAGGACTAGATGGGGCGATCGTCAGTGCCAGTAAAATTCTGCCCTTAGCAAAAATTGAACCGGAATATCAGGAAATCTGTCAAAAGCTAATTTACGATCGACGGGAATTTCAAGGAGATATCTGTACCTACGATCCCTTGGGAGAATTGACTACATTATTTATGGGGAAAACTACCAAGAATACCCAAGCAGTTAATGA
This sequence comes from Microcoleus sp. GA_180221_E-2-1-MAG-45_12, assembly GCA_020692245.1. GTDB lineage: Bacteria > Cyanobacteriota > Cyanobacteriia > Cyanobacteriales > JAAUUE01 > JAAUUE01. The sequence goes on from JAIMKT010000011.1 coordinate 39,276, forward strand.
TAGTTTGCCCGTAGAAGAAAGGCTGAAACAACATATTATTGATGGGGAAAGAATTGGTCTAGAAGATCAGCTAAAAATTGCCCTCGAAAAATATCCACCCTTGCAAATTGTGAATACTTTCTTGCTGGATGGGATGAAGGTAGTAGGTGAACTATTTGGTTCAGGACAAATGCAATTACCTTTCGTGTTGCAATCGGCGGAAACCATGAAATCTGCCGTGGCTTTCTTGGAACCGTTCATGGAAAAGAATGATACTGGCAACAATGCCAAGGGGACATTTATTATTGCCACAGTGAAGGGTGATGTCCACGATATTGGCAAGAATCTGGTAGATATTATTCTGTCTAATAACGGCTATAAAGTTATTAATTTGGGGATTAAACAACCCGTAGATAATATTATTGATGCCTACCAAGAACACGGGGCAGATTGTATTGCTATGAGTGGTTTATTGGTAAAATCTACGGCTTTTATGAAGGAAAATCTAGAAGTATTTAATCAAAAAGGAATTACCGTACCAGTGATTCTTGGCGGGGCAGCCCTGACTCCTAAATTTGTCTATGATGATTGCCAAAAAACCTATAAAGGGAAAGTAATTTATGGGAAAGATGCCTTTGCAGACTTACATTTTATGGATAAACTCATGCCCGCTAAAAATGCTGGGGAATGGGACGATCGCCGGGGTTTTCCTAATGCAGAAATAACTGAAATTATCCCCCTAGAAGTTGCGGAAGCTTCTGAAGAAAATATAGAAAGTACGGAGAAAAAAAAGGAAGTTCCTGTAGTTGTAGATACGACTCGATCGACGGCTGTAGCCATTGATATTCCCCGTCCCACACCACCTTTCTGGGGAACTAAAGTCTTGCAACCCACAGATATCCCTATTCAAGAAGTGTTTAATTATCTAGACCTCCAAGCTCTCATTGCTGGGCAGTGGCAATTCCGCAAACCCCAAGAGCAATCTAGAGAAGAGTATGATGGGTTTCTCCAAGAAAAAGTTTATCCAGTCCTTGAGCAATGGAAGGAGCGAGTTATCACAGAAAACCTCCTCCATCCCCAAGCGGTGTATGGCTACTTTCCCTGTAATACCGAGGGTAATTCCCTGTATCTCTACAACCCAGAGGATCAGAGCCAATTAGTCGCCACCTTTGAGTTTCCCCGCCAAAAATCTATGCGCCGTCTGTGTATTGCGGATTTCTTTGCCCCCAAGGATTCTGGGATCATGGATGTGTTCCCCATGCAAGCGGTGACGGTGGGAGAAATTGCTACCCAGTTTGCCAAGGAGTTATTTGATAGCAACCAATACACAGATTATCTCTACTTCCACGGGCTGGCAGTGCAAACAGCAGAAGCGATCGCTGAATGGCTCCATGTCCGGATTCGCCGGGAGTTGGGTTTTGGGGAGCAGGAACCAGATAATTTACGAGATGTTTTGGCGCAACGTTACCCCGGTTCTCGGTATAGTTTTGGTTATCCCGCCTGCCCAAATATGCAGGATCAATACAAGCTACTGGAATTACTGGGGAGCGATCGCCTCAATCTCTACATGGATGAAAGCGAACAACTCTACCCCGAACAATCCACCACCGCCATCATTACCTACCATCCCGCCGCCAAATACTTTAGTGCCTAGTTTATTACAGGGCAACCGCATAAAAATCAAAGGGAAAGAAGATGGTTTAGATAAGCCATATCCCAAGCTGCTTTTTTCCGTGTGACGCAATGTAACCATATTTTCAGGAGAATTATCTTTATGAATCCGGGAAGCGTCTTCGTGAAATGGTATCAGTAAAGCCATAATTCATACCTATCTGGCATGGCAAGATGAGCCGGGTTATCCTTTAGGAAAATCTATTACTAGTCAAGCCCTGCGGTCACAAAATCCTATTGCCCTGAAATTTATCGACTGGTTACAACATTTATATGATGATAGGTAAATACAAAAATTCAAAATATTTTAGAAATAGAAAATTATGGCAACTTGGTTGTGTGTGAGCAATTGTGGGGCGTGCTGTCATTTGCAGCCGGACGATCGACCAGACCTCGATCGCTACCTCACCCCAGAGGAATTAAGCCTTTACCATAGTCTAGTGGGTGCAGACGGTTGGTGTATCAACTATAACCAATTGACTAGAGAATGTGGTATCTACGAAGAGCGTCCTAGTTTTTGCCGAGTGGGAACTGAGACTTTTGGGAAAATGTTTGGCATTGCTCCAGAGGAGTTAAATGATTTTGCCATTGATTGTTGTCAGCAATGTATTGGGGATATTTACGGTGAAGTTAGCCCCGAAATGACTCAGTACCAGCAGGCGATCGCCATCTAAGAATTAGCTTAGAGATTAGCTTCAGGATTACGTAACTAGATAGATTCAGGTATGATCTAGGGAAGATAAATAGGCAACTTATTTTCAATTTGCTAGTTTTCAATTTGCTATGGATTTTCCCGATTTAGAAGCTGCCCTCAAGCATTTTTTTGGTTACGATCGCTTTCGTCCAGACCAGAGGCAAATTATCCAAGAAAGCCTTGATGATGCCGATGTATTGGTGATCATGCCCACTGGGGGCGGAAAATCCTTGTGCTTTCAGTTGCCGGCTCTGCTGCGTCCGGGGTTGACGATCGTGGTGTCTCCGTTAATTGCCCTAATGCAAGATCAAGTCCAAGCTCTGCAAGATAACGGGATTGGGGCGACTTTCTTGAATAGTACCGTGGGCTTTGTGGAATCTAGAAACCGGGAACAGGCGATTATGGCAGGGAAGATCAAACTCCTCTACGTGGCTCCCGAAAGATTGCTCACGGAAAGATTTTTAGAGTTGCTCCAAGAAATTAAATCTCAGGTGGGGATTGGCTCGATCGCCATTGATGAAGCCCATTGTGTTTCCCAGTGGGGACATGATTTTCGTCCAGAATACCGTCAGTTAAGCTCTCTGCGTAGCTATCACCCCGATATCCCCATGATTGCCCTCACTGCCACTGCCACCGAACGAGTTAGGGAAGATATCATCCAACAGTTAAGGCTGGATCAACCAAAAGTTCATGTCAGCGGCTTTAATCGAGAGAATTTATATTATGAAGTCCAACCCAAAGATAAATCTCCCTATAATCAATTACTGCGAATAGTTAATCAACAGGAAGGTTCGGGAATTATCTATTGCTTGAGTCGAAAAAGAGTAGATGAAATTGCTGAAAAATTAAATCAAGATGGCTTTGAAGTCCTGCCCTATCATGCGGGAATGAGTGATGTCGATCGAGCCAATAATCAAACTAGATTTATTCGGGATGATGTGCAGATAATTGTGGCGACGGTGGCTTTTGGGATGGGGATTAATAAGCCTGATGTCCGGTTTGTAATTCATTATGATCTGCCCCACAGCATCGAGAATTACTATCAAGAATCTGGTCGAGCCGGAAGAGATGGGGAACCAGCATACTGCACCTTACTTTTTGGTACTAATGACATTAGAACTGTGGAATTTTTGATAGATCAAAAGCCGGATGAAGCAGAACAAAGAATTGCTAAACAGCAGCTTAGACAAGTAATTAACTATGCTGAAGGGAATGAATGTCGGCGAATTATTCAATTAAATTATTTTGGTGAAAAGTTTCCCGGCAACTGTGGCACTTGTGATAATTGTTGTTATCCAAAACCGTTGGAAGATTGGACAATCGAGGCACAAAAATTCCTGTCCTGTGTAGCTCGTTGCCAAGAGAAATTTGGGGCAGGGCATATTATTGATATTCTCCGAGGTTCCCAAAGTGACAAGATTAAAAAGTATGGACACGATCGCCTATCTACCTACGGCATTGGTCAAGACCGCACAACACAAGAATGGCGAAATTTGGGGCGATCACTCCTCCATCAAGGCTTACTAGATATCACCACCGATGGCTATGCAATTCTTAAGTTAAATCCCCTCAGTTGGGAAGTCATGCGCAAACAAATCACTGTCCAAATTGCTGTTAATCCATCCACAGTTAAGCAGAAAACTAGTAGTAAAACTAATCGCCAAGCTATTCAAGAAGTTACAAATGTGAATAGTGTAGATGCCGAAATGCTCTTCCAAAAACTTAGAAAACTACGGAAGAAATTAGCTGATGCCCAAGCTGTGCCTCCCTACGTGATTTTTGGAGATAGTACCCTCAGAAAAATTGCGATCGAGCAGCCCCGAACTTTGGAAGAATTTGGAAAAATCTCTGGAGTTGGTGAATATAAGCTATCTCATTATGGGAATCAATTTATCGAAGAAATTAAGAATCATCGTCTAGATAATTTAGATAATTAACAAATCTAAGTAGTAAGATTAATCGAGAATTTTTAAGACTTCTTTGGGAGAAAGTTTATCTTTGAACCAGATAATTTTAGCGGGAACTTGATCGATTTTGATGCCAGCTTTTTCGAGGTTGAGGCGCTCAGAAATTGCCAAAATTAAATTAGGGCATTCGGCTTTTCTGACTTGAGCAAACTTTTTTTGGAGATAGGTCGATCGCCAGTAGCCAACTATTTCTAATAAATAACTTCTGCCATCGGGATGCACTAATCGAAAATCTGGGATCATCACACTGCCGGGAATGGGAATTAGATCCACTTCTCGCTCTAGTTGCCACTCGGTTTTGAGCTTGCTCCAGTTATCAGCAAAGGAGGCTTCGAGCATACTATCGTAGGGCTTGCCGGGGGGATAGTGGGTGATTAAACCACAGCGATCGTTGAGGATAAATCGCCCCTTTCTTAGCTTTTTAGTAAAATCATCTTTCCATTGCAAAGTCGCCGTCAAATCCCATTTTGTCACATGTAAAAGAGCCGGAATTAATTTGGCAAAATCTATCCCATACCTACGGGTTTCTTTGAATAGGCTTGTTGGCCCATCAATGGTAATCGTAAAACCATGATCTGCATCGCCCTCTATGTATGCCATCAATCGAAACAACTTCAGATAGCGAAATAGTAATTTATATTCTCCCGGATCATTACGGTGGGCATGGATTTTAATTTCACTGGCTTTGTAGAAAATGCCCTGAACTTGGGAAAGGTTGTAGCGGTGGATGAGTTGGTCAGGAGTCGGGGCGGTGAATTCGGTCAGAAGACGATTGGCTGGGAGATCGGCGTAGAGTCCTTGGCTAATTTCGGGGGGAAATACGGGTCTTTGGAGTTCTTCGCTGAGGGTGGTGGCTAAATTTTCCAGCACGGCGATCGCCCCTTGGGGACTTGGTGTGACTAAACTTGCAGCCGAAAATACTCGCTGGCGCAAAAGCTGCGGTTCCAGGGGACTAACGACTTCAAAGGTGGCATAACTAGTTTTCAGAATGTGGGCTAAACCCCGCCACAGCTTGAAATCTGGTTTATCTCCTTCTAGTTCAGCGAGGACTTCATCGAGTTTCCCTTGGGGCTGATGGAGGTGTTGCTGGAGACAGGTAATGAGTTCTTGGGCGATCGATCGAGCCGATGCATCCAAGGGCAGACGCTTGGGAGTTACCGTTTCCCCATTTTGCCGATAAATAAGTAAATCACTAGGCAGCATGAAAATCCTTCAAAATTTGATTATTTAATCTCACGCTTGGCTGTAACTAGCGACAAGTTCTGATACTACTTGATTCCGTCCACTAGCTTTGGCATGGTAAAGATGTTGATCTGCTTGAGCGATTAGCTCCCTAGAAGCAAGGTGGGCTTGGGGAATTAGGGTTGCCACACCAATACTCAAGGTGACGTGGTTAGCGACTTTAGAAGCACTGTGGGGTAATTTCAGTTGGCTGACGGTCGATCGCATTTTTTCCGCCACTTGGGTTGCTCGATCGATCTCAATATAGGGCAAAATTACCACAAACTCTTCCCCGCCGTAACGCGCCACGATCGCTTTGGGTTCCATACTCGCTGCCTCCCGCATCGCCTTCGCAACTTTTTGCAAGCACAAATCCCCCGCTAAATGTCCGTAGGTATCGTTATAGAGTTTGAAAAAATCTACATCACACAAAATTAAAGACACAGGTAACTGGTTTTGCAGAGCTTTCTGCCAAACTTCCTCAAGGTTAAGCTGAAAGAAATGCCGATTCATTACCTGAGTTAAACCATCAGTTTTAGCCAAATGTTCTAGCTCTTGGTTCACCGTTGCCAACTGTTGATTCGTAATTTCTATCTGGCGTTTTGCTTGATGCAATTGCTTCTGAAAATTGATCTGCCGTTGCAGCATTTTGTTAATACTTTTTGCCAGATTAGCCAATTCATCCCTACCCCCTAGCTTGATATTCCCCGGATTTTGTAAATCCCCTTTAATTTGCCCCACCTGTTGCTCTAGGCGGGAGATGCGAGATAAAACAAATCGATCGAGGACAAGATATAAAATTACACTGAGCAGTAGTAATCCCAGACCCAAGGTAAAAAAGGCTTTACTAATACTTTCCGTAGTGTCAGAAAAAGGACTCGGTGATAACAATTGCATAATCGCTACAGGTTCGCCCTGAGTATTGCGGATTGGCAAGAGCAGAGCTTTACTAGTATCCCGGTTTTCAGCTTTTGGGGATGACCTTGGGTTTTGGAATACCTTGGTGTCTATCTGGACTGGCTCACCATTGAGATAAAAAGTCTGACTTCCCGTTTGGATTCTAGCTCCGGGAGGTTGTCTTTGACCTTGTCCTCCTAATCCCTGCAAAGATGGGTCTGGGGGACGCTGGGATGAGTTTGTCGATCGTTGAAATTGGTCTAGCGGTAAGGAATTAGCTGGCTTGTTTCTCGGTGGAGCGCAGGAAAATATGGGTTTCCCTTGGACTTTTTGGATCAAAGGACTATTCCGGCGATTATCAGCTTCTAGCTGTTGGAGTTGAGCTGCAAAATCTGCTTGGTCTGGATAGAGAATATTTATTTCTATTTGATTTTGTCCCCCCGCTCGACATAAGGCATCTTGGTTGGTTAATTCTAGAGGTTCTGTAGATGATTTCTCAAGGAATTGTTGAAGACGATTAGTTAGGGTAATACTTTCTTTTTCGTCTATTTGTACGGACAATAGTTGAGAAAGTACGGTCAAAAGTCCCACAGCTAAGGTAGAGATAGAAAGACCAATAATTAGTAGTGTTTTTGTTCTGAGATTCATAGTCAGACCACCCCCTGAAATATTTTGGTAAGTAAATATCCTAAATATCCTGAAAATATTAAATCTAGTATGCTTTATTTATAAATTCTGGAGAAGTTATTACTGATTTGATGCTAGTTGGGTTACAAAAATTAAAATTATGGGGAGTTCTTCGCAAGTTAAAATTAGACAGGAGTGGGTGTAATGTAAACCTTAGTCATTAGATTGATATTGTATATACTAATACTAAGCTCAAAGTATTCCTCTATAGCTTCAGCTAGACGATCGGGTTAGTTAAGAACCTCAGCATAACCTAAGCAAAACTTTATCCAAGCATGAAAAGAGAAATTACGATTTATCGTCCCCTAGAAGGCAGACCAGATAATTATCCAGATTGGTTACAACAGGGGAATATTTTTTATGAGATCGGTCGCTACACTGATGCTCTGTTGAGTTACGATCGAGCTTTGGAATATGGTCAAGGAGATTACTGGCTGTTTTACCGCCGGGCTAGAACCCTCGAATGGCTGGGCTATTTTGAAGAAGCGATCGCAAACTATGAACAGGCAATGGCGATCGACCCCGATGACTATTGGGCGTGCTATGAAAAAGCTTTTCCTCAACGGCGGCTGGGGGATTATGAAGGGGCGATCGAAACCTATAAGCAAGCCCTGAAAATTAGACCCGATGACTATTGGGCGTGGTATCACCGGGGTTTTGTGGCGCTGGAAGATTTGGGTTGGTATCGGGAGGCGATCGGCTGTTTTCAGCAAGCCCTAGAGGTGGAACCCGATGATTATTGGGCTTGCTATCGTCAAGGAGATGCCTATCGCCATTTAGGGAACTATCAACAAGCCCTAGCCTGCTACAATCAAGCCCTCATGATTCGTCCCAAGGATTACTGGTCTTTGTACCAAATGGCAAACACCCTCCGTTGTGCTGGAAATTTAGCCACGGCGGTCTTAACCTACGATCAGGCGTTGCAGGTTTTACCCGAAGATTATTGGTGTTGGTATCAACGGGCAGAATCCCTCCGGTGCTTGGGGCGTTACAGTGAGGCAATTATTAGCTACAAACATGCCCTCCTCAGTAAAGAAGAAGATGATTTCACTCTCTATAATCTTGCCTGTTGCTATGCCCAATTGGGGGAAGTTAATCTCGCTATGAGTCATCTAGAGAGGGCTGCCAAACTCAGTCCCCACCCATGCCTCACCAATGCTCGGGCTGATTCAGATTTCGATCGCATCCGCAACCATCCCCGCTTCATCCAGTTAGTTTTTGATTGACTTAGATAGTAGCGTGGTTTATCTAGAGTAGTGCAATAGATCAGTAAGAAATTTCAATCTGTAGGGGCGTAAGGCTTTACGCCCTCTGTCTCTAAGAAACACAACCCCATAAATCACTAGTTAGAGAAACTTTGGTAAAAATAATAGGTTGCCATGGGAATCACTGTGGCAGCAATTAACAACGCAATTACCCAAATAGAGGAGTTTTTGACATCGGTTTCATCGGCGGATTTGAAAGTGCTTTCTGCCTTGGCTGTTTCCACTACCACCGGAGCGCCGGGATCTTCACCCCCAGAGATAACCGCTACGAGGCGATCGCTAGCATCCAGAAAGGCTTGATTATATTTGTTGCCATTTTGAATGGGGATAATTACCGTTTCTTGGGCCACACTCTCGGCAATATCCTTCGCCATCACAGTTTCGACTTCCGAGCCAGTGGCGATCGCCGTGGTATTGGTGACAGTATCTAGTACTAACAAAACTTGATTTGCTCCTGCTTCTGGAGTCGGGAACCATTTTTCAAACAGTTGAGTAGTAAAGCTATCAATAGTTTCCCCGTAATCGAGGCGATGGATTGTGACAAACCGGACTTCCGTTCCCGTATCTTGGGCAAGATTGGCTAACTTAGAATTAATTGTCCCTTCATTGATCCGGCTGAGGACTTCCGATCGATCCAACACCCAGCTATCTGTACCCAAGGAACTCAAACTAGGAATTTCATAAACCCCTGTGGCAAAAGCCGGAGCCGAGTTGATTGCCCCCAAAATGACTAGGCTGACAGCGAGGAACAACCCCATTAAATACTTTTGCAACTCTCCTTTCCAAGCTCTGTTGAAAATTTGTTTCATAAATTTAGCCCATTTCTATCAAAAATAAATATTAATAATTTCTCAAATTATATACATAGTGCAGAAATTTGTTCTAGAAACCCTTACTAATCGGGATAAATTAGCTGAATTGTTGGGCGTAGTATCCGGCATACCTGCCTGCTTGGGCGAGTAACTCCTCGTGGGTTCCCGATTCTACAATTTGTCCCTGCTCCACTACGAGAATCCGGGTAGCTCGGCGGACGGTGGCAAGACGATGGGCAATGATAAAAACAGTTCGATCGCTCATCACCCGTTCTAGGGCTTCTTGGACAAGGGCTTCTGATTCTGAATCTAGGGCAGAGGTGGCTTCATCGAGGACAAGGATGCGGGGATTGTGCAATACGGCTCTGGCGATCGCAATCCGTTGTTTTTGTCCCCCGGAAAGATTTACCCCCCGTTCCCCGACCCAAGTTTGATAACCTTGAGTAAACTGACTGATAAACTGATGGGCATTGGCAATTTTCGCCGCCGCTTCGACTTCTGCTAGATTAAATTGGGCTTGACCGAAGGCAATATTTTGGGCGATCGTTCCAGAAAATAACGTAGTTTCTTGGGGAACAATGCCCATCTGCCGCCGCAAACTCTTGAGGGTGACATCTTGGATATTAATCCCATCAATGCAGACGCTACCTACTTGGGGATCGTAAAACCGAAAGAGGAGATTAACTAAAGTGGTTTTTCCGGCTCCAGAAGCTCCCACAAGGGCAATTACTTCCCCCGGCAGCACCAGTAAATCTAAATCCTTCAGGACTGGTTTCGCTGCTTCGTAGGCAAAGGTAACTTGATGATACTCAACCCTGCCTGTCACCACGGGCAAAATCTTGGCATTAGGTTGCTCGACGATCGTGGGTTGAATTGCCAAAAGCTCAAAGATGCGATCGACCGAGGCTTGTACCTGTTTAATTTCGTTGTAATTAATCGTTAAATGGCTAATGGGGTCAATTAAAAATCCTACCCCTGCCACGTAGCTCATAAATTCCGTTGGGGTCAAATTCTTATTGGCAATCTGCCAGCCCCCTAGAAATAGCAGAGACAACACCGAGAGGGCATAGAGAAAACCAATTACGGGAAATTGAATTGCTTTCAAGTATTCGGCTGCATAGCGAGATTGACGATTAGCTTCGGCTTCAACTCGGAACCGTTCAATTTCATAATCTTCGGCAGCAAAGGCTTGGACTAGGCGAATGCCGCTAAATACCTCTGTTAGTAGGGAAGAAATATTGGAAACCCCGGTTTGACTGCGGCGGGAAAATTTTAATAGCTGTTCCCCAAACCACCCAATCAAAAACGCCATCAGGGGGGCAACTACAAGGGTCGCTAGGGTCAATTGCCAATTGAGGTAAATCATGTAGCCCAGAACCACCACCAACTGCAAAACGCAAGGCACCAGATCATGAAAAATTTTATTCACCACCTCGCCAATGCGATCGACATCCTCTGTTAAGCGATAGGTCAAATCTCCCGTTTGGGTGGTTTCAAAGTAGCTCAAATTTAAGCGTTGGAGATGAGCATAGACTTTTTGCCGTAAATCTAAAGTAATCGCCAGAGAAGCCTTTGCCATCAAGGAGTCCTGTCCGTACTGCATGATCTTTTGCAATAGAAACATCAAGGCCGTCAACCCCGCCGCTTCTGCTAGTCCTTGAAGATTACCAGAGCCAATATGCCCCCCCAAAATTCCCACCAATCTCATGAGGATCGGCCAAAACAGAGTGAACCCGATCGTGCAAAGAAAAGCCCGGACAATAACTGAGGTTTGGGGACGGAGATAGGGCAGCAGCAGCCAATAGCTGGCTCGACGATGGGGATTATGGAGGCTAGTCAAGCGATCGTCTTCCTTTAGTTATTATCTTATCTTGGGTATTGATGAAGTATTGACACTCCCCGCCCCAGAGAGCTAACTAAAGAGCTAGGGATTTTTTAAAGACTGGGAATTTTCTAACAATTTCCGTAACCTTTACAACTGGGATTATCCTATCATAGAGGATGGTAACTAAAGAGGATTGGCAATGTCAGGGAAATTATTACTCGTAGATGATGAGCCGGGATTACGTCGGGCTGTGCAGGAATATTTGCAGGAAAGTGGCTTCACGGTGACAGTGGCAGGGAATGCCACCGATGGTTGGGAGTTATTGCAACAGGAAACCCCAGACTTGATTATTTCTGATATTATGATGCCTCAAGTTGATGGCTATGAGTTTTTGAAGCAGCTACGGGGGGATCCTCGATTTGCGAGTCTGCCAGTAGTTTTTCTGACGGCGAGGGGGATGACTAGCGATCGAATTCTTGGTTATCAAGCTGGATGTGATGCCTACCTTGCCAAACCCTTTGACCCGGATGAATTGGTTGCTCTGGTGGAAAATTTGCTCGATCGACGCATTGCCGTTACTGCTACCAAAGATAGTAATGAACAGCTAGAAGATATTGCCAAACAAGTTGCCGAAATTCGCAGTCTCCTCAATCAAAAGGGCGGGATTACCACCACCCCCAGCCCCATCCGCATTGACCTCACCCCCAGGGAGCAGAGTGTCCTAGATTTAGTAACTCAAGGTTTAATGAACAAGGAAATCGCCCGCCGTCTCGAAACCAGTGTCCGCAATGTTGAGAAATACGTCTCTCGTCTCTTTGGTAAAACTGGAACCAACAGCCGCACGGAGCTAGTCCGCTATGCCCTAGAACATGGCTTAACTCAGTAACCTAGTGTTGAAGAGTTGAAATTAATTCTTTGAGGATAAGTTGAGTTGCTTGAGATATTTAATCCCAGCGTTAAGTTCAGCAGGTTTACCCTGTAACTCTAATTCAAACCAGCCATCTTCGTGGACAGCAAAGGGCATAATTGCTCCAGCTATATTAACGGTCAAACCATAATCAACAATCAAAGTATTAATTACCGGAATATCTCGGTATTCTTTGGGGATCCGAAGTTGAATTTTTTGGCTTTGCAATTGAGAATCTAATTGATGATCTGCAAGATTTTGGTCTGGAGAATTTACCGGAGAATTTGTAATTTTTGGGGATTGTCGATCGAGATCAAACTGCCGCCATTCTTTAACCACAGAGGCTTTATCTGACACAGGAGATGGTGCTGAGATTACCTGCGGTGAAATTAAAAATACCTCGATCCCGATATTATGTAAATCAACTAGGGCTTGATTGATCTGCACAACATCACCCAAAACTTCTAGATCAAACCAGCCATCATCTCTGGCACTAGAAGTTAATAAAGCCGCCGTAATATTGATGACCAATCGATAATCAGAGACTAGTCTAGAAATAATTGGTTGTTGATGGTATTCAGGAGTGATTCTGATCCGCAGATAGGCAGGAACGCTATCAATAGTAATTGGTGTAGAGTTATTAGTCATAATGTATATTAACCAAATTAGGTTTGTAAATTTATGGAGGAATAATTAAGTTAAATTGTTCTTGTGAGTTGGTTTAGTGAATTAAGGGAAATATCGCAGGGAATCTGGATCACAAACTCTGTTCCTACTCCCGGTTGAGAATGACATTCAATCTGCCCGTGATGCTTTTCGACAATAATTTGTCTACTAATAGATAACCCAATTCCTGTACCTTTACCTATAGACTTGGTAGTAAAAAATGGCTCAAATAATTGTTGTTTTGCCTCTAGGGGAATCCCAACTCCATTATCTACGATCCGAATAGTGACAAATCCTGCTTCTAGGGCAGTGGAGATAATAATCTGCCGGGTTTCTGAAAAATTTTGGAGTTTTCTTGATCTAAACTGAGGATCATTAACTAAATTGTTTAAAGAGCCAAAAGTATTAGGTTGGGGAGTTAGTTGTTGAGCTAGTTGCTTATTGGAGCGTTCATCTAGGGCATCGATCGCATTACTCAAAAGATTCATAAATACCTGATTAATCTGCCCAGAAAGACAATTAACTAAAGGTAGCTTGCCATAGTTTTTAATAACTTCAATTTTACCTAGACTATTATTATTTCCTTGAAGGCGATGATTCAAAAGCATAATTGTTGTGTCCAAACTAGCATGTAGGTCTGTGGGTTGCATTTCCCCTCGATCGAGATAGGAAAAATTCCGTAAAGCCGAGATAATTCCCAGAATGCGATCGACCCCCAACCGCATAGAATCTACCACATCTTGTAAATCTTTAACCACAAAATCTGTCTCTGTATTTTCTAGAAACTCGTTAATTTCTGGGGTAGGTCGAGGATAGGCAGACTGGTATAGCTGCACAAGGGTAACTAAATCTCCCACGTATTGTTGAGCGTAGGATAGATTTCCATGGATAAAGTTAATGGGATTGTTAATTTCATGACCTAATCCCGCCACTAACTGCCCTAGGGTTGCCATTTTTTCGGTATGGACTAACTGCACTTGGGTTGATTGTAATTCATCTAAGGCGGTGGCTAATTGTTGAGTTTGTTGGCGTAATTGTAATTCTGATCGTTGTAATTTTTCTTCTGTTTCTTTGCGGCTAGTAATATCAACATGGGAACCAGCCAAACGGTAGGGACGCTGATAAATATCCCGCATTAACTTTGCCCGGCAGAGAGTCCAGCGATAACTCCCATCTCGATACAAAAGTCGTGATTCTACCTCAAAATCTTGTCTGATTCCTGCTTGATATTCCTGCAAAGCTAACTGAATTCTATTAATATCTTCGGGATGAATTCTCTCAAACCAAGTAGTAGATGTAGTTAAGGAATCTCCAAAGTCTAAATCCAACATCTGCTGCCAACTTTCCGAGAAGAAAATCTCCCCAGTTTCTAGGTTCCAATCCCACAAACCAACTTTAGAGCCTTTGATTGCTAGATCGTAGTGAAAAGAGATTTTGCCAAAGTCTTGGTAGGGCTTAACTCGGAGAGCTTGGAAGCATTCATGGACTGGTTGATAGTTGAGGGGAATTGTCCAACCAGCAGAATCGGCAGCGATCGCCGCATAGCTATCCGCAGGAAGTTGCAATAGGGCGATCGTTACCTGAGCAGCCATCTCTTTAGAAGTGTGGGCAACCACTGCCAGGGGCCATTCTGGATAGAGACGAGTACTGATGACAAAAGGAAACTCCTCTGGAGATGAAGCTTGTTGGTTAATAATCTTTAAATCTTTTAGGTCTAGCTTTCCCGCCCCAATCATTCTTTCGAGAGTATCCGTACTGACAGTTCCCCCATCTACCACCCCCGCTTGGACTACTTCTACCACTAAATCATGACTGCCATAAAAATCCAAACTTAGAAAATCTCGATAGGGATTAATACCTGCTTCCTGAATTTCTCGCCAAGCCATGCGCCACCCCCCAAGGGAATTTTCTGCCACTGCGGCAAAGTTTTTGCCCTTGAGGTTTTCTAGATTATTGATATCGGTTCGATCGCTCCTCGTAAAGATCACGCCACCAAACAGAGTCCGAGTTCCCCCCGATCGACGAACTTTGAGGGTTGCCAAACGGTTGATCCCGTAGAGAGCTTCAAGCTCTACATACATCCCAGAATTTGTAATCAAAAAATCTACTTCCCCCGCCGCCACCGCCTCAGAGACTTGAGCAAAATTAAGAGGAATAATTACAAAATCATAGGCGGGAATTTTTTCTTTGAGATAAATTGCTGTAGGCTGCCATCTTTGTAGGGTTTGTTGTTTCCCTTGGTTGGCAAGAACCCCGATTTTAATCAATTGATTTAGAGCTTCTCCCTGTAATTCTCCATGAGATTTTTCTTCTAGGAATTGAGAGATGTTATGGGATAACCTAATGCTTTCCATGCCTGAATACCTCCTTCTAAATGATTTACCTCAGACCAACCAGCTTGAATTAATTTTTCTCCAGCTTGGTGCGATCGATTGCCACTGCGACAGTAGAAAATACACCGCCCTTGATCTTGATAAGGAAAAACCTGTTGAACTGTGAGACGATCAAGAGGCAAAAGTATGGCTCCGGGGATATGTTCTTCAGCAAACTCGGCTTCACTACGGACATCAATCAGGGTGATATTTACTTGCTTATTTAATACCTGATTTGATCCTTGATCTTCTAGTTGTAATAGCTGGTAAAGATCAGGAGATTTAATTAAATTAATAGAGGTATGTTGACTCATATAATTTCTTTCTATAATTCTTTAGACTACTAACATTTAGTCTGTAACCCTTAACTTATAATTTGACTTGTAATACTTAACCTAATTAAAATTAAATAGTTAAAAATTAAACAGTAATGAAATCAATATATTAACTAGGAAGTAGATTATTTTTGATATAAATAGGGCGCAAAACAACTTGTAAACTTGGGAGATTGATCGCCGAAAAAATAGCAATAATTACACAACTAATTCCACTAATCATTAGGGTATAAGTAACCCCTACGCCTTGGGTAAGAAAACCCATAAATAATTCTCCTAGAGGTAAAATTCCCATCATTGCCATGGTATAAAAACTCATAACTCTTCCTCGTTTGTTCTCATCAGCGATCGTTTGCAGTAGGGCATTACTAGCACTGGTAACTAAAAGAGATGCGGCGCCGATTACTGCCATTAAACCCAAGGAAATAAACCAGTTGTTAACTAGACAGAAACCAACTAAAGCTCCACCCAAAATAGCTGGGGAAAAAGTTAGAATTTCTTCAAAACCAACCACACTAGGTCTAGCACTGAGGTAAAGGGCAGCCAACAAAGCTCCGATCCCCGTTGCTCCCATTAAATAACCGAGGGTAGTGGCATCTCCTTTGACAATTTCCGTTGTCCAGATGGGGAGGAGCGATCGATAGGACATCCCCAAAAAACTCATGGCTGCAACCTGTAATAGGATCAGGCGCATGGGCAGAAAATCAAAAACATAGCGATAACCTTCTTGGAGATTTTCGAGGAGCGAAATTTTGGCAGCAGGGGAAGCCGAGAAACTTTCTTGAGATGCTGAATTAATTTTCATAAATGACAACGCCAAGATCACGGCTATATAGCTCAATCCATCCAAGAGAAAACAATAACCCCCATTGATATTGGCAATCAAAAAGCCCGCAATACCTGGCCCCAAAATTCGACACATGGTGGCGAGGGAAGAATGGAGAGCAGTAGCATTACTAATATCTTCTTTTTGAGTCACAATATCTCCCAAAAAAGTTTGGCGGGCTGGCAGAGCCACACTATTCACAAGACCCTGCATTATACTCAGAGTTAGTAATAACCAACTGGTCATGAAACCTTCTAGAGTAAGGATTCCTAGACTCAGAAAAATCAAAATACTCAGAGTATGGGCAAGGATCAAAACCTGACGACGTTGATAACGCTCAATGATCACCCCAGCAAAGGGAGTAACTACTAAATTAGGGATTTGACTAAGAAAGCCAATTATTCCTAAAAATATCGGGGAGTGGGTTAAATCGTAGGCTAACCAAAGAATCGTAGTTTTCGTAATCCAGTTGCCGAGGAGGGATAAACTCTGCCCTAAAAAAAATAATGTGTAGTTACGGGAAGTAAAAGAGCGACCGATCGCCGTCAGATTTGCAGAAAAATTCATAGTGTTAACATTTGTATATGTTTCTATGATATATCTGCTGATGTTTTACAGGTTTTTAAAAATAGAAAGATACATGGGTACTCCTAGGATTGCAAACTACACTATCTTGATAAGAATACCGTAGTTTTGTAATTAGTGTCTATTGTTGCACAGGTTTCTGAGGAGAGCAATAGAGAAAATACATATTTCCTACCGAGTAAATGTAGTAGGGGAGTCAAAACCAAGAAAAATATCTTCCTGACCCAAAAAATCAATCCCCTTGGGGACATGCTTCCCAGAGCTTGGTGGTTTGCCGGAGACTTCGATAATCACCATTGCCGAGAATTAAATGATCCAAAATGGGAATGGCAAGTACTTGGGCAGCACTGAGGAACTGCTTGGTCAAGCTTATGTCTTCTGGACTGGGTTCGAGAAGCCCCGTGGGGTGATTGTGGGCGATGACTAGCTTTGTGGCTCCCTGCTTGATCACTTCTCGAAATATTTCCCGTGGATGCGCCAGAGTTTCGGTCGCTGTGCCGATCGTAATCACCTTAGTTGCCAAAATCCGATTTTTCACATCCATTAATAAAACTGCAAACCGTTCCTGAGCTTGCCACATGAGGTCTTGGCTGAGGGCTGCTGCTGCCGTGGCGGGACTATCTACCACCGTTCGATCGCCGGGACGAGTCTGAAACACTCTCTTTCCTAGTTCGATCGCTGCCATAATTGTCGTAGCCTTGGCTGGCCCAATGCCCGGTATGGTCATCAACTCCTGAGGATGGATATCTCGTAATACCTCTAGGGCATCTCGTTGATTTTCTCCTAATTGTTGCAGGATATACTGAGCTAAACCCACCGCCGACAATTTCCCCGCCCCCTGCCCTGTGCCTAACAAGATCGCAATTAACTCCGCCGTGGCAAGATTTTTGGGGCCCTGGGAGAGGAGTCTTTCCCTTGGTCGCTCATCGGTAGGAATGTCTACAATTCTCAAGCTGTAGGTCATAGATAGATAATCTTAAGTTATATTTTTTAATCATTATCTATCTTGAATCAACATTTGCAGCAATATTCTATGTCTAGATTTTTAATTCAGCGCACTGCCATCAACACTCGATCGTCCCGATGTTGCCAAATTCCACTTCCCGGAAACTTGCATTTTCTATAGATGACATTCTTGGAGTAAGGTATTTAATTCAGGGATTTGGGAGAGTTCTTGGGCGGCTAACTGCCCTCTCGGAGCAGGAAGAAATTCTGGCATTGCTGGATTAAGACATCATAAAAATCAGGTTCAGGGAGCAGTGATACAATCAATAATATGCGGTTCGAGTGCATGAAGGCATTATTATTTGTACAAACAATCAGAATTGGGAGGCAATGGCTAACCAAACTCACGGAGCAATCGTACTATAATTGTATCTCCTGACTCAAAAAGCAAGAAATATGGAAACTCCTATTCAAATAGATCAAAACCTACTTCAAGAAGCATTAAACTTAAGTAACTATACCACAGCCACTGCGCTGATTGAAGCTACTTTGCATGAATATATCCAGCATCGTAAACAACTAAAAATATTAGAATTATTTGGAACTATTAACTATGAAGAAGATTATAATTACAAGCAACAGCGACAGGTAGTATGAATGTTATTGTTGATACTTCTGTTTGGTCATTAGCATTACGTCGCAACACTATAGCTGAGGAAATCGATACTATTAGTGTATTACGTAGTTTGATTGTAGATAGACGGACTATTATGTTGGGGATAATTCGTCAGGAACTACTTTCTGGCATTCGCTATACAGAACAGTTTATGCAATTAAGAAACTATCTTCGTGCTTTTTCTGATCTAGAGCTAACATCTGAAGACTATGAATTAGCCGCAGAATTTTTTAATATATGCCGTAAAAATGGTATTCAAGGCTCCAACACTGATTTTCTAATATGTGCAGTTGCTCATCGCCGGAACTATAGTATTCTCACTACTGACAAAGATTTTGAAAACTTTCAATCGCATATCCCGGTTGTTCTGTTATGAGTTAATATTAATAAATAGCATGGAAAGGAGATCGTACTCTTTAGTAGTTTTTAATAAATGCGATCGCAATGTGTCTCTATAGGAAAATCGCTATTTGTTTTATGTGGACGATCGTCTAGTTGTCCTCTGGGAGCAGGAAGAAATTCTAGAATTACTAGGTTAATTGCTGCTAGATTGAAAGAAACTCATTGGCACAAGACGGTAAAAAGTTAATTGGGAGGCAATAATGTCAGACTGTGGATGTCACATGGAAGCGAAGAATGGAGCGGAACGCAAGACCCTACGAATTTTGTTAGTGATCAATGGGGTAATGTTTTTTGTGGGCCTTGTGGCGGGGATTTTGGCGCATTCAACAGCTTTAGTTGCCGACTCCTTAGATATGTTTGCGGATGCTTCGGTTTACACAATGTCACTATATGCAGTGGGCAAATCAGCCTATCACAAAAATCGTGCAGCAACTCTTAGTGGTATTTTTCAGATGACCTTAGCTGCGATGGTGGTCATTGATGTGATTAGACGATTTATTGGGGGAAGTTCACCGGAATCAGAGTGGATGATGATAATTGCTCTCTTGTCCCTGATTGCAAATAGTTACAGCTTATACCTTCTCTCAAAACATCGGCAAGGTGAGGTACATATGCGGGCAAGTTGGATATTTACGCAGAATGATGTCATTGCCAGTTTCAGTGTAATTATCGCCGGGTTGCTCGTGACTTTATTTAATTCTCGATTTCCTGATTTGATTGTGGGATTTGGTATTGCCTGCTTAGTTGTTTGGGGTGGGATCAGGATTATTCAAGATGCAAGACGTGACAGTATGGCTCAACTATAGCGAAGCCGAAATTCTCAGTATCATCTGGATTTATGGGGACTTCTCTGGAGACTTGCTGCGATCGCACCACTTCAAAAATTATCAAAGATTCCCAAGAAATTACCAAGGACTACCAATTAGAGTAAAGGCAGACCAAAAATAGGGATGACTGAGATTTACATTGCCTAACTTGGCTAACTCTGGGGGTAGGTCGATCGCCCCCTGAATAGACCCGTGACTAGTTAAGTTTGGAGTTAGTTTTGAATTGGTTTTGAGCAGTCTTCGAGGCTAGATGCAATAATGATGGAGTAAATACGATCAGAACATCAATACCCCGCCCCTTAATTTGTGTTGCAGATAGAAAATCTTTATAAAGCCTACGGTACTCGATCAGTCTTGGCAGACCTGAATCTACATATTCAACCCGGTGAGGTCTACGGCTTACTGGGCGCAAACGGTGCGGGGAAAACCACAACTATCAATATTCTCTGCAACCTTCTTCAGGCAGACCGGGGCGTGATCAAGATTAACAATCAGCCTCTTTCCCCAGCAACCAAGCCGTTTTTGGGCGTAGCTCCCCAAGACAATCTCCTCTACAAAGCCCTCAGTTGTCGGGAAAATTTAGATTTCTTTGCCAAAATTTATGGTCTATCTCCCAAGCAACGGCGGATCCGGGTACAGTACTGCCTTGAGGCGGTGAATCTGCTCGATCGAGCCACTAGCCCTGTGGAAACCCTGAGTGGGGGAATGCAGCGCCGCCTAAATATTGCCATTGCCCTTGTCCATCAGCCCAAATTACTGATCCTCGATGAACCAACCACTGGTTTAGACTTGGAAGCCCGCTACGAAATCTGGGACTTGGTACGGCAACTCCAACAACAGGACATGACTATTTTATTGACCACCCACTTTTTGGATGAAGCCGAGCGCCTCTGCAAAAGAATTGGCATTCTCCGGGAAGGAACGATTATTGCGGAAGGTACCCTAGGGGAATTAAGGCGGTTGATCCCGGCCGTGGAAATTGTGGTGATCCAGACCTCCCAAGAAGAGGAGGCGATCGCCCGTGGTCAGAAATATAACTTTGCCTATCGCCGCTACGGTAATGATCTGGCTTTTTGGCTGCCGGAAGTTCTCGAACTCAAAGAAATTATCGATCGCTTCACCGGGATTCCCATCGATGGCATTTCCTGTCACCCCGTGGGTCTGGAGCATATTTACTTAGAAGTTACCCAAGGCAAATACAGTACCCAAAACTATGGCAGTCCTAAATAATTTCTACCCACCTCCGGCAAGTAAGCTCCCCTGCCAGAAGCCAACCTAACTTAGCAACCGATTGAGGATAGCTAGATTCCTTGCCAAACACCCATACAATTATCTAAGTGTCTGAGGATTAAATAAGTGAAATACTGGAACGAAACTACAGCCATTGCCCAACGGATTTTGACAGAATTGTGTCGTCGGAGTCGGAGTTTAGTTTTTTGGCTAGTATTTCCTATTTCTGTGTTATTGATTAATGGCTTTATCCTTGCCGAAACTCCCGGATTTACCGTAGCTCAGGCTTTTGAGACCGCCGCCCCTTCTAGCTTAGTGGGAGCCGCCCTATTTTTTAGTTGCCTTGGGGGAAGTATTGCCACGGTAGTCGCCGAACGGGAACAACAGACCCTAAAAAGATTATTCATCTCGCCCTTGAGTGGACTTTCATATTTTCTAGGAATTTTCCTTGCCCATAGCTGCATTGGTGGTTTACAAGCTCTGGTAGTGGGGGCGATCGCCGCTCTCTGGGGAGCAAAATTTAATGGCAATCTTCTTCTAGGTTTGCTGATTATTATTCTGAGCATTATCACCTACGTCGGCGTGGGCTTTATCCTTGGTACTCAGTTAGCCAAACGCACAGAAGATGTAAATGCCTTGGTGGGAGCCTTTGGTGTACCGTTACTAATTCTCGGTGGAGCTTTCCTGCCAACATCACTGTTTCCCCCAAAGCTCTTAGAATTGGCAAAATTCAACCCTATCTATCACATGAATGAAGCTCTAACCCAAGTATGGGCGGGGGGGCAACCTTGGGGAGAAATTAGAGAACATTTACAGTTTTTACTAATTTTCTCCACCCTGATGGTTGTGGCTGGCTGGATATCCTATCGTCGGATGCTAGTCGTGGAAAAAAGACTCTAGACCAGATTTTAGGTGGTTACAAGCTCTAGGAAACAGACTTGGTGAAGAGCCTTTCTACTACAAGAATACGTGGCTGAAATGGAAACCTAGCCTTAGAGTCTGGGGCAAACTTTGCCAGTATCGATCGCTTGTTCGTTCAATATCTCAAATTTGAAAACTATCTCTTAAAGCCATAAATCACTAATTGTTTATTATCACCAAGCTTTGGCTTTAGGATGTTGGTTATGAAGCGTAAAGAAGATTTTTATAAGACATTTAGTGTAAGGGTACAAAAAAGGAGATAACAGCTTAAATCTTTGCCTACATCTCCTAAAAATTAAGTATTAAGTAAGTTTTAAATACCACGCGATTCTAATGCTTTTGCTAGTCGCTCTAAAACTTCTGTCGTCTTTTGCTGGTTGAGAGTAGCAATATCAATAGGTGCAACTTCTTCTGCTTCTGTCTCTTGCCGACGAACTAATCTTTTTTTTGCACTTTCTACACTTCGGAGTAATAGAAAAATAACAAGAGCAATAATCACAATACTAATTACAGATGCCAAGAAAAGACCCCATTTTATCCCTCCTGGTGCCCAACTTTCTAGGTCTTTGGCTCCCGCAGCCGTTAAAGCAGGATTAAGAAGAATGGGAGTAATAATATCTTTGACTAAAGAATCAATAATTTTTCCAAAGGCTCCACCAATAATGACGGCAACTGCCAGTTCAATGACATTTCCTTGAACTAAGAATTTCCAGAAATCGCTCCAAAATCCGCTACTACCTCTTGCCATAATGAACTTTACCTTATATGTCTGCTAATAAAATTTGTTTTCTCATCATATCTTAAACCAAACAAGCTGAATCAAAAGCGATCGAGTTCTATCCGACGTAAAAAGCTAAGTGGCAAAAATTTGGGTTTCCTAATTACCTCCCCTAGGAGACGGATTTGGTGAGGAACTTGTCTGTCATGGCTTTTTTAATGAGATCAGGGATTTGGTGAGGGTAGTCGGCGATCGAGATTTTGGCTTTCTTCAGGGCATTAATTTTGAGCTTGGCATTGCTGGTCGTTGTCACTGTGCTGGCAAACTGGCTGGCAATAACTGAACCAACTTCGGGGATGGGTTTTTCTCTGGGCAGGAGATGCCCCGCCACGTAGGCAACTAGAGGTTTACCCAGATTGAGGTATTTACCTAAAAGTTTACTGTCAAGGCAGAGATTGCTATGTCCACTATTGCCGTGGTCGAGGAGAGCGATCGCTTCCGTCTGGGGATCATCCTTGAGAAATTCTAAACACCGATGAAAATCTGTCCCCAAAATTGTGTCACTCCCCAAATTAATACTCACTGACTGTCCCAAACCTGCCTTAGTTAGTCCCATGGCAACTTCTGCGGCTAGACTACTGCAACAACTGACGATCGCCACTCCCCCCGGACTAAAAAAGTGTGGTTCCTGAATGCCTAGCAATACCCCATCGGGAACCAAAATTCCTTTACTGCCGGGCCCAAGCACCATCGTTCCTGTGGCTTTGGCTTTTCTCAGGAGACGGACAATATCCAAGGGCGGAATCCCGCCAGTGATTACAATTAACCTCCGAATACCCCCATCGATCGCTTCTAGGGCAGTATCTAAGACGGCATAGGCGGGATTAAAAATTAAAGTAGTTTCGATCTCTGGCATCATCTCTGTGGCTTGCTCCACTAAATCAAAGATCGGTATATCGCCTTGGGTTCCAGCCCAGGTACTACCCCCCAGCCCCACAATAACGATCGCCGCAATATTTGTCCCACAGGCTTGCATCTGGGGTAGGTATTTCCCCGTGAGGATTTCTGGGGTTCCTTGAATTAAAACTTTACCAGTAGATGTTAATTTCATTAGCTGCTGTCTGCTCCCTATTTTTTCCCTTTGGTAAAACTAATCGTTGCAGCGATCGCCTCTGCCAAATCTTCCACCCACACCGCTGGGAAATTAATCTCTTCTTCCGAAAGAGTAACTGCCTCTGGACTCACCAAACGCAGCACAAACTGGGGAAACCGGGGTGCAGGAGTAGGTTTTGCCCGGATGCGATCGCGCACAGTCCTCGAAGCGGTAGGTCTTTCAGTCCGATCAACAGCACTGATCACCGTGGTGACATCCCGCCGGAGTTGTAGATACTTAATTATCACTTGCTGGATAGTCTCAACGACACTTCCTGTACTAACAATATTCACTAACACTACATCAAGATTTTGGAGTTGGGTGACTTGATCCAAATCTAGGGGCAGATGCTCGGCAATGGCTTGGGGATCATCATCCACGATCGTCAGATAGCTAGAGGGTTTCGCTTTTCCTTGGTAGAGCAGATCTAAGGTTGCCAACCCCAGCCCCTCGTCATTACTAATCACTGCCACATTCCCTTCGAGATTTAGAATCTGCCAGCGTTCCAGTCCCAGCCGCCAATCACTGATCTGCAAATTCATGGCTGCTAGCTCCGTTAAATCTGGATGCCGGGCGATCGCCTGATTATTCACCGTAATTTTGCCATCTAACGCCATCAATTCCCCAGAGGAACTCACCGCTAGGGGATTAATTTCCAAAAGTTCTAAATCCTTGGCAATAAATAACCGATACATTTTTTCGATCAACTGACTAACCGGGGCGATCAATTCCCCTGACAACCCCATTTTGATGGCTAACCTCCGGGCATAGAAGAGGGAAAACTGCTGGTCAATGACTACCTGTTGCATCTGCTCCACAACCTTTTCAATATTGATCCCCCCCTGAGCTGATCCCAGCAATACTGGTAAGCCAAGTTGATAATCCAATACCACCGCCACATAGATTTCCTGTTCAGTGTCGTACTGGACTTCGGCAAGCAATACTTGGGGAAATTCTCCCATAATGGCTAGATTAAAAATGCTACTAGCGGCAGCGATCGCATCGATGGTATTCGCGACAAATTTAATCCCCCCGGCTTTACCTCTGCCTCCCGATCGGACTTGGGACTTTAGCACCACAGGATAGGGAATACACAAATGCTTGAGATCCGAGGGGCGATCGATCCGTTGGGAAGGCAAAGTCGGAATACCCCGTTCTCTAAATAATTCCTTGGCTTGGTATTCTAATAAATCCATAAATATAAAGGTTGATTTTAGGGTTTGATCTTGTCAATACCATAGGCTCCCTGCCAAATCTTATCAACAATTCGGGTCGGCAGGAGTTTTGTCATCAAAAAGATCATGATGCTGCCTCCGGTGGCTCCTAGGTAACGGGGTTTGGGTTTGGGGACGCTGAGGGCTTTGGTAATGATCGGGGCGAGGCGATCGACACTCCAACCAATCCGATCGACTCCCGCTTCCATATCTGCAACTTTGCTAAAAGCTGCCTCGTAGGGAGAACCCTGCACCAAGGAATTAAGTTTATCTACGGTTTCTTGGGCTACCTTAAAAAATTCAGTCTTAATCGGGCCTGGTTCAATTAATACCACCTGAATATTAAAGGGCTGCAACTCCATCCGTAGGGCATCACTCATAGCTTCGAGGGCAAACTTGGAAGCGCTATAAATCCCCATCAAGGGAAAAGAGACCCGCCCAGCGATCGAACTAACATTAATAATTCTGCCATAACCTTGGTGCCGCATGGAGGGGATCAAGGCTTGAGCAAGGATCAGGGGAGCATGGACATTGACCGCAAACTGATATTGAGCATCCGCCTCACTAATTAATTCCATCGGCCCCATCTGCCCATAACCCGCATTGTTCACCAGTGCATCAACTCGCCCAAAGTGCTGGAGAGCTTTTGCTGCCAAGCTTTTTACCTGCTCCCCTACCGCCACATCTGTGGGGATTGTCAATACTTCTGCCCCTTGTTGTTGGCACTGGCTGGCAATTTTGGCTAATTTGTCCTCGCTCCGAGCCGCCAGTACGAGTTTAATGCCGGGAAATTTGTGAGATAAATCGAGGGCGATCGCTGCCCCAATCCCCGCAGAAGCCCCCGTAATTAGCACCACCTGATTAGATAAAGCTGGAATTGCCATAGATGAAAAGATTAGAAATTAAGGTCAGAAAATTAGTTATGAATTTGCGCCAATCCTATGAAAAATCAACAACTATGGTACTCGCCAGAGGACTGGTTTTTCCATAGTTGAGGTCTTGCTAGAAGATTTTAATGTTAGCAGAGAGAGAGATTTTAATCATCTACTTTGTCCAGCCCCCTGAGCTAGACGATCGCGGACGGCGACCCCGGTATCTGGAAAATCACTAAATACGCCATCTACTCCTAATCTAAAAAACTGCTCGTACTCCGCTTCGGGATTATTGCTGTAATCTGGGGCGAGGTAGCGGCTTTCATTACGGAAGGTGTAGGGGTGGAGGAGCAGACCAGCTTGGTGGGCATCCCGGACTAGGGAAGTGGGGGGCAGAAGTTTGCCGTTGGGGTCAACGGGAATGATTAACCGTTTGTAGGGTCCAATACCCTTGGCGTACTCAGCAATTTTGGCTAATTCTGCCGGGGTAGTCAGGTCTCCGTAGGTGCGTCGATCGCCACTGACCACAAAATCGTAGGGCTGGATCTCACTTTCATCAAATAACTGGACTAGGGGTAAATCAGTTTTGGTGCGGAGATATTTGAGGTTAGCGGTTTCAAAGGATTGAATAAACACAGGAGCATTAGCCCCAGAGTAGCCATTATCGCTTAAAACCTTAAGTAATCTATCTTCTAGGGGTAGCCCGATCGATTGAAAGTAAGTCGGATGTTTGGTTTCTGGATAAATGCCAATAGTCCGCCCAGTTTCTCTACTTTTTTGCTTCGCTAGATCAATAACTTCTTGCAAGGTCGGGACTAGATACAAACCATTGCGGGATTGATCACGAAATTCTAAGCGCTCCTTGGCTCGGAGAGTTTTGATTTCAGCAAGGGTAAAATCTTCGGTAAACCAACCTGTTACTGGAGAGCCATCAATCATTTTTGTGGCTTTGCGAGCTGCAAATTCTGGACGTGTGGCGACATCAGTAGTCCCAGAAATTTCATTTTCATGGCGGGCAATTAAAATTCCATCTTTGGTCGGTACTAAATCTGGCTCAATAAAATCTGCACCCTGGGCGATCGCTAAGGTGTATGCTTCCAAGGTATGTTCGGGACGATAGCCACTGGCTCCCCGATGCCCAATCACGATCGGCCGCGCTCCTGTAGAAGTAGCAATAATGCTTTCCATGGGCATAACTACGATCATAGCCGTTGCTAATAATGCTAATTTGCAAAAACGAAACATAGTAGACTCCTAGTATCTAGAGATTTGGTTCGCCTATAGACAAGGGCAAACTAACTTAGATAAACGTAGGAGATCGAAATTAAGGTTAAGGGTTGATTTTGGTTAACTAATCTTTAAGTTTGATTTTTTGAAATCTAAATTCAGCATCTTGGCCATCAAGAAAAGGGAATCGAGGTGGCGCGATCGTAGGGCTTGATAAACATCTCACACAATTATTTACTATCTTTGGATTACCTATTTATGAGCTAGACAAGGTAAAAACTGTGCAACTTAAACTAAAAGAGGACGCAAAATACTGCGCCCCCGCTTTTGTCTATCTTCAATGTCTATTTTTTCTGGGTAGCCCTAATTTAGGAAAAATAACTACAGAGACATGGTTTTAGATAGCTTCGTGATTGCTCTCACCAGTACGGATCCGGACGATCTGATCAATGGGAGAGATAAAGATTTTTCCATCACCAATTTCTCCGGTACGAGCAGCAGCAATTACTTTCTCTACTACCAAATCTACTTGGCTATCTTCCACAACAATTTCCACTTTCAACTTTTGGAGAAACTCCACAGTGTACTCAGAACCACGGTAGCGTTCTGTCTGACCTTTCTGCCGCCCAAAACCCCGGACTTCAGACACTGTCATGCCAACGATACCCGCATTAACTAGGGCAATTTTTACTTCGTCTAGTTTGAAAGGACGAATAATAGCTTCTACTTTTTTCAATGTTTTAACTCCTCAATTGTGCATCTAAACATCTTACTAGGAGATTGACACTCCCAAGGCTAAAGCCGTTAGGATCCCTCGATCGCTCAGATAATGGAACTTCAAGAGTGTGGTCAAAATACTCCCATCTACTCAAACTATTTTTCTTAGGATCTTGCCTCCACATTTTATCAGATTTGTCTCCTGTGCTTGTTGGCTTGGATACCAGCAAATTGCAGAAAGTTGCTAAGGATTAATAAGCCATAACTACTCACCAATAAATAGTTCTCAGTGAACATTCAACCGCTATTTGTGGTCTAAATTTGGTTCTAAAGTTGGTTCTGCTCTGCTTTTTTATACCCGATCAATACAGGCTACAATATGGATAAGCAGCTTATTGATCAACAGCTCCTTGGAAAAAATAACCTTGTGTAGATAGATAAATTTCCTATGAACTCCTCTCCTGTGGTGATGAAAGCGGTAGAACAGCTAGATTATCGGGTCACGGTTGGTGATGTGGCGACTCAAGCTGGTTTAGATATCAATATGGCTCAAGCGGGATTGTTGACCCTCGCTTCAGAAGCTGGGGGACATTTGCAGGTTTCAAGCACGGGAGAGGTGGTTTATCTATTTCCCAAGGATTTTCGATCGATCCTCAGAAACAAGTTTTTCTGGCTGCAAGTACAGGAAGTTTGGGCAAAAATTTGGCGAGTCCTGTTTTATATCATTCGCATTTCCTTTGGCATAGTTTTAGTTGCGTCAATTTTGTTGATGGTGGCGGCGATCGTCGTGATTATCATTGCAGCCAGTGCTAGTAAAGACAATGATAATGACAACGGTGGAGGCAGTTCTGGGGGATTTGGAATGCCCAATATTTGGTTTAATCCCTTTAGTATTTTTTGGTATTCCGACCCTTACTATCGGGGTGATTATCACCAGCCCCAACGCCAATCCTCAAGAGGGAATCGATCGAGGCGAAATGCTGCCGATGAGCCAGAAGCCGAAATGAACTTTTTAATGTCTGTGTTTTCCTTCATTTTTGGAGATGGGGATCCGAACTTTGACTTGGAGGAAAGACGGTGGCAGTTGGTGGGCAAAGTGATTGCCAATAATAACGGGGCGGTGGTTGCCGAACAGATTGCTCCCTACCTAGACAAAGTAGACGGTGATGAAGATTATATAATCCCGGTGCTGGCTCGCTTCAATGGCTATCCCCAAGTCAGTCCAGAGGGAGATTTAATCTATCATTTTCCCGAACTCCAAACTTTTGCCCAGCAACGCCGACCCAGCCCTGTCTCCGCCTACCTCAAGGAAGAAAACTGGAAATTTAGTAGAGCTAGTGGTGGGCAGTTAACTTTAGCTGGGGGACTGGGAGTTGTGAATATTATTGCAGCCGTAGTCCTTGGTTCTCTGCTTCAGGGGGGAGAAATCGCTGCTCAGTTGGGAGGATTTGTAGCTTTTGTTGATTCGATCTTTGGGATTTTAGTTGTCTACGGCATTGGTTTTCTTGCCATTCCCCTGATCCGTTATGGACTATTGCAACTCAAAAATCAAGGGATTAATTCCCGCAATAATCAGCGCCAACAACAAGCAACTCGTCTGAACCGGGCAGGGGATGAGGTGCAACGCAAGCTAGCTTTCGCTCAACAGTTTGCTGCCCAAAATATTATTGGGAGTGAGGATTTAGCCTACACCACGGAAACGGATCTGTTAGATCAAGAGATTGATCAAAGAGCGCAAATTGATGGGGATTGGCAGCGACGACTGGAACAAAACTCCCCTCCCAAGCATCCTAAAAATGATAACTCTCTGTAGATTTCCATGAGATTTCTCTAAAATTTCTCTCGAATCTCTCTTGAATTTCTACTAGATTTCTATGAGATTTTTAACCTGAATTTGAGGAAAATTCTATGAAACGAACTGTGAATTTGAGCATAATTTCCCTACTAACGGTGATGGGCTGCCTAAGCGTGACCTCGATCGCCCAAGCCAGAAATATTCCCCAAAGCCTTACTACTTCTCTCCCAGAAACTACCCTCCTTGCTCAGGGAGGCGGTGGCCCCAGATTTCCCCAGCCCTTCCCCCAAGGCCCCCAAAATCCTAGTCAAGATGCGGCAGTGCGGGGACAGATTGCCCAACTCTATAGTTTGATTTTGAATCGGGCGCCCGATGATTTTGGGATGAATTATTATCTGGGACGCTATTACAATGGCATGACGATCGACCAAATTCGTCAAGAGCTTTCTAATAGTGATGAGGCAAGAAGAGCTAGGGATGCAGCCATTGAGCGATCAAATAACGACCGCGATCGACGTGACAGAAATGGTCGTTTTGATGGTCGTTTTG
This sequence comes from Microcoleus sp. GA_180221_E-2-1-MAG-45_12, assembly GCA_020692245.1. Taxonomy (GTDB): domain Bacteria; phylum Cyanobacteriota; class Cyanobacteriia; order Cyanobacteriales; family JAAUUE01; genus JAAUUE01. Next base: position 69,231 of record JAIMKT010000011.1, read on the forward strand.
ATAACCGCTTTGATAATCGTTTTGACAATCGCTATAGTCAAGATAATGTCAGAAGCCAGATCAATAATGTCTATCGCCGGATTCTCAACCGGAATGCCGATAATTTTGGGATGAACTATTATCTAGAACGCTATAACAATGATGGCTGGTCGATCGACAGAATTAGCCAACATATCTGGGAAAGCGATGAAGCTCGTGAACTCCGGGGCTGGTAACTTTCACAGCTAATTTAAGACAGCTAATTCAAGATTACCCAGAGCTATCTTGGGTATTAAGTGTATATTGAAAGCAGGCAGTCCTTCCTGACCTAAATCTCCCCTGCTATCAAAATCACCTAGGATCAAGTATGAGTAATCTTTTTGCCTTAGTCGCTTTTATTCTCGTGATCTTTGGCTACAGTGTTAGTTCTGCCAAAATTATTAGTCAAAGTAACGAAGCTCTAGTAGAAAGATTGGGCAAATATAAACGCACTCTGAAGCCGGGGTTAAACTTTGTGATCCCGCTTCTAGAGAGAATCGTGGTGGAAGAATCTAGCCGGGAGAAGGTTCTCGATATTGAACCCCAGAATGTAATTACCAAGGATAACGTTTCCCTTAAAGTAGATGCCGTAGTTTATTGGCAGATTATTGAGCTAGAGAAGGCTTTCTATGGGGTAGAAGATATTGAAGAATCGGTGCAAACCTTGGTGCTAACTACCTTGAGGGCAGAAATTGGTCAACTTGCCCTTGATCAAACCTATTCTTCTAGGGATGCGGTGAACAGAGCCTTGTCCAGAAAACTGGATGATGCCACCGAGGCGTGGGGTGTGAAAGTAACTCGTGTGGAAATTAAAGATTTGGCTCCCACAAAAACTATTCTAGAAGCCCTAGAACAGGAGCGGGCTGCCCAGAGTCGCAAAAAAGCCAATATTCTAGAAGCTGAAGGTGTAGCTACTTCCTTGCAAAAAATTGCGGAGACGTTACGCGCTCAACCCAATGGGCAACAAGCTCTAGAATTTCTGGCGGCGCAGTTATATATTGATGCCAACCAAAAGATTGGGACAAGTACTAATTCTAAAATTTTATTTATTGATCCCCAAGGTTCTAAGGATTTAGTGAAGGAAATGTTGGGTCGAGATTTAGGCGGAGAGATGGGGGCGGATGCTCTCAATGGTGGTGGGAACGGGACGGTAACTCCCAAGAGCTAGCCAAAAATTAGCGAGAAGTTAGCTGGAAGTTAGCTAGAAATTATTTGAGAATCAGTGAAAAAAGTAATCAAGAGTTAATTTAATTTGTATTTTTTGTCAAAAACTATGACGATCGCTACCCTTCCCTAACTGATCTGTAGCAAAATTACCAAAAGAAGAAAGCAGCTCGATCGCCAATTCTCTTCACCCCTGCCAATTTTCTTTGCCTCCTAACTCTCCTCAATAAATCCCCCATACTTAGCTGCCATGGCAATAATTAACCCATCCTCGACCCCAGACACAGAAACAAAACAACGAATCCTCAAAGAAGCCCAACGTTTATTTGCCCGTAAAGGCTATGACGCTACAACCACCAAAGACTTAGCCGGGGCGGCGGGTATTGCCGAGGGGACAATGTTTCGTCACTTTCCCAATAAAAAAGCCATCTTGGTGGAGGTAGCAACTCAAGGTTGGATCGAAATTCTCACAGATTTATTGACAGAACTGAGCGAAATGGGTAGCTACAAGGCGATCGCTCAAGTCATGCGGCGGCGGATGTTTCGGATGCAAGAAAGTGCCGAGATCATGAAAGTCTGTTTTATGGAAGCTCAGTTTCATCCAGACCTGCGAGATCAAATCCAGTCTGGGGTAATTAGCAAAATGACCGATGTGGCAGAGGCTTTTTTTCAAACAGCCATGGATCGGGGCATCTATCGCCGGACAAATCCCCGGATCGTTGCTCAAGTATTTTTGGGAATGTTTGCGGTAGCTGGATTTAGCCATGAAACTATTATCGAACCCGGTGCGTCTCCTCAAGCTATTCAGGAAATGGCAGAAGGAATTGCGGATATTTTCCTCCATGGGGTGCTGCCTCCAGAATGATATCTGTATAATTATTCTCTCAAGACCTAGAGATATAGTAGCTCTTCAAGAGTGAAATAGATTTATAGATTTATAGATTTTTTGTAGATGTCTAGATTCTCAAAATTATGTGTTGAAATATATGTTTAAGTTTTTCAGTCAGTCTTCTGGTCGAGTTTTAACTACAGGAACTTTGCTTCTATCTTTGATGGCTTCCGGCTCGATCGCTCTGCTACAGAATAATCCAGCTTCTGCCCAACGGGTAGGGGTGCGGAATTTGCGGAGTTTTGCGGAGTTTTGTCGGGGACGGAATAGTGCATCCCCAGCGACCCGGCAGACGATTAACGTTTTACTGCTACAGGCGGGGACGGAGGACTGTAACCGGGCGGGGCAGATTCTGAGTAGCACCCAAAGAATTTCCTTAGTCGGGCAGAGTATTTCCGATCTCACACCTTTACAATCCTTGAGCAATATCCGGGAGTTGTCCTTGGGGGGAAATAGTATTACTGATCTTTCACCATTGCAAACTTTATCTAACCTCAGAGTCCTTAATTTGGATAATAATCGAGTTGCAAATCTCCAACCCCTGCGATCGCTCACCACCCTTAATGAATTGTCACTAGTTCTGAACCCTGTTACAGATATTAGTCCTCTGCGTCCTCTGACTAACTTAACTAATCTTTATTTGGGAGCAAATCAAATCAGAGATATCAGTGCTTTATCTGGGATGACTCGTTTACAAGAACTATCCCTAGGAGATAATCAGATTAGCAATATCACCCCCCTCCGCAACCTAACTAACTTAGTCACCTTGAGCCTGAATGATAATCAAGTCAATAGTTTGCAACCTCTAGCAAATTTAACTAATTTGGTTTCTTTGAATCTCAACAATAATCAAGTCCGGGATATCTCGCCTCTGCGATCGATGGCATTTATGCAGACTCTCTATCTCCAAAACAACCCAATCTCCAACCCCCAGTGTCCCTTCAGCCCCGTCACTATCTGCAACTTCTAGCTTTTTAAGTTTTACCATAAATTACACCCCTAAAAAGTCTGTACCCCATAGGAATTGTTGCCTACAGGGTACAGTTTCTTATTGATCTTTCCTAATTAGAGGATTAGGGCTTGGGTACTAGAGCCTAAATTATCTCAGAACTACATCTAAATCTAGAACTGAATTGTAGCTGTACCACCAGAGCCACCACTGCCCGTAGGAGCGATCGCAGCACCACCAGCACCACCTTGGACAATGGGGTTGCCACCACCACGACCGAAGATTTGCCCACCAGCACCGCCTTGAGTTCCCGAAGAACCTTGACCAGCAGCACTAACAGACTGGGTTGCCATCCCACCAATGACCAGCGTAGCATCCCCACCACGACCCCCAGAGGTGAGACCAATACCCCCAGCACCACCCCGGACTAGAGGAGTGCTACCGGGAACGAGGCGAGATTCCAAGAAATCACGGGTAATCAGGTTTTTCTTGAAGATCAAAGTCGCATTACCACCATCACCACCAACAGAACCACTACCACCGTCACCAGCGTAGGCTCTGGCAAAACTAGAACTAATTTGTTGAGGCAATTTACCCTTGCGGACGATCGCCGTAGCATCACCACCACGACCCCCAGCTTGGCTAAACTCTGGGCTAGAACCACCGTCACCCCCGATCGCTACGGCACTACCAGCAAAGCCACCACCTTGGGCAATCCCG
>JAIMKT010000011.1:72987-73366 GCA_020692245.1 Microcoleus sp. GA_180221_E-2-1-MAG-45_12
ACCACCAGCACCACCAGCACCGCCTAAGCCTTTAATGCCCACGGTACCAGCCAAACCATTTGCCCCACCAGCACCGCCAGTGCCACCAGAGCCAACGGATGTGTTACCAACAGTTCCAGCCACACCGGGTTGACCTTGCAGCCCACCAGCACCACCGGGATTGATTCCGTTGCCAGTATTATCAACTCCAAAGCCACCAGCACCACCAGTGCCACCAAGTCCACCAGTGCCACCAGCACCACCAAGTCCACCAGCGCCACCATTACCACCTTTACCACCAACGGCTCGGGCTGCACCAGCTTGTTGTCCTTTATAGGAGCGACCACCAATGGCTAGGGCATTACCCCCAACGGAACCAGTACCACCGATACCACCAGTA
>JAIMKT010000011.1:73659-73989 GCA_020692245.1 Microcoleus sp. GA_180221_E-2-1-MAG-45_12
ATACCACCTTTGGCAAAGGCATTGCCCCCAGGACCACCAACTCCACCAGCAGCACCAGTAATACCGATGGTTCCAGCCGTACCGATACCACCAGCCCCACCAACACCACCGGGACCACTAGGGCTACTGCCGCCTGTAGCTGTGGCAACTCCAGCATTACCACCAACACCACCTGCACCACCTGCAACAGCAGTCATCCCCAAAGATGCAGGAGAACCAGCCCCACCAGTCGGACCAACACCACCAGCAGTCCCAAAGAGAGTACCTGTTGCCGAAGCCGCAGTACCAGAAGTGCCGACTCCACCAGCCGTAGTCCCATTTACACCACTA
>JAIMKT010000011.1:74225-76641 GCA_020692245.1 Microcoleus sp. GA_180221_E-2-1-MAG-45_12
AGCACCACCACTACCACCATTGGCAAGGGCATCACCACCGGGGTTAGTAGGGCTACTGCCGCCTGTAGCTGTGGCAACTCCAGCATTACCACCAACACCACCTGCACCACCTGCAACAGCAGTCATCCCCAAAGATGCAGGAGAACCAGCCCCACCAGCCCCACCAGTTCCAGCTTCACTAGAAGTGGCGAAGGCTCTACCGCCTTGGAGAGTGCCAAAGCCAGCAGCACCAGTAGCTGTGGCAGAACCAGAAGCACCACCAGCACCGCCTGCACCACCACCAGCAACTCCGGGACTAAAGGTAACTCCTGCCGCACCAGTGCCGCCTCGACCAGAGATTGCGCCGCCATCGGGAATTACCGAAGAGCCAAAGGCTGAGGCATCACCGCCTGCTGTACCACTTTGACCGGGAAGAACGCCGTCAAGTCCGGGAGTTCCGGTGGAGCCGACAATATTGGGGGGGAAAGTTTGAGCGTCGGCTTGATCTCCTATACCAGTGCCGATCGCAGCAACGGTAGCAGCGGCTAAAAGCATAGAAGATTTCATTAATAGTTTTGAATCAGACATAGTAAAGAGACCTCATGTTTTGATGTGAAATACCCTTAGAAGTACCTAGTTTGGGTTTTCTATGGTTTGAGGTAGACCTGATTGAAAAAAACTTGATTGAGCTTGATTGAGCTTGATTGAGCTTGCTGAGACTAGTTGGAACTTGGTTAAATTTGGTTGGTAAAACTTAGAGGTAAGATTTACACCAGTTCAAAAAGTCGTTGCTGGGGAAGATATCCGCCCCTAAAAGCTCGATTCAATACTCGATAAATGCTCGATAGATGATGAATGGATCGATCGGTAAATTTCGGTAAATTCCCTAATTTTTCTTTTCCCTGTCGCCCTCTGGGCAATGTTTCCGGTTTTTACAAGGGAGCAAGAGGTTAGAATAGCACACAGAATCAGCAGGTAGAGTGACTTTGTTAAGTCCTTTGATATTATTTTATACAGCAGAGCCGGAGCTTTTCCAGATAGTCGGGGGAGAAATATTGAGAATACCCAGACGGAGCTAGGCGATACACTAATACATGAGTTCTACAAGATGAGATCAAGTAGTCCGGGGGAAGGATGGACTCTTTGAGATGCTTGAGCGCAAGCAAAATATTAATTGGTAAATCATTTGGCGGTTCTATTGGATTCGAGCTGCATCGGGGGAATCGTTCGGATTTATTGCCTAAATTTATTGATCTTGATCACCGGATTTGATCTTGAGATTAGAGAAAATAGTAATTAGATACCAAAATACTCGATCGACCCTTCAAAAAAATCTGACAAGAAAATCCCATCATCAATTCTCGGCGCAACTTAATCTAGGGATTTCTCTAGATAATTATTTATAAAAATTTGCATTCAATAGCTCTAAAACCTCTAAAAGCTCCAAAACTTCCCTGGGTCTCCACGGATTTCTCCCTAAACTAATGAAGATTATAAAAAGAGCGTCATCAATATTCAGGAAATCTAACTGGCAAACCTAACATTAAAACCATAGCAGCATTTATGGACGAAGCTACAAACAAAACTCCCATGAATTTAGATAACTCAGTTTCTAATATTCAATCCGCAGCTCACAAAGAAGCAAATACCGCAGTTACCAAAGCTATGGCAGTGTATTGGTCATGGATTGCCGCCGGACTTTTGCCAAACAACCCTGAGCCGAAACTTGGTCAACCCCAAGATAGTTCTTCTCATTAGTATCGGATTCTCAAGGATGCTAATGGTGTAAAATCATCTCTGTTTAGCATTATTTCTGAATCTGTAACTGTCCCTATGGATCGATCGACCCGTACTTTTTTCTCTAGCCCCAAACTTTCACCAACTTTTTTTTCCCTACTCACCATAACTGGAGTTACTACAGCAATCTTATTCATCTGTAGCTCTGTTCGCCATGCTTTATTTAATTCCAATGGCTGGGATTTAGGCATTTTTGATCAAGCTATTTATCTGATTAGTATTGGCAAATCTCCTTTTTCAACTTTTTTAGATTTCCATATCCTCGGTGATCATGCCGCTTTCATTTTTTATCCCCTCGCCCTGCTGTATAAAATTTATCCAGATATCCACTGGCTCTTTGCCATACAGGGTTTAGTTTTAGCCAGTGGAGCATTGCCAACTTGGTTACTCTCTAGGCAAGCAGGACTAGGAGAAAAACAGTCAAGAATTATGGCGATCGCCTATCTTTTATATCCCTTAGTTTTTAATATTAATTTATTTGATTTCCATCCAGATGTCTTTGTCCTGCCGGGGATTTTGTGGGCAGTATTTTTGGCAAGAAGTAATCAGATTTGGTGGTTTTGTGGGGTAATTGCAATTATCTTAAGCTGTAAGGGAGCTTTGGCTTTAACTATTGCTAGTTTAGGGTTTTGGTTATTAG
>JAIMKT010000012.1:0-8550 GCA_020692245.1 Microcoleus sp. GA_180221_E-2-1-MAG-45_12
CTCTACTATAGCTTATCTAGGGTTAAAGGGATAGATAGAATCGACGGGGCAATAATTAAGAAATTAAAGCCGTCCTGAAGGACGGGGCTTTATACCCAATTTTTCGGTAAAAGAAATTGTATCTAGAATCCGTTGGAGTTTTTCGCCGACTACAGCTACCTGCGGCAGTTCCAGCATAGTTCCATGATGCCCCGGTATCCCTTTGATAATTTCCACAGGGTTTCTGACTACTTCCTGCCATCCCAAGCCAAGAATAGGATAAATATATGCTGGTCTTTCGATCGTCTGAAACTGAATTACTCTCCCGTGGTAGAAATGAGGAGCATAGCGACGAGCAGCTTGATTATGGGCAGTCTCTAGCTTTCTTAGGTATGCAGGAATACTCGTAAAGTGTTGCTTCCCTAGCATGGGATCAAAATACTGATGGAATTTTTCTTGAATATTATTTATTTTTCTAGCTACTCGATTTTTGAAATAGGCTAACTTTTGGGCTGTATCTAACTGGGCGAGATTAGAACCATGAATGGCTAGGCGTTGGGCGAGGGGAGGGACTCCGGTTCTAAATAATTGGGGACTAATCACATCAAAAAAGATCAAGGCAGCTACTCCTTCCCCAGTTTGTTGGAGTTGTTGGGCGATTTCGTAGGCAACAAAGCCACCAAAGGAATATCCTGCCAGAATATAGGGGCCGTGGGGTTGGATGGTTTGAATTTCTCGGAGATAATTCCTTGCCATGAGCTTGATATCGTCGATCGCCTCTTCTACGCCATCTAGTCCTTGGGCTTGGAGACCGTACACTGGTTGCTCTGGGCTGAGGTAGGGGAGCAGGTTTTGGTAACAAAGGACATTTCCCCCCACGGGATGAATGCAAAAGAGGGGGGGTTTGGAACCTTGGGTTTGGAGGGGGACGAGCGATCGCCAACTCACCTGCCAGCCTTGGGATTGCAATAGAGCTGCTAATTGCCGAACCGTAGGAGCTTGGATCAGGGTAGTTAGGGGTAGGTTTCTTTGAAACTCTCGTTCAATGTGCGAGAACAAACGTAGAGCCACTAGGGAACTGCCTCCCAACTGAAAGAAATTATCCTCAACCCCAATTTGTTTATTTCCCAGAACTTGTTGCCAAATGCTGAGAAGTTTTTTCTCTAATTCACTTTGGGGATTTTCTCCATTTCCAGAAGCTAATTGAGCCGAGTTTGATGAACCGCTTGAGGCTATTTCTTGGAGGGACAATTTTTGTAGGGCTGGTCGATCGATCTTGCCATTTACCGTCATTGGTAGCTGGTCTAGAGCTTGATAACAACGGGGAACCATGTATTGAGGTAGTTTTGACCGTAGCCAATCTTGTAGCTGCCCCAACACCTCTGGAGAACGTAGCACCACAAAAGCCACTAGATATCTTTCTGCACCTGAGTAGGCGGAATTTGTTACAGAATCTCTAGCCATAACCACCACATCTCTAACTTGAGGATGCTGTTGCAGTGTCGCTTCTACCTCTGCCAACTCCACCAAGAAACCGCCGATTTTCTCCCGGTAATCAGTGCGCCCTAGGTACATTAATCTGCCATCAGCCAACTGCCGGACTAAATCTCCAGTTTGGTAAAGGCGACGGCTTTGAGTAGGATTATTTTGAGAATTATTTTGAGAATTACTTGAATTATCTCCAGCAATATCTAGGTTGATAAACTTTTGAGCCGTCAAATCTGGGCGCTGCCAATAGCCTCTTGCCAAGCTCATCCCGCCTAGGTACAATTCCCCCACAGTTCCCGGTATGACTGGTTGGTGTGCTTCATCAAGAATATAAGTTTCTACTCCTGCCAAAGGATAGCCAATGGGAATTTCTGTTGTTAAGTCCTGAACTCCTTTAAGCCCATTAATCCACTGAGTTGTTACTCCTACGGTTGCTTCCGTGGGACCATAGGTATTCACCAATGGGGGATGATCTCCCGTCAGCTTTTGCCAGAGAGCTACCTTCGATCGCTCCATTTTTTCTCCCCCCACAATTACCAGCCGGAGACTCGGAGGCATTGGCTGTGTTTTTTGAGCCAGAGTTTCTACCAGTAGATGCCAGTAGGCGGTGGGTAAATCCAGCACTGTGATTCCCCAAGTTTGACATTTTTCTAGGAGGAGATCGATCGAGCTTGCCATGTCTGGGGTACGGAGATAGAGGGAGCCGCCGTTGCCTAAACTTAGGAAGATTTCTTCTACGGCAATATCAAAGCTCAGGGAAGAAAATTGGAGAATGCGATCGTTCTTGTTAACCTCATATTCTGTCGTTGTTACCTGCACGAAATTTCCCAAAGAACCATGTTCAATCATCACGCCCTTTGGTTTTCCTGTGGAGCCAGAAGTATAAATGACGTAGGCTAAACTATTGGGATCAGGTTTGCTACAGATATGCGAGTTATTAGTTAGTAATTGCGCCAAGGAATTTGGAGAATTCAGAGAATTTGTAGAGTCTAAATTAGCACGTGAATCTAATTGATCTAGACAAATAACTTGATTTTTTACCTTTGCAAATTTGGGGAGGAGATGGGATTGGGTTAATAGAACTGGGGTTTGGGTATCTTCGAGGATGAAGTTAATGCGATCGAGGGGATATTCTGGATCAATGGGAACGTAGGCTCCTCCAGCGAGTAAAATCCCCATAATACCAATAATTATTTCTAGGGATCGATCGCCACAAATCCCCACCAATGTATCAGGCTTTACTCCTAATTCTATTAACTTTTCTGCCAATTTAGTCGTAGCAAGATAAAGCTCTTGATAGGTTAGATTTTCTACGCCGTTACTAACAGCAATTGCTTGGGGTTGATTAATAACTTGTTCCAGAAATAATTCATTAATAGTTTTAATTGATCCATTGTACTTGTTAGAAGTGCAGACATGAGAATTATCAGTAATAGTAGAATTAGGCAGAATTATTTTCTGAGATTGATAACTAGCTAATTTCCAAAGATGATCTTGATTAATTTGGGTTTCTGGTGCATCGATTAAATCCTCTAATAAACTTATCCAACCCATTGCCATAGATTCAATAGTTGCTGCGGCAAATAACTCCGATCGATACTCCCAAACTGCTATGATTTCTTCTCCTACCTCTTCTAGATACAAAGTTAAATCTACCGTTGAACCAGTTTTTGGAATTTTGTATTCTGTAATTTCTAAGCTAGAAATTTCCCAAAGCCTCGGCGGAACTAGGACAAGTACAACTCGAAACCATTCTGATTCCTGCGTCCCGGCAGCTCGCAATTTCTCAAAAGGCACGTAGGGATGGGCGTAGGCTTCTGTTATGTTAGTTTTCACTCGTGCTAATAATTTTTGAAAGCTAGGATTTCCCGACAGATCACAACGCAAGGGAATAGTATTGAGAAAATAGCCAATTAAATTAGCCACTTCGGGAACAGGACGGTTAGCGATCGGGACACCTATAACTAAATCTTCTTGGGCAGTACAGCGATATAAAAAAGTCACAAAGCTATTCACCAAAGTCATAAATAAAGTCACCTGTTGACTCCGAGAAAATTCTTTAACTTTCTTACTCAATTCTGGATTTAAACTATGGCGATAACTATTGCCATCATAACTAGAAACCGTAGAACGTGGTCGATCGCTAGGCAGTTCAAGATGGGGTGGAAAATTAGCCAACTTTTGCTGCCAATAACTTAGATAATCTGCTTCGATTTCTGGCAAATAAGATTCTCGTTCCCAGACTGCAAAATCTTGATATTGAATTGATAAATCTGGGATAATCGATATTGGTAGTTCAGTAGTTGAAATAGGTGCTAGAGATTGATAAAAATCAGTTAGTTCTTGTTGAAAAATTTTCATCGACCACCCATCAGTAATTATGTGATGCAGGTTTATGGCAAATATATGACTATTAGTATCAATCTTAATCAAAAGCATTCTGAGGAGTGGTTCTTCAGAAAGATTAAAATCTTGATGTTGATCAAGTAATAACTTATCAATGGTTGCTTTTTGTTCCCCAGATGATAACTTGCCCAAGTCTACAAAAGTTAAAAGGTTTTCTAGAGTAAATAAAGATGAGTTTTGATCAAGAGCTTGCTCAGGATTTTTATTAAAACTAGAAGGATGGATGACTTGCACTACTTGATCGTTAATTAGCTGAAAATTGGTACGCAGGCTGCTATGTCGATCGAGAACTTGCTCTAGAGATCGCCCCCAAGCCTCTAGGTTCAAATCTCCTCGAATCTGCCAAGCCATCTGCACATGATAAACACTACTACAATCATGGAATTGTGCCAACAACCATAGACGCTCCTGAGCTAGGGATGCTCGAACTAAGTTAGGCTCAGAGTTTAATTTAGAATAGTTTGATGTAGTGATCGATCGAGGGGATTTAATCAGGTCAGGATTTATTATTAATTCTGTTAGAGAGTTAACCTGAGAATTTGCTTGAAAATATTGAGCCAATTCAGCAATTGTGGGATAGGTAAATAGGTTTTGAATTGATAACTCCCCAAAATCATGAGTATAAAGCTGGCTAATTACTTGCATGGCTTTCAAGGAATCTCCACCCAACTCCCAGAAGTTATTATGAATACCCACTGGATACTTAAAGACCTCTTGCCAAACTTTTACTAGTAGAGTTTCTAGATCATTTCTAGGAGCATCAATAGTAGCTAAATCCGGAGTAAATTCTGGGATTGGCAGGAGAGAATAGGCAATCTTGCCATTGGTACTAATCGGCAAACTTGATAGCACCATAATAGTCCGGGGGATCATATATTTAGGCAGGCAATTCTTGAGAAATTCTTGTAATTCTCCTAAGTTAATTTCTTGACTAGTTAAAGAAACAACATAACCAACTAAATATTTATCTATAGTAACTTCCAAATTATGAGTATCCTTTTCTTGGACAACAACTACAGCATCTTGTACTGAGGAAAACTGTCGGAGTACCGTCTCAATTTCTCCTAATTCAATCCGATATCCCCGAATTTTTACCTGTCGATCAATCCGGTCTAGATATAATAAATTGCCATCCGGGAGCCGAGTCACTCGATCGCCTGTTTTATAACATCTTAATTGCTGATCTTCTAGGGTTAAATTAACAAAACTATTTGCAGTCAAATCTGGTCGGTTTAAATAGCCCCTTGCCAAGGTGACACTACGTAAATATAATTCTCCGACCATGCCAGAGTCTACAATCTGCATTTCTGGATCAAGAATATAGCCATCAACATGGGGTAAAAGTTGACCAATGGGGATTTCTTCTTCGGGATTAACTATAGATTTTTTCCCAGAAATCCAATAGGTTGTGACAATTACCGTTGCTTCCGTGGGACCATAGGCGTTTACTAGGCAAGGATAGTTACCAACATAATCTAACCAGAGGGAAACTCGTTGTTTTTGCACCCTTTCACCACCGATCATAATTAATCGAAGACTAGGTGGTAATTGCCAATTATTAGTTACTAATTGATCTGCTAGATGATGCCAGAAAGCTGTGGGTAAATTTAGGCAAGTAATCTGCCATTCTTGACACTTTTCTAAGAGAGTGGGAATAGATTCTGCCATCTCTTGAGTTCTTAAATACAAAGTGCTACCACTAGCTAAACAAGGGAAAATTTCTGCTACAGATAAATCAAAGGTTACAGCCGCAAATTGCAGAAGTCGATCGCTCTTTTGTAGCCCAAATTCTTGAATATCTACCAGCACATACTCAGCTAAAGCTCGATGTTCAATCATTACTCCTTTTGGGTTGCCCGTGGAGCCAGAAGTATAAATAATATAAGCCAAATCTTCAGGGGTGGGTTTTGGCAAGGAACTAGTTGCTAATAAATTATCTTCAGTGTTTTGAATATCTTGAATATCTAAATCTTGCCGATCTAAGTAGATAACTATACCAGAAAATTTTGGGAGCTTTTCCCCTAGCCAAGATTGAGTGAGCAAAATCGGTGTTTGGGTATCTTGGAGAATATAGTTAATTCTCTCTAGAGGATAATTAGGATCAATAGGGACGTAGGCTCCTCCAGCTTTGAAGATTGCTAAAATACTAATGATCATTTCTATTGATCGCTCTACACAAATTCCTACTAAAACTTCAGCCCTAACCCCTAATTCTCTTAGTTTCAGGGCAAGTAAATTAGATTGATTTTCTAACTGTTGATAAGTAAGATGATGATTTTGGTTGACTACTGCTAATTGCTGGGGATTGGCTTGAATTTGTTGACTAAATAAATCAAGAAATGTGAGTTGATGTTTCTGGAAAATATTTTCTTGAATATCTTTAATCTTTACACTGGGAGATAGACAAAACTCTTGTAGTAACTCATTTATATAAGTTAAAAATAAATTAATAGCTTCTAGACTATAAATTTCTGAGTCATAATTAAGAACTAAAGATAGCTGCTCTCCCCCATAACCAGTTAGTGATAGAGGAATATTTATCTGTTCTTTAATTTCTACCTGACAATTTGGCAAATCTAGAGCGTGGGTTAGATCATGATTTTCAAAAACTACTAGGGTATCAAACAGGTTTTGACCAGACTCTAATTCACTCCATTGATGAATTTGGGCTAAGGAAGTAGTCTCATAATCTCGCATGGCAACCCACTGCGATCGCAACTCTTGACATAACTCAACTAGGGTTGACTCTGGGTTAATTTTCACCCGCATAGGGACAGTATTAATCAGTAAGCCCACCATAGTTTCTATTTGGTCGATCGCTAGTCTCCGGCAGGCTCTCGTTGTCCCAAAAACTACATCATTACTGCCGCTACACTCCCCCAAAGCTAGAGCATAAAACCCTTGAACAAGATTATTAAGAGTGAAATTGTTTTCTGTTGCTAAAGTCTGCAATTTAGTTGTGATCTCAGAATCTAAATGAATACTACAACGATTATCTCCATTGATTAATTTATTAACAGCTTGATTGCTAGATTGTTTACTAATAGAAACAAAGTTTTGTAGTGATTCTTGGATATTTTGAGTAGATAAGTTAATCTTTTTAGCAAATCCTTTTAATAAGCTCTGCCAGAAATATCGCCCATGATCTTGAGGTTGATTATTGATAAATTCAATGAATTTCCTGTAGGGAGTAGCTGGGGAAGGTTGATAAATATATTTTTGTTGATGGGCTTGATAACAGTTAAAAACTTCCTTGAGAAGAAAAATAATTGACCTGCCATCGAGAATACTGTGGTGAAAAGTCCAGATTAATTGATAGTCAGTCTCCCCTAATTTACAGAGAGTAAAACGCATTAGAGGTGGTTGATCAAGGTGAAATCCCTGCGATCGATCTTTTCCTAAGTATTCTGTAATTTTCTGTTTTTGTTCTACTAAAGACAATCTACTCCAGTCAAAATCTTGCCAAGAAATCTCTATCTCTGGCGAAGTGATTTGTTTAATTTCGGCACCACTCTGCCAATCAAAATAAGTCCGCAAAACTTCATGGTGCTTAACTACTTGTTGCCAACTTTTCTTGAGAGCTTGGCTATCTAAATCTTCCCGGAAATACCAGATTATCTGCTCTAGATAAATACCCGAATTTTGGAAAATCAAACTGGGTAATAACATAGCTTGTTGTAGCGGAGAAATAGGATACGATAGTTGGCTAACCATAACTCAATTCTCCCGTCAACTTAATGCTGTAAAAATACTAGCCCTAATATTTTGTATAGTATAGGCAGCATGGGTTAATTATAGCAATTCAATTAGTCCGAGAGAAAGAAGTCATACAAATAACTTAATATCTTTACCAGATACTCTACCGCATGTTTTGACGATACTTAAAACTTTAGTTAAGACTATGAGCAAGTTAGGTATAAATCACAATCAATAATTAGATGTTTATCTATCTTAAATTTCTATGTCAAATTAGTTAGCCACTGCATCAGAAGAGTAGGTAATTCTTGGCGGCTTCTTGTTTGGGGATGGATGCAAATATGCTTGGTGCTGGCTGTTGCAGCGATCGTATCTTGCTTAAACACTTGGTAGTTGATGAGATAGCTATGGGGGCTGAGTTGTTGGGGTTGGAGGGTGATGGTGAGGCGATCGCCACAGTAGAGGGGTTGCCGAAAGTTTGCCTCCGCATGGACAAGGGGAACAGCCACGGCTGGATGCTGAAAAAACTCCCGCAAATCAATTCCTGCTGCGCCCAAAGATGCTTCGTAAGCCTCATGACATATAGAGAAAATCCTTGCAAAATATACCACTCCCGCCCCGTCTGTATCTGCAAACCGCACCGTTCGATCGTAAGTAAAGGGCATAACTAAAGAGCCTTTTTAAGATTTAATAAGCTATTCTAGAAACGTAAACTAGCAGAATCTGATTATTCTTCAGGTTGGTATTCTAACTATTATCTTGATGATTATCCTATGCGTCCTCTCCTATTAGAACCGCTCCAAGTAGATAAGTTGGAAGTCAGGATTGCTGATTTGCCGACCGCATTACAGGGGATCACGATCGCCCAACTTACAGATTTACATTATGACGGTCAACGCCTTACCGAAAGCTTACTAGAAGAGGCGATCGCTGCCACCAATGCTGGAAAACCCGATATTATCTTTCTCACCGGGGACTACA
>JAIMKT010000012.1:8566-27359 GCA_020692245.1 Microcoleus sp. GA_180221_E-2-1-MAG-45_12
ACCGATCTATCCCCTCGCTCAACACCTCAAAAACCTCCACAGCCCCCTCGGCACCTACGCAGTCTTGGGCAACCATGACCACCTCTACCATCCCGGTTCAAGGGCAGAAATTACCCAAGCCCTGACCCAAGTAGGAATTAAAGTTCTCTGGAACCAGATCGCCTATCCCTTCGGGACTGAAATGCCTGTAGTGGGGCTGGCAGATTTTTGGTCTAGGGAATTTAAGCAAGCTAAAGCCGTGATGGATCAACTAGATCCGGCTGTCCCCAGAATCGTCCTTTCCCACAATCCCGACAGCACCATTTTTCTTAAACAATGGCGGGTAGACCTCCAGCTTTCTGGACACACCCACGGCGGACAAATCACTCTCCCCAACGGGCAACCCTTACCTCTATTTGTCTCGAACCTCCGCCACACTATTCCCAGCCCCCTGCAAATTTTTATTCCTTTCCTACGGGAATGTAGCAATGTGGTAGATCATTGGGAATGGGCCAAGGGATTACATCACATAAAAACAGATCATCAAGAAGTAAATCAAGTTTATATTAATCGTGGTTTAGGAACCTATTTTCCCGGTCGCTATGCTTGTCCCCCAGAAGTTTCTCTTATTAAACTTATCAAGGCTAATCCTCAAGGTCACTCTTAAATCCAAAAGTTCTTAGCCATGTAAAAATACTTATTATTATGAAACAAGAGGCTTAAGCTGTTTATCTCTAATATAATTCCCTAGAAAACATCTATAGATATAGCTGCAAGTAGATAGACTTTTTTATTAGTCTATGAGATTCGTATTTATTTACATTTTGGATCTGCTTCTATGCAGAAAAATAATGTACAACAAAGAAAGTACCCCTAGGGAAAGAGTTTATAGAGATTTATAGAAGAAATTATAGATAAATTCATGGAGAGTTACTTATAATGTAAGAGTTATCTAACCCAAAAGATACTATGAGTATATTGACAATCAGCAAGATTCGTAATTCTTTGATGCTCAGGAAGTTTCTGGTGGTTTTTCTGCCTGTGTTTTTGGGGTTAGGAGCGGTTATTGCAATTTTATACAGAGCTGAAGCGGAGTCCGATCGCCGATTGGTCAGGCTGAATGAATCCCAGAGTATTGAAATTCAGAGTGAACTGGTTATTAAGGATTTTTCTCTGGCTAGAGCGGATCTGAATATCCTGGCTGAAACCAACGAATTAAAAGATTTCCTTGAATATAATAATACAGATATCCCCCTTGCAGAAGCAGCTAAAGAATTAATTGCCAATGAATATCTGAGCTTAGGTAGTCAACGCCAATCCTTTGATTTAATTAGCTTTATAGACATTAGTGGACAAGAAATTATTCGGGTTGATTTTAATCAAGACATGGCAGTTATTGCGTCAGCAGTAGCCTTGAAGAATAGAGCGTCCTATTCCTGGTTTCAAAATTCTCTCAAGCTAAAATTAGGTGAAATTTTTGTCTCTCCTCTAGAACTCGATGTTGAGCAGGGACAAGTAATAATTCCTATTAAGCCAACAGTAAGACTAATAACCCCTATTTTCGATCGTCAAGGGAATAAGCGGGGGTTGATTGTGTTAAATTATCGGGGTAGAAAAATCATTGAGAATCTTGTCCCCGAAAATTCTACAGCGATCGGGAATCTGATGTTGATAAATGAACAGGGATATTGGATTCGGGGCAGAGCTAGGGAGGATGAGTGGGGGTTTATGATTCCCCAAAGGAGCGATCGCACTTTTCCTAGAGAATTTCCCCAAGCATGGTCGCACATCGACAATCATCAATCTGGGCAGTTTTTTACTCCAAAAGGTTTATTTACCTTTAAAACTATTTCCCCACAATCAATAGTCAAAGGCAAGAATATTAATTCAGTAAATATTTTATCTAATCTACCTAATAATTCAATTAATTCTCTAGCTAATACTCTAAATGATAATGCTCCAGCTAATGCTGTAAATAATACTTTAGAAAATCAAGAATGGAAAGTAATTAGTTTCATTCCAGTTTCTGTTTTTGATAATCGAATTCGCCCTTCTTTTTACCGATTTCTCTTTCTTTATCTTGGTCTCCTCTCGGCTAGTGCTATAGGTATTTACTTTTTTGTTTTGTCTCAAGTCAAACGTGATTATGCAGAACAAAATCTCCGTCGATCGGAATCCCGCTACCAAAAATTAGCCGCCAATTTACCGGGCATGATCTATCAATTTATTCTTCGTCCCAACAGTTCTATGGGTTTTACCTATACATCAGAGGGTTGCCGAGAAATTTATGGTGTAGAGCCTGCTGTCATGATTAGTGACTTTGAAATGCTCACAAAATTTACTCCTCCAGAAGATTTACTAGAACTAAGACAGTTAATCTTTGCATCGGCGACAACTCTTAATAATTTTGTTTGGGATGGCAGGATCGTCAGAGCTTCAAAAACAAAATGGATGCGGGCCATTTCTCGTCCAGAAAAACAGAGCAATGGAGATGTCATCTGGGATGGAATTTTGATTGATGTGACAGAAATAAAAACTGTAGAGTTGGCTTTGCGAGATTTGAAGGAACAATTAGAACATAAAGTGACAGAAAGAACCAAGGAACTAAAACAAAGTGAATTAGAACTTAGACAAAAAGCTGAAGATTTAGAAGTAGCTCTCCAACAAATTCAACAAGCTCAATCTCAACTAGTCCAAAATGAGAAAATGTCTAGTTTGGGGCAGTTGGTCGCTGGGATTGCCCACGAGATTAATAATCCAGTTAATTTTATTTATGGAAATTTGGAACATGCCTCAAAATATAGTACAGAGTTAATTCAGCTTTTGAGTTTGTACCAAAGATTTTCCCCTGCGCCTACGGAGGAAATTAAGGGGCTAGAAGATGATATAGAAATAGATTTTATTAAGGAAGATTTACCTAAACTAATTACTTCTATGAAGGTGGGGGCCGATCGCATTCAAAAGATTGTCCTCTCCCTACGCAATTTCTCTAGGATGGATGAGTCAGAGGTGAAAGAAGTGGATATTCATGAGGGCATTGATAGTACCTTAATGATTCTCCAAAGTCGGTTAAAAGCTAGGGGCGATCGACCAGAAATTAAAATTATCAAAAATTACGATCGACTTCCACCTATAGAATGTTATGCAGCCCAACTCAATCAAGTATTTATGAACATTATTGCGAATGCCATTGATGCCCTAGAAGGAACGAATTCCCCCCAACAAAATCTGTGTATCACAATTAGCACAAAACGAGTTGACTATCACAAAGTCGAGATCCACATTGCTGATAATGGTTCGGGAATTCCTGAATCTGCACAGCTAAAACTTTTTGATCCATTTTTTACTACCAAAGATGTCGGCAAAGGCACGGGGTTAGGTTTGGCAATCAGCTATCAAATTATTGCGGATAAGCATCAAGGAACTCTATCTTTTGTGTCAGAGTTAGGGAAAGGGACAGAATTTATTATTATTATTCCTATGAAACAAAGTTTTGGCAGTGAGCAAATTTCTGCCTAAATGCTCAATCCAAATGCTCAGTCTAAATGCTTTTAATTAACTCCCTATGAATGACTCTCGACCAGATGTACCTCGATCGACCCCTAGTTTTTTTAATTTTTTGCGTTTCCTAAACCTCAAAACCCTCTCTGGGCGGATGACTATGGCGGGCTTAGTGCTGACCTTGGGGTTTATTTTCCTTGCCTTTTGTGCGCCCCTGATGCAGTCTTGGGGATGGATTCAAAACCCGACAACTTCTTTGATCAATCCCACCCATGAACCTCCCGGTGCTGAATACTGGTTCGGCACGACTAAACAGGGCTATGATGTTCTTTCTAGAACAATTTTTGGCTCCCAAGCTGCTCTTCAGGTGGTGGTGTTGGCAACCTTGATGAGTTTGTTGATCGGTGTTCCCTTGGGATTAGTTAGTGGCTATCTGGGCGGAAAGCTCGATCGACTCCTATTATTTCTGATGGATACAATCTACACTCTGCCGGGTTTGCTATTATCGGTGACTCTGGCTTTTGTGGTGGGCAGGGGCGTGGTGAATGCAGCGATCGCCCTGAGTATTTCCTATATTCCCCAGTATTATCGAATTGTCCGCAACCAAACCGTGAGCGTAAAATCTGAACTATTTGTGGAAGCCGCCCAAGCTCTGGGGGCAAATACTTGGACAATCCTGTCTCGCTATCTATTTCTCAACGTGATTCCTAGTGTGCCAGTGATTTTTACCCTCAATGCTGCTGATGCCATCCTTGTCCTTGGTGGTTTAGGGTTTCTAGGGTTGGGACTGCCTCCCGGTACTCCCGAATGGGGAAACGACCTGCGCCAAGCTCTCGATGCCCTGCCCACAGGGATTTGGTGGACTGCCTTTTTTCCGGGGCTGGCCATGACCTTGATGGTAGTGGGTTTATCCTTGCTGGGGGAAGGTTTAAGTGAATTGATTAACCCCAAAAATCAGCAACAAATCTAACCAATGAATCTAACTAACAAATCTAGATCAAGATTAACTTGCTTCAAAAAAAGTAGGTAAAGTTTAAATAAAATATCGATCGAACTCAGGATACTGATCCCCGACAGCCACTATAATCTTCATAGTTTCTTTATTATTTCACAATTATTATTTCACCAATTGAGGACTGATCCCATGACTAAAACCCCTACTTCCCCCAAAGGAAAATTTCCCTACACCTTCCGCTCTAGCTGGGCTTTGCTACTCCTTGCAGTTAATTTTCTCGTAGCAGCTATTTATTTCGGTGTTGCCAAAATCTAATCAAAGTCTCCTAATCAACTACTTTGGAAACTGGCTAGAGTCGATTAAATGTGTTGATTAAATGTTCGGCGTTGCTTAATTGAAGATACGAAAATTATTTGTGCAAAATCTTAAAAGTCTTGTAGTAATTGCTTTATTACAAATCTGCACCTTTGATAATTCGTACTGCCAATCAGCAACGCCAATTTTTTATAGCGAGGAGACTTACCAAAATATTGTTTTCTAATTCCTAGAGGGAGGGAAAATGCAAAACCTTACCTATTTTGTAGCTTGCAGCGTTGATGGGTTTATTGCCCATACCGATGGTTCCCATGATGGATTTTCCCAAGACAGTAAATATTTAGCAGATCTATTTGCATCTTTTCCAGAGATAGTTCCATCCCATCTACGGGATTTAATGGGTATTCATGCTGAAAACAAATATTTTGATACTGTTCTTATGGGTCGAAAAACCTATGAAGTAGGCTTGAAAGATGGCGTGACAAGTCCTTACTCGCACATGAAGCAATATCTCTTTTCCCAGAGTATGCAACAAAGCCCCGATGAAAACGTTAAGCTAATTTCAGAAAATGCGATCGAATTTATCAAAGCTCTCAAGAATGAATCCGGCAAAGGGATTTGGCTTTGTGGTGGCGGAAATTTAGCTACAGCCCTTTTTACTAACCACTTAATCGACCAACTAATTCTCAAGGTTAATCCCTTTTTGATGGGTGCAGGGATTCCACTTTTTTCTGGGGTAATTCCGCAAACGGCTTTAGAGTTGCTCGATCGCAAGATTTACGATAACGGAGTTTTGGTGCTTGATTATAGAGTGACGGGTTAGGAATTTGGAGGATATTATGTGGAACCAACGCTACACCGTGGATGAATACATATACGGAACTGAGCCGAATTCGTTTCTTGCTGAACATGCAAAGAAGCTAGTCAGCCCTGTACTATCCTTGGCAGAGGGCGAAGGTCGAAACGCCGTATTTCTTGCCGATTTGGGGTTAGAAGTACATGGGATTGATGGATCAGAAGTTGGACTTACCAAAGCCCAAGCCCTAGCTCTTGCCAAGGGCGTAAAAATCCAAACGGAAGTTGCTGATCTGGAAATGTTTGCACCAGAGGCGAATTATTACGGCTCAGTCATTTCAATTTTTGCCCATTTACCCAGCGCAATTCGACATAAGCTTTACCCATTAGTGGAGCGTTGCCTGAAACCCGGCGGCATTATCCTGCTTGAAGCCTACACGGAAAACCAACTTGCGTACAATACTGGAGGGCCAAAAGATTCTGATATGTTGATGACCAAAGCCAAGATTGAGCGGGAGTTTCCCAACTGCGAACCGATTCTGTTGCGTGAACTGGAGCGAGAAGTCTGTGAGGGAAAATATCATACGGGGCTAGCTTCTGTCGTGCAGTTCATTGGCAAAAAGAAATCCTAAACAATCCTAAACAGTTGAGGAACCGGACAAAAAAAGCTAACTTTGCTCTTGTAGTAGTGGCTTCAGCCGCCAAACATAAGTATTCAACAAACCAGATTTAGTATCACCACTGTATTTTGCCGCCCTCCATCATAAACGTACATATCCCCAGAAACCCTATGGAAAATCAGCAGATCATTGCCCTCCAAAATATTTTTAGTTCTCGCCTTGATACCCTGAGCCATCTCTTAAAGATAGCGGAGAGCCCTTTTACAGATGATATAGAATCTCTATTGCAGCGCCGCATAGCATCCGATATGCTTCCTTTCGGCACACAAGTTGCCTTTACCTGTAATCAGCCCCGCAACTTTGCCTTGTGGTGTTTAGGAAAGTCGATGGATAACTTAAACCCCGATGTCGCATCTTTGGCTGAGGCGCATGGTCATATTTCGGAGACGAAGGAACTGTTGGCAAGGATCAATATTACCGATGCTCAACTTGCAGAAACTCAGCGCATTGATCTGGGGCAAGGCTTATACCTAGAACTATCTGGACGCTCCTATGTAGACGATTTTTTAATGCCCAACTTTTATTTTCATCTAACCACCACCTACAATATTCTGCGGATGGCGGGGGCTACGATCGGCAAGCGTGATTTTATGCTGCATTTAGTCCCGTTCATCAAACAAGGTGATGTGTGATTAAAAACTAGAACCCGGCTGTTGCAGAAACTCTATTTCGGCTGGGATACTTTGTCTGCCGAGAATTGCGTTACGGTGGGGAAATCTGCCAAATTTAGCAATAATATCTCGATGGCGGAGAGCGTAGTTATAGGTATCGCCACTGTGGGGATCGTCTTTGAGGGCGAGAAATAACTGCACTGATCGCTCCTGATTTGCCAAGTTTTCATCGTGTTCGAGGGGCAGATAGATAAACCAGCGCTGGACAGGGAGTAAATCTTGATCAAAGCGTCGATCGAGGGCAAAATTAGTAGCAGCCAAGGCTAAAGGATCGGTAGCAAAGGCTTGGGGTGTCTCTCGAAAAGCATTCCGGGGGAACTGATCTAGTAAAATAATCAAAGCCAAACAACTGTGGGGCTGGTCTTGCCAAATCTCTAATTTCCCAGAGGCAGCCTGTTGATAGTGGGGCAGAAATAGCGATCGCATTTGGTCATCAAAGTCTGGATTCTTGGTAAACCATTGACTCCTCACCGTGCCATACTCTGGATCAGTCTCCTGCCCAAACCAAAAATCTAAAACATCTTGATAATTCATCATTATTTTTCCCAAATTCCCTAATAATTTTCTAGTATAGCGATCCTGATTTTTCAACTTATCCCCAACCCAATTTCCCATCAGTTATGCTGCAAAAATTACATCATGGCTTAATTGTCTCCTGCCAAGCGCCAGCCGATTCTCCCCTCCATAACCCCACGATTATTGCTGCCATGGCAAAAGCTGCTGTCAACCAAGGAGCCGTAGCCGTGCGGATCGATAGCCCCAGCCATATTCATGCTACTCGTCAGGAGGTAGATGTGCCGATTATTGGTCTTTGGAAACAGCAGTTTGCCGATAGTGAAGTTTACATTACCCCCCGGTATGTGGATGCGATGACTGTAGCGGCGGTGGGGGCGGATATCATTGCTATCGATGCCACCCTGCGTCCCCGTCCCCAAGGAGAAAAGATGGAGGAGATCATCAAAAAAATTCATGGAGAGTCGGGGAAGCTCGTCATGGCGGATGTGGATACCCTCGAAGGCGCGATCGCTGCCGTGGCTGCTGGGGCAGATATCCTTGGCACAACTTTGTATGGTTACACTCAAGCCACTAAACATCTCTCACCGCCGGGTTTTGATCTCCTCAAAGCCATGGTAGCCCAGTTCCGGGTTCCGGTTATTTGTGAAGGGGGAGTTTCCTCGATCGCCCAATGCCAAGAAGCCCTAAAGTTAGGAGCCTACGCTGTGGTTGTGGGCACTGCGATCACGGGGATTGATCTTCAAGTCCGAGCCTACGTCAAGGGTTTACAGGAGTGAAACATTTACCCGTAGTTTATCACCCCGATTATGTTGCTCCCTTGCCACCGGGGCATCGGTTTCCCATGTCTAAATTTCGGTTGTTGCAGGAATTGTTACTCCTCGATCGAGTCATTACCCCAGAAGACATTTACGCCCCCGAACTTCCCGATCTTGCCACCATTGAGCTAGTCCATAGCCCTGAGTATGTCCAAGACTATTGGGCAGGAACCCTAGACCCGAAAGCCCAGCGCCGCATCGGTTTACCTTGGAGCAAAGCCCTCGCCGGACGAACAAGAATCGCTGTGGGGGGAACAATCCTTACTGCCAAATTAGCCCTAAAGCATGGTCTTGCTTGCAACACCGCCGGAGGAACTCACCATGCTTTCCCTAGTTACGGCTCCGGGTTTTGTATTTTCAATGATTTGGCGATCGCTGCACGGGTTCTACTGCAAGAAAATCTTGTTAAAAAGATTCTAATTATTGATTTAGATGTCCATCAAGGGGATGGCACTGCGGTTATTTTTCAAGACGATCCCAACGTGTTTACTTTCTCCATGCACTGCGCCATTAACTTTCCCAGCACGAAGCAAAAAAGTGATCTAGATATTGCTTTACCAGAAGGAATGGAAGATGATGCATATTTGCAAACCCTAGCCAATTATCTACCCGATTTACTATCAACAATTAAACCAGATATTGTCTTCTACGATGCGGGAGTTGATACCCATCATAGCGATAAATTAGGAAAACTTTGCTTGACAGATACAGGCATCTATCGCCGAGAAATGCAGGTTTTAAGTACCTGTGTCCAAGCTGGTTATCCCGTGGCTTGTGTCATTGGTGGCGGCTATGCTGATGATCTAAAATCTTTAATTTATCGCCATTCTTTATTACACCGAGCAGCCAGAGAAGTAGCCTTATTTAGCTAATAATATATGTATCGTTATTTATTATTTTATAAACCCTACAATGTCCTCTGTCAATTTACCGATGCTGAGGGACAAAGACAAACTCTTAAAGATTATATTAATGTGCCAGATGTGTATGCAGTGGGTCGGCTCGATCGAGACAGCGAAGGCTTATTACTCCTCACCAATAACGGCAAAGTCCAACATCAACTTGCCCATCCCCAATTTCAACACCAGCGCACCTACTGGGTACAGGTAGAAGGTATCCCCGAACCCGCCCACCTAGAGCAGTTACGCCGGGGAGTCACAATTCAAGACTACCGCACCAAACCCGCCCAAGTCCGAGCCATCCCCACCCCAGCCCTGCCTCCACGGGAACCCCCCATCCGTTACCGCCAGAGTATTCCCACTAGTTGGCTAGAAATGGGATTAATTGAAGGGAAAAATCGTCAAGTCCGGCGGATGACTGCGGCCGTGGGTTTCCCAACTTTAAGATTGGTGAGGCAGGCGATCGAGCATTTGACCATCACAGATCTTCAGCCCGGACAATGGCGAGATCTAACCAAGCCAGAACTAGAAAAATTAAAATTAAGTTTAAAATCAAGCCCTGCCAGTCATAGATATTAGTGTTTTTTCGTGTTTTAAGGTATGGGCGATCGCTGGGGATTTTGTCACCAATAAATCAATTAGTTATACTAGATATACTTAGGAATGGTGGCTTATCGTCTCTATCTAATTATCAATCCAATTTGTCAAAGCCTCCATCTAGCAATATTTAGCTCCATAAAATTATGCTCACTACCCACAAACTACAATTGTCTTTAGCTCTCTTGGGTTTAGCCACTCTTACGATCGCTTGTCAACAAAGCCCATCCACGAATCAAGTCTCAACCGCCCAAACACCCTCAGAAGCTATTTCCCCTGTTGACCAAACTAATTCCGCTAATCAAGCTGGGGACTCTTCAGTAGCTGCGGACAAATCTACTACTCCAGTACAGTTCAAGGTGGAAACGATCGCCACTGGTTTAGAGGTTCCTTGGGATTTGGAGCCAGCACCCGATGGACGCATCTTTGTATTGGAGCGAGCCGGAAGAGTACGGATCCTTCGCAACCAACAGCTAGACCTCACCCCCTACCCCGTTACCCTCGAAAACTTCAGAGCTAGGGGACAGGGAGGCTTAATGGATATGACCCTCCACCCTGATTATGCCAATAACAAACTCGTCTATCTTGCCTATACAGTGGAAACTAACGGCGCAATGCACACGAGGGTGGCTCGATTCCGGGATACGGGGACAGGGTTAGTGTTCGATCGACAGATTTTCAATGCTGAACCCGTGGATAATAACACCAAGCATTTTGGTTCTCGGATTGGCTTTGGTAGCGATGGTAAACTTTATATCTCCCTTGGGGAACGGGGAAAATGGGATCTCGCCCAAGACTTGGGAAACCTGAAGGGGAAGACTCTCCGCCTCGAAGCTGATGGCACAATTCCTGTAGATAATCCCTTTGTGGGCAGGGCGGGGGCAAAATCAGAAGTATTTAGCTATGGACATCGTAACGCTCAAGCCATGGCATTTCAGCCAGAAACTGGTTTAATTTGGCAAGCCGAGCATGGCCCAACCGGGAACGATCGACCGGGGGGTGGCGATGAAATCAACGTGGTGGAGGCTGGCAAAAACTACGGCTGGCCCCTGATTCACCATTCCCAAACCCAAGCAGGCTTAGAAGCTCCCCTGATGGAATTTACTCCAGCTACAGCCCCCGGTGGTGCAGCTTTTTATACGGGCGATCGCTTCCCCCAATGGCAAGGCAATCTGTTTGTAGCCAATCTCCGGGGACAATCTCTGCAACGATTCACCATTAACGGGCAGCAAATTTCTGGAGTAGAAAATCTCTTGAGCAATGAGTACGGCAGACTCCGGGCTGTAGCAGTGGCTGATGGCTATGTCTACGTTTCCACTTCCAACGGTGATGGCTACGGGGCTGGCAGCCGGGGTGCAGATACCATTCTCCGCCTCTCTCCCCAATAACCTGCTTTTTGTCTAGGAAGATGAACTAGATTCACGGTTAAAAACTCGATTTCTAGTAGTGACGTGGAGTATAAACCCACTGCTTTGTAGTCCCTTGCTGAACAATTCGAGTTTTGCTTGAGCCGATCAAAATTACCGTCCGCATATCTGCATCTGCGATGGTTAACTGTTCTAGCAATTTCACTGTCACCGTCTGCCCATTTCGCCCCAGATTACGTGCTAACACGACCGGAGTTTGGGGCGATCGCCATTGCAGTAAAATCTCCTTTGCCTTCTCCAATTGCCAAGTCCGCTCTTT
The DNA here is from genome assembly GCA_020692245.1 of Microcoleus sp. GA_180221_E-2-1-MAG-45_12. GTDB lineage: Bacteria > Cyanobacteriota > Cyanobacteriia > Cyanobacteriales > JAAUUE01 > JAAUUE01. The sequence goes on from JAIMKT010000012.1 coordinate 19,976, forward strand.
AGACACAGGATTATAAAAAGTAATCACCAAATCTGCTTGGGCTGCCAACTCAATGCGCCGAGCAATCACTTCCCACGGTTTGAGAATATCTGAGAGGGAAATCGCACAAAAATCATGACCCAAAGGTGCGCCAATACTCGCTGCCGCCGCTTGCATCGCCGAAATTCCCGGACATACCTGAATAGTAATCGCCTCCCATGCGGGTTTTCCCTTTTTTTCTAATACCTCAAACACCGCCGCCGCCATGGCATAAATGCCCGGATCCCCCGAAGAAACCACCACCACCGATCGCCCCTGAGCAGCCAAATCCAGAGCTATCTCGGCTCGATCGAGTTCCACCCGGTTATCAGATTCATGGCGCACAATCTCTGGTTTGCGGAGTGATTCCACCAAGTCCAAATAGGTTTTATAGCCCACCCAATCCGTAGCTTTTTCTAGCACTTCTCGGACTTCTGGAGACATCCAATTCATCGCCCCTGGTCCCGTTCCCACAATCGCTAATTTACCTTGACTTTGGGAGCTAACATTTCCTTGAGAAAGCTCTAACTTCTCTTTAGTTTGGGTTGCCTCTTCAAGCAGATAAACTAAGCAATTTGTACTAGGTTTTGCTAATTCTAATTTATCTTTAGGGATAATCTCGATCGTCAGTTTTCCCTCTGCGGAAATTGGCAAATTACTATTTTCTAACCAGTCTGCTGTGCCGATTAATTTTACCTTTTCCCCTGCCAACAAATCTGCCAAAAACTTCTTCGCATCATCAGGATTCACTAACTGATAACCCAAGGGTGGCGAGAGTAAAGTTGTCTTAAATCTGATCTCACCAGTGGTTGTGATCGCCGGGGCAACTTGCAAAACCGAGGCAATTTGTCGAGCCAGATGATTAACTCCTTGCAACCCTCCCAACAAAGGGACTACGGCACTACCATCTTCGGCGATCGCTAATACAGGCGGTTCTTGCCATTTATTTGTTAACAAAGGTGCCAAAGTCCGAATCAAAATCCCCGCCGCACAAATCCCCATAATTGGCGTGCCAGTCTGGAAAAATTCTCGCACTGTTTCCCCAAAATTCGTGTACGTAAAATCCGCCGATCGAGTGCGATCTACCAAGCCATAAATCACAGATTCTGGGATAGCAGTTTGGATTTTCCGAGCAACGGTGATGCTAGTCTCGGTCAAGATAACAATTACTGGTGGTTTCATTGGGGTTTAGTTCGACTAGGAATCAGAATTAATGACCAGTAGGTAACAGCTCCTGGGTCGAGTTCGTTAATGGGGATAATTCGCTGATTAGGTAAGGTAGCACGTTCAATATAGAGGGCGCGTTCTAGTAACCCTAACTCGTCAAGAACCTGGTGAACTTTTGGGAAATGTCTGCCTAATTTAATAATCGCTGCCGCATCGACATAAGCTAGGTGATCGCGTAATATTTCGGCTTCTAACGTGGCGGGCATAATGCTAAATACATCATTACGATAAGTAATGGGAACACCCAGCATGGCGGCACTTGCCATTACTGAAGAAATTCCGGGGACGACTTCGATAGAAAACCGCTTAGATAAACGATTAAATATGTACATAAATGTCCCGTACAACATCGGATCGCCCACGCACAACACCGCCACATCCGTACCTAAATTTAAATGTTCGGCAATATTTTCAGCAGCAATATCATAATGGGGTTGAGAACTGCGATCGACACTAAACGGCAAGGGCATGGGAACTTCTATCTGGTGGGGAAGCATAAAATCCGCCACGATCGCCCGAGCCAAAACCTTGCCATTTTCCATGGTCGGATAAGCAATCACTGGTACAGTTGTTAAAATTCGGTGGGCTTTGAGCGTCAGCAATTCTGGATCGCCGGGCCCAATTCCTAATCCGTAAAGTTTTCCTAATTTATTCATAATTCATTCTCTTTTGCTAAGGCATTGACGGCGGCGGCGGCGATCGCACTTCCTCCCCTCCGTCCGTGTAGGGTAATAAAAGGCACACCCCGACTATTGGCGGCTAATTCCATTTTCGATTCTGCTGCACCCACAAATCCCACCGGAAAGCCTAAAATCAAGGCAGGTTTGGGGATACCTTCATCTAGTAATTCCAGGAGGCGAAAAAGTGCCGTCGGCGCATTCCCAATGGCAACCACTGATCCAGCTACATGGGGTAGCCACAAATCTAGGGCGGCGGCCGATCGAGTGTTGTTAATCTGCTGGGCTAATTCGCTGACTTCGGGATGGTTGAGAGTGCAAATAATCTGATTATTTTGGGGTAAACGAGCTTTGGTAATCCCATTAGCTACCATCTGAGAATCACAGAGAATTGAAGCTCCCTGATTCAGAGCATTTCGACCGATTTTCACCGCCGCTGCTGATGCTTCTAAATCTTTGACAATATCAATCATCCCACAGGAATGAATTAGACGAACCGCCACGTGAGCCAAATCGTCTGCTAGACCTGCTAAGTTAGTTTCAGCTCGAATAATTGCAAAGGATTTTTGATAAATTTCGTTACCATTCCGAATATATTCCATCTTATTCATCTTGCTGACTATCTACTTTTAGGGTGGTTAAAATTTTTGCGATCAGTGAGGGAATCTTCGCAAATTCTCCTGTAAATATTTGAGATTTTAATGATTGTTTACCATCGCCAAGATAAACTTTATAGCCTTCAATTAGCTCACCATTCTGCTCAATTGTTGTTCCCAAAAGGGTGATTTCTGCGGGGCTGGGTTGAGCGCAGGATTTATCACAGCCTGTCAGATGAATATTAACAGGAATATTCCCCGTTGAACGATCGCCTAGATACTCTGGAAGCACCTGCTGCAAATAATCGGCAAGGATGGCTCCATGAATTTGAGTTGCCGTAGCCGACCTCCCACAACCCGGTTTTCCAGCACAGGCGACGATCACCGCATCCCATCCCACACCAGCAGACAATCCCAGGGAGGCTAGTTTTAGTAACAAATCTGGCACTTTTTCCTTAGGAATATCGGGCAGGATCACGGTTTGCCAAGGGGTTAATCGGAACTGACTGCTACCAAAAGTTTCCGATAGTTCTCCCAATCCCCTTAGTTGATCCGCCGTCAACTTTCCCAATCTTAAGGGCAAGCCAACATAAGCTAATTCGGCTTGTTTTTGATCGTGAATTCCTAGATAAGAATAGGGTTGAGCAGTAGGCTCCAATGGACTCCAAGAACGAGAGCTAAAAGTCTGCTCTAGAGGATGATTTAATTGAGAATTAACTTGTTCTAGATATTTTTCCACTCCCCAATCTTTTAGTAAGTGTTTCATCCGATTTTTTTTGCCATTTATAGACGGGTTTTGTTGGACATAATCTAGATAAACTATTACCAATGCTGCCACCACAGATAAACAGTTTTCTGGTGCAATTAGGATGTCAGTTTGCTCCAATTGTTTATCACCGCCGAGGGCTAATCGAAAGGCTAGATTAGAAGTTGCATTTGGCTGATTTTGCTGATTATTTACGGCAATTGCTGATAGTTGAATCTCGTTATAGCGGTGTTCCCAAGCTACACTCGATCGAGTCCCAATCCCCACAGCCCCGCCCCCATCAATGCCGATGCTAAATTTAGGACTTAGCGCTGCAATTTCTGGATGATTTTGGATGAAGTTATCTAATTCTTTGATTAATTCTCGAGTATCAACTAATTCTTGGCTGTCAATTCCTGCCGTGGGACTGCCCATGATATTACGGAGGTGATCAATACTAGGATTGGAAGCGGCTAATCCTAATTTTTGTAAAGTTTGAAAGTTTGCTAAAGTAGGTGATTCTTGAACGCCACGAATTTGCAGATTGGCTCGGTTGGTGACTTGGATCGTAGTAGCCCACTGGTCGAGCAAAGTAGCGATCTCCCTTCCCTGTTGAGCCTCTAGGATGCCGCCGGGGGTACGGATGCGAACTAAAAACCCGTCTTGAGCTGGGGTTCCATAAAACAAACCCGGACAAACATTTTCTTTAACTAACCAATTCACAATTGTTTTTTCTCCATGGGACGCAGAGAAGTAGCTAGAAAATTAGAGCCTAGGTTTCTATCTACTCAAAAAAAAGCTAGTAATTGGCATTCTGACTCACAAGAAAAAGGTAAAATATACTCTTGAGTATGCTCTTTTCTGCTCTTAAATTGTTACTCTTGAGTTTTTACTTTTGCCTTTTGACTTTTAACTTGATTACAGTTGCGGCCCAGTACCGGAATCACACCGGACTTTCCCAAAGACAAGCTTAGAGATCATACCACAGTTCAATTTTTTTAGACATGACAGATTCCGGTTGCAAGACGAAATGGCTATCGATCGTGGGTATTGGCGAAGACGGGTTAGAGGGGCTAAATTCTGCGGGTCGGCATCTCCTCTCCCTAGCTACAGTGATTGTTGGTGGTGAACGCCATCTAGGGATGTTACCGATCGAGGATCAGCGAGAAAAACTACTCTGGACTTCTCCTATCCAAGATTCTATAAATGAAATCATCCGCTGTCGTGGTCAATCTGTCTGCGTTTTGGCAAGCGGTGATCCCATGTGTTACGGCATTGGTGTTACCCTCACCCGCCAGTTTCCCCTTGAAGAAATGACGATTATTCCGGCTCCTTCGGCTTTTAGTCTCGCCTGTAGTCGTTTGGGGTGGTCACGGAGGGAGGTGGAAACCTTGAGTTTGTGCGGTCGTCCCCCGGCTTTGTTGAATGCGGTGCTTTATCCGGGAGCAAAATTATTGGTACTGAGTGCCGATGCCCAGACTCCAGCGATCGTTGCCCAGATTCTCATCGATCGAGGTTTTGGTGAAAGTCAGATCATCGTTTTAGAGCATTTAGGGGGAACCCAAGAACGCCGAATTGCAGGTATCGCCGCCAGTTGGAAGGCAACAGATATTGCAGATTTGAACATCATTGCCATCACCTGCATCCCCTCCCAACCCTTTCTGCTTACGCCTCGCCTCCCCGGACTGCCTGATGTTGCCTACCATCACGATGGACAACTGACAAAAAAAGAAGTTCGAGCCATCACTCTTGCAGCCTTGGCTCCCTTGCCCGGACAATTACTGTGGGATGTGGGGGCGGGTTGTGGTTCTATTAGCATTGAATGGATGCGGAGCGATCGCCGTTGCCAGAGTATTGCCATCGAACATCATCCCACCAGACTACAATACATAGCTGATAATGCGATCGCCCTAGGCACACCCCATCTGCAAATCGTCGCCGGAACCGCCCCGATCGCCCTCCAAGATTTACCCCAGCCCGATGCTATTTTTATTGGTGGCGGGATCACCATCCCCGATTTATTATCAAGCTGTTGGTCAGCATTGCGTCCGGGCGGTCGTCTTGTCGCCAATACTGTTACCGTGGAAAGTGAATTAACCCTACTGCAATGGCAGAGTAAACTAGGAGGAGAACTAACTCGAATTGGGATTCAAAAAGCTGAACCAGTCGGCAAATTCTTAGGTTGGAAAGCAATGGCTCCTGTAACCCAGTGGGTTGTGGTCAAGTCATAATTTAACTTTTTGATTTATAGCTTTTTTTCTAACCATGCCATAACACTTTTAACATCCGCTACTTTTTCCCCTGCTGGTTCTGGTGGACGTTGCACCATGACTACAGGTAATCCTAACTCTCTGGCGGCGATAATCTTGGCATAGGTAGCTTCACCACCGCTATTTTTGCTAACGATCGCCCCGATTTGATATTCCTGCAAGAGCGATCGCTCCGACTCCAAGGAAAAAGGGCCCCGTTCCAATAATAATTTTCCGGGTGGTATGGTTATATCAGGTTCTGGTGGATCGATCATCCGCATCAAAAACCAGACATCTTTTAAGTGGGCATAGGTTGCCAGTTCTTGCCGACCAATGGTGAGAAAAATCCGTGTAGCTAACCCCGGTAACATATTCGCCGCAGCTTGATTACTTGCGACTTCAAGCCAACGATCGCCCGGTAATTTTTCCCATGCTGGACGACTTAACATCAATCGAGGAATCCCACAGGCTGACGCAGCTTGAGCAGCATTAACAGAAATTTGGGCAGCGAAGGGATGGGTGGCATCAATTAAAAGATCAATTTTTTCCCGGCGTAGATAGTCTGCTAACCCCGTTGCCCCACCAAAACCACCCGTCCGAGAATTGATGGTCAGGGCAGTAGGTTGTTTAGTCCGACCTGCAAAAGAAGCGATCGCCTCTACTCCCGCAATCTCCTTAATTTTATGAGCTAATACTGCCGCTTCTCCCGATCCACCTAAAATCAACACTCTTGTGTTCTTGGTCATTAAAAAACTGCCCGATTTCTCATTACTCTAATCATCTTTATCCATTTTGAATTTGCGCCAGTAGATCATAAAAAGGTTGCCAATTGTCATCATCAGTAATTGGTTGCCAGATCGATTCAATTACTGGACGGAGCAGGGTAACTTGAGGGTTTGTAGCTTGGAGTCGGGAGCTAATTAGTTGCACTTCCTCTAGGGATAAACTTTGAAGGAGATGATAATAAAGTTCAGTCCATTTGCTATAAATTTCTGGGGTTGGAGAGTCGCTAAATACTTGCCAAGCTGGTAAACTTTCTGGGCTTTCCCACCAAGAGGATTGAAAAACCTGCCCTAGGGTATAAAAGAAATGATGGTAGCCAATTTGTGATGCTTGTAATAACTGACCAGTCAATAATACTAATTCGGCAGATTCAGGGGTATCTAGATTAATAAATCCTAATTTTTTGAGCATTAATTCTCGGTAATTCTGCCAATAGATATCATCAAATAGCTGCAAACTTTCCTCGATCGCCTGAGCATCAATTACGGGGACTAGAACCCTGCCTAACATTTCTAAATTCAGCTTACAAATTCCCGGTTGATTGCCGTAGGAATAGCGGCGGTAGTGATCAAAATAGGCGGCGGTGAAATTCAGATCAAAGGTAGGAATAAAAGCGTAGGGGCCATAATCAAAACTTTCCCCAGTGATGGACATATTATCTGTATTTAACACCGCATGACAAAATCCGGCTTGCATCCATTGGGCAACTAATTTCGCTACCCGTCCGACTAATTCCTTAAAGAAAAGAGCATATTTTTCTGCTGGATTATCTTGACTATTTCCTTGAGTTTCTAGGGATGGATAATAGTAATGAATCACGTGATCAAGAAGCTTTTGGATCAGATCAGGGCGTTGGAAATAATGTAATCTCTCGAAAGTGCCGAAGCGGATGTGCGATCGACTAAACCGAATCATTACCGAAGACCGAGTAGGCGAAGGTTCATCGCCCCGCCAGAGTCCTTCCCCCGTTTCAATGAGGCTCAAACACCGAGAAGTTTTCACCCCCAGCTTAAATAAAGCCTCTGCCGCCAAAACTTCCCGCACACCGCCCTTGAGGGTCAACTTGCCATCGCCACCACGGGAATAGGG